>JAYTTT010000112.1:0-80323 GCA_043744895.1 Gemmatimonadota bacterium | reverse complement strand
TCTTCAAGAAGTACAAGGAAACCGGGATCTTCGACAAGCACGAAATCTACCCCTACGTCACCGAGGGTATCGGCGAGGACTTCTTGCCCCAGAACGTCGATTTCAGCATCGTCGATCACTTCGAGAAGGTGACCGACCGCGACGCCGCGATCTACACCCGGGCCCTGGTACGCCAAGAAGGCATCTGGGCCGGAAACTCGGCGGGGTCGGCACTGGCGGGGCTGCTGCAGCTCAAGGACCACTTCAAGGCGGGTGAGTTGGTGGTGGTGATCTTCCACGATCACGGGACCCGATACCTGGGCAAGATGTTCAATCCCGAGTGGATGCGGCGGATGGGCTACGAGAACCTCGAGGGGCCCACGGCTCGGAGCTTGGTCAGCACCAAGACCGTGGCAGACCTGGTGGGCGTGGAGGAGACCGCGACGGTCGAAGAGGCCCTGCGGCGGATGGGTGAGCACAATTTCTCCCAGATGGCCGTCACCAAAGAGGAACGGATCGTCGGGTCGCTTCGGGAGGCGCACGCGTACGCATCGATCGTCAGGGATCCCCAGGTCCGGCACGAGGCGGTTCGGGCCATCATGCAGCCGGCCTTTCCGTACGTCGACATCGAGACCCCGGTCGAACTGCTGGCGCCGATGATCACGCCGGAGAACCCGGCCGTACTGGTACGGGACTTCGTGGCGGGAAAAACCTACCTGCTCACCGGATACGATGTCCTGCAAGTGATCTGAGAAACCCGGTGAGGATCTGGATCGACGCCGACGCCGCGCCCCGCGACGTCAAGGATCTGGTCTTTCGGGCCTCGAAGCGACTTGGCTTGCCCGTGGTTCTGGTGGCCAACCAGCGACTCCAAACGCCGCCCGGCTACCCCTTGGTAACCGCGGTTTGGGTCGATGGCGGAGCCGATGTCGCCGACCAGCACATCGTAGCCCAAGTCGAGCTCGGCGACTTGGTGGTGACCCAGGACATTCCCCTCGCGGCGTTGCTGGTGCCCAAGGGCATCGTGGTCCTCGATCCCCGAGGCGACGAGCACACCGAGGAAACCATCGGCGAGCGGCTCTCGATTCGCGATTTCATGGATGCGCTGCGGATGGGAGGAACCGAAACCGGCGGGCCTGCCCCGTACGACGCCCGCGCCAAGCAGGCGTTTGCCTCGGCCCTCGACCGGGTGCTGACCCGGCTGCTTCGGGCCGGCTAGTTCAGAAAAACCTTCACCCCAAGTATCGTTGGCGAGTTCAAACCGACGCAGGGGCACGAGATGCGGGAACTATTGGAAGCCTACGAACGGCTCCGAGCCGAAGGCGCCGTTGGCCGCGCCGTGGTGACTCAGATTTGGGGATCGGCGCCCCGGCCCGAGGGGGCCGTGCTGCTGGCTACGCCAACGGCCAAGATGGCCGGCTCGGTGTCCGGCGGCTGCGTCGAGAACGCGGTGGTCGAAGAGATCATGGCGGCCATCGAGCGCGGCACGCCGAAAGCCCTGGAATACGGGGTGACCCACGAACGGGCCTGGGAGTTCGGCCTCTCCTGCGGGGGCACCATTTCGATGTTCGTCGAGCCGACCGTTCGCCCCGAAATCGCGGCCGCGGCCGGCCGCCGCGAGGGCAGCGTCGTCGCGACCATCATCGGCGGGGCCGCGCCGATCGGGGCGGCGCTCGTCTATCACGAATCGGGAGCCCGCGAGAACCTGGGGATCCCCGCCGGACTGGCCGAGATGGTGGCGGCCGGCGCGGCCGACGCGATCCGGCACCTGTCGAGCAAGTCGGAAACGATCCCGACCTCCGACGGCGACGTCCGAGTGCTCTACGAGGTGTTTTCCCGCCGCCCGACGTTGCTGATTTTTGGCGGCGTCCACATTGCCACCGCCCTCGTCAAACTCGCCAAACCGCTGGGCTTTCGTACCGTCGTAGCCGACGGGCGCGAGGCCTTTCTGACTCTGGAACGATTTCCCGACGCGGACGAGCTGATCGTCGGGTGGCCGGATGAGGTGTTTGCCAAAGTCGGCATCGACTCCGCCACCTGCATTTGCCTCCTGACCCACGACCCGAAATTCGACGAGCCCGCGATCGACGCGGCGCTTCAGTCGCCGGCGGCCTACATCGGCGTCATCGGCTCCAGAAAGACCCAGCAGATCCGCCGGAAGCGGCTCGAGGACGCCGGCCACTCGCCGGAACAGATCGCCCGGCTCCACGGACCGATCGGGCTCGACTTGGGCGGCCGCGAACCGAGCGAAATCGCCCTGGCCATCCTGGCGGAAATCACCGCGGCACGATACCAAGGCAAGATTCTTCGCTAACCGCGGGCGTGCCACTCCTTCAAGAGTTCGATTTCCCGCGCCGCGGTCAGCCCAGGCCGCGGCACCCCTTCCCACGGCGTGCCCAGTGATTTGAACCACTCGAGGGTATCGCGCGCGGTATCCGCCAGCGGGCGGTAGGTAAGCCCGGCCGCGACCGCCCGCCGCGGACTGATCAAGCCGTTGCCTTTGTGGTCACCAATCGGCGGATACCAGATCGGGATATCCCGCCACGGCCGGATCTTCCGGTCGAGCAGGAACTGAGTCTCCACCCAGGTAAACCGGACGTCGGCATTGGTGATGGCCCGGATCCCATAGAGAAACTCAGCCATCGAGAGCGGGGTGCCCGGCCCCATCGCGTTGAAGGCCCCCACCGTCCGCTGCTCCAGCATCCTCACGATCCACTCGGCCATGTCCCGGGCGTCGATGATCTGAACTGGGTCGGTCGGATCGCCGGCGGCGAGGACTTCCCCGCCCCGGTCGATTCGGACCGGCCAATAGGTGAACAGGTTCGCGTTGTCGCCGGGGCCCACGATCCAGCCTGGGCGGACGATGGTATTCCGTTCCGGAAACGCCTCCCGGACCTCTTGTTCGCAAATCACCTTGAGCGGACCGTAGTACTTCCGGGTGTCTTCCGAGGTCGGCTCGGGCAAAACGGCCTTCGGGGCATCCTCGTCCATGTTATCGACGATGAAGTCCTTGTAGACGTCACCGGTCGAGATGAAGAGGTAGTGCTGGGCGGCGTCCTTGAGCAGTTGCGCCGAGGCCCGGACGACCCGGGGGACATAGCCCGACGTGTCGATGACCGCGTCCCACTGGCGGCCCTTGAGGACACCGAGCCCGCCATCGCGGTCGCCGACCAGCTTCTCGACCCCGGGAAAGAGGCCGGGATTGGTCCGACCCCGGTTAAAGAGCGTCGGCACGTGCCCCCGCGCCATGGCCGCGCGGACCATGTGGGGGCCGATGAAGCCGGTGCCGCCGATGAAGAGGATTCGAAGCGGGGCCCGGCGCCGCAGGGTAAAGGCGCTCGGACCGAGCGAGAGGGCGGCACCGGTGACGGCGGTGGTCTTGATGAAATTGCGTCGGGTAGTCATTTCGGAATAGTAGTGGAGGTGGGTTCCCGGCGGCTCAGGGCGGCTTCGACGTCGGCCAGGGAAGCCCCGGCCGCCCGGACGGCAACCAGGGTGTGGTACACCAAATCAGCCGCCTCTTCGGCAGCCCGCTCCCGGTCGCCGTCGGCGCAGGCCACCGCCAGCTCGGCGGCTTCCTCGCCCAGTTTCTTGAGCCGGAGATTCCGGTCGGCGAGCAGCTTGGCCGTGTACCCGGTACCGGGTGCCGCCGCCCGGGCCGCGATGGTCCGGTCGAGGCGGCCGAGGACCCCGGCCCCGATGTCACCAAAGCAGGTCACCGCACCGGTGTGGCAAGCCGGTCCAGCCGGGATGACTTGGGCCAAAATGGTATCGCCGTCGCAGTCGGGCACCAGCCTAACGACTCGCTGGACGTTGCCGCTGGTGGCCCCTTTGTGCCAAAGCCCCCGGCTCCGCGACCGATAGTGCATTTCACCGGTTTCGAGCGTCTTCGTTACCGCCTCGAAATCGGCCTCGGCCACCATCAGCACCGCACCGGTCGTGGCATCCTGGGTGACGACGGCCACGACTCCGCCGCGTTTCGTGAAGTTGAGTTGATCGATCATGGTTCCACCAATTGGGCTCGCACCAGTCCGGCCAGTGCCCGGTTCGTGGCGATCGTATCGCCGCCAAAGGCCGTGCGACGGCCCTTCCAGTCGGTCAACACTCCGCCCGCCTCCTCGATGATAGGCATCAGACAGGCCGAGTCCCACGGGTTCATCTTGTCATCGACCATGACGTCGGCGCGGCCGGTGGCCACCAACAGGTAGCCGAAGCAGTCACCCCAGGTTCTGACCACCCGCGCCTGGGCCGCCAGCGACGCCCACGCCTCACGCCGGGCCGGACGATCGGGAAACCGCTCGTCGGTGGTCAGGATGACGGCATTGGCCACCGCCGATTGGCTCGACACCCGGCACCGGACTCCGTTGCACCACGCGCCCTCGCCCCGGGCCCCCGCCACCAGCTCGCCGGCGGCGGCGCAGTTGATCGCCCCGGCCAGGACCTCGTCGCCCTCGACGACCGCAATCAGGGTGCCCCACAGCGGAGTCCCGGCGACGAAACTCTTGGTACCGTCGATCGGATCGATCAGCCACCGCCGTCCGGTGTCGGTTCCGGTCAGGCCGAATTCCTCACCCAAGATCGAATCGTCGGGAAACCGCGCGGCGATCCACGCTCGCGCCGCCTCTTCGGCCGACTGATCGGCGATCGTGACCGGGCTGCCGTCACCCTTCCATTCGACGGCCACGCCGGTGCCGAAATATCGGAGCGCGACGTCGCCCGCCACCCGGGATGCGTCGGCTACGGCTTGGAGCAGCTGGGCGGTATCGCTCACCAGGTTCTCCGGGTTGGAATGCCGGCCGCGGCCATGGCCTGCTTCAAGTCGGTAACCGTCGTGAGGCCGTCGTGGAGAATCCCCGCCACCAGCGCGGCACTGGCGTGGCCGGCGGTGAAGGCCTCAACTACATGGGCCGCGCTCCCGGCGCCGCCCGAGGCGATAACCGGCACCGGCACCGCCGCCGCCATAGCCGCCGTCAACGCCAGATCGTAGCCGCCCCGGACGCCGTCGCGGTCGATGCTCGTGACCAGCAACTCGCCGGCCCCGCGCGCCACCGCTTCTTGGGCCCACTCGATCGCGTCGAGGTCGGTCGGAGTCTTGCCGCCCCGGGTGAAGACTCGCCACCCCGGCCCCTCGCGCGCGGCATCGATGCTGACCACCACGCATTGGGCCCCGAACCGTTCGGCGGCGGCCGTGATGACCAGGGGTCGTTCGACCGCCGTCGTGTTGAGACTGACCTTGTCCGCGCCGGCCCGGAGCGCGGCCGCGACATCGTCGGCATTCCGGATCCCGCCCCCGACCGTCAGCGGAATGAACAGCCGCTCGGCCGTGGCCCGCACGGTCTTGAGCAGGGTGGAGCGCTCCTCGCTCGACGCGGTGATGTCGAGGAAGACGATCTCGTCGGCGCCGTCCTGTTCGTACCGCGACGCCAGCGCCACGGGATCGCCCAAGTCCCGAAGATCGCGGAAATTGACGCCCTTCACCACCCGCCCCCCGCGGACGTCGAGGCAGACGATCAGCCGGCTCGCCATCATCGGGAGATCTGCACGTTCCCCTTGGTCGAGGCGATGGCTTCGGCCGGCACGATCGCTTGGGCCAGTGCCACGCCTAACGCCTTGAAGCCGGCCTCGACGAGGTGATGCCGGTCGCTGCCCCGGCGCTTGATCAGATGGAGGGTGCACTGGGCGTGATCGGCAAACGATCGCATCCAATGATCGTAGAGCCCGCTCGGCAACGGGCCGCGATAGTAGGGCCGGCCGCCGAGATCGAAGGCGCACTCGACCACCGCATCGTCCATCGGCACCACCGCGTGGCCATACCGGCGGATCGGGGGCCGGAACTCCTCCCGAACCAGCAACCCGGTCACGATCGCGACATCTTCGATGATGTGGTGGCGGAGGTCGCCGGTGGCCTCGATCGTGAGACCGACCCCCGCGTACCGGGCCAGCACGGTCATCATGTGATCGAGGAACGGGACGGTCGTAGTGATCGCGACCGGACCGCTCCGAGTCAGCGCCCCGCGAATCGAGGTTTCTTTCGTTTCCCGCTTCAGTTCACTCATGAGCCAAACTCCAAGGCGACCGCCTCCGGATCGAGACGGCCGGTATAGAACGCCATGCCCGCCACAGCCCGGGCGGCGCCCGCCGCCCGCAGCGCTTTCAGGTCCTCGATGTCGCGAATGCCGCCGGACGCCTGGACCGGATGCCGGGTGCTCTTGACGACCCAGGCCACCAGCGCCAGGTCCGCTCCGCCGAGCGATCCCTCGACGTGGACGGCCGTCACCAGCACGCCGCCGAGCGGCAGCGGCTCGAGGGTGCCCAACACCTCGCCGATGGTCCGGCCGGTGCCGGCCGTCCAGCCCCGGGTCACCACTTCCCTCCCCCGGACATCCGCCGCGACGACAATCCGGCCGGGATAGGCCTCGGCAACGGTCGCGAGCCACGCCGGATCTTCGAGCGCCCTGGTTCCGACCACGACCCGGTTGACCCCCGACGCCATCAGGGCGGCCACCCGTTCGGTGGTGCGAACCCCGCCGCCCACCTGGACCCCGCCGCCTAACCGCGACACGATCGCGGCGACCGAGGCGGTGTTGTCGCCCTGCCCGGTGGCGGCATCGAGATCGACGACATGAATGTCCCGATACCCCGCCGAGCGCCACCCCGCCGCCACCCCGGCGGGATCGGGGAGCCGGATCCGCTCGGCCTGGTAGTCGCCCCCGACTAACTGGACGCAAGCACCATCGCGGACGTCGACCGCCGGCATCACGATCACCGGCAGCTCGCTTCCAAGAATCCCCGAACCATCGCGACGCCCGGCGCCGAACTCTTCTCGGGGTGGAATTGAACTCCCAAGGTGCGGCCGACCCTCACGGCGGCCGGGAATCGATCGTCTTCGTATCGGCTCCAGGCCACGACCTGCCCCGGCTGGTCCGGCCTGCCCACGTAGCTGTTGGCGTAATAGGCGGTCCGAAGATCCGACGCCTGGAGGACCGGATCACCGACGTCCTCGAGGTCGTTCCACCCGATCTGCGGCAGCCGCTCGGCGGCGATTCGGGTCACCCGGCCGGCGACGACCCCGAGCCCGTGTCCCCCGCCTTCGTCCGACCCATCGAACAGCAGCTGATGACCAAGGCAGATCCCGAGACACGGAAGCCCGTCAAGTAACGCCCGCCGGATGGCCTCCCGTCCCGGGGCCAGTCGCGCGGCGGCCGGCTCGAACGCCCCGACTCCGGGCAAGATCAGCACGTCGGCCGCGGCCGCCGCCACCGGATCGGTTTCGATCACGGGCTCCGCCCCGCTCACCGCGATCGCCTTGGCGAGGGAGTGGAGGTTGCCGGCGCCGTAGTCGAAGATCACCACTCTCATCGGGGCAACTGTGCCAGGGCCTCGATCAGCCGGTCCATCATCGGCTGGGGCCCGATCGTGATCCGGAGGACATCGCCGACGACCGGCGCGGCCGTCATGGCCCGGACGGCAATGCCATGGCCGGCCAGGAACGTCCCAGCCTCGGCGGCATTGGAAACCGAGACCGCCACGAAGTTGGCGTCGGAATTCGAGACCGCAAAGCCAAGCTCGCGAAGCCGGAGCACGGTCGCCTGGCGAATCAAACGAGTCGTCATGACCACCTGTTCGAGCCACGCCTGGTCCTGCTGCACCGCCGCCGCGGCAGCCTGCTCGGCGACGGCATTGACCTTGAACGGACCGCGGGCCTTTTCCACCTCGAGGACCAGCGCCGCTGACCCGACCCCGTAGCCGATCCGGAGGCCCGCCAATCCCCACGCCTTCGAAAAGGTTCGGGTGACGAGCACGTTGTCCCGCTTGACCGCCTCCAGGGCCCAACTCCGCCCCAAATACTCGGTATACGCCTCGTCGAGAATGACGATCCCGGGGGCCCGATCGACCAACAGCCGAATCCGCCCAATTGCCGCGGCCACGCCGCTCGGATTGTTGGGGGACGCGACGTAGATCAGCGGCGCCCGGGTTGCCAGCAGCGCTTCGACATCGGGCTGGCCATCCGGCCGGCTTGGGACCGGCAGCGGATCGAGCGAATTGGCCCGGGCAAAATGGGGCGTCATCACGAAGGTCGGGGTGCTATAGGCGAGCACCGACCCGAGAGTGCCTAACGCCCGCATGGCGGAGTCGAGAATGTCGTTGGAGCCGCACCCGCCCACGATCTGATTGGGGCCGACGCCAAGCCAGGACGCCAGCGCGCCGCGGAGGGCTTCGTTGCCCGGCGTCGGGTACCGGGCCGGGTCGCCGCCGGCCCAGGCGGCGAGCGAGGCAAGGGCCGATGGGGCCGAGCCGAACAGATTGGTGTTATCGGAAAGGTCGCATTCCGCCTGGCCGCCTTCGTGACGATAGGCGGTCAGGTGCTCGTAGCCGGCACGGGTCATCGGGTCTCCCATCGTTGGGCCGCGCTGGCGTGTCCCGGCAGGCCCTCGGCGTGGGCCAGCACGGCGGTGTCGCCCGCCAGGCGGCTCGCGGCAGCCGGGGTGACGGTTTGGTACGTGGTCCACCGAAAGAAATCAGGGGCCCCCAGACCGGAGTAACCCCGGGCCAGTCCCGACGTGGGAAGGACGTGGTTGGCCCCGGTCAGATAATCACCGAACGCCACCGCACTGCTCGGCCCGATAAACACCGCACCCGCCACTTCAAACCGGTCGGCTTGGTCGGCGGCGCCGTCGAAGCCCAACCAGAGATGTTCCGCCGCGAACTCATTGGCGAACTGGACGGCGTCCTCGACGCTGGGCACGGTCAGCAGCCCTCCCCGGGCCGCGAGCGCGGCTCGAATGATCGCTTCCCGCGGCGAGCCCTCGATCTGCCGGGCCAGCGCCGACTCGATCGGCTCGAACGATACGTCGTCGCCCACCATCACCGCGACCGCCACGGCATCGGGATCATGCTCGGCCTGGGCAATCAACTCGGCCGCCACCAACTCGGGATCGGTCGATTGATCGGCAATGACCAGCACTTCGCTCGGCCCCGCCGGGCCATCGATCCCAACCCGATCGGACACCTGGAGCTTGGCCTCCATCACATAGGCGTTACCCGGCCCGACGATCCGGTCGACGGGCGGCACGGTGTCGGTGCCGTAGGCCATGGCCCCGATCGCCTGCGCCCCCCCGATGGCGAAGAGCCGGTCGGCGCCGGCCAGCGATGCCGCCGCGAGAATGGCCGGGGCCGGCACCCCGCGCATTCCAGGCGGAGAGCAGACGATGACTTCCCGGACGCCGGCGGCCTTGGCCGGGACAACGCCCATCAGCACCGATGACGGATACGCCGCCAATCCACCGGGAACGTAGACCCCCACCCGGTTGAGCGGATAGGGCCGTCGCTCGACCGTCACCCCGGGCTCGGTTTCCACCACGGTCGGCGCTGGGCGGCCGGCCCGATGGACCCGCTCGATGTTCCGGGCTGCCCGCTCGAGCGCCGACCGCACGGCCGGTGTCAGTTTCGCCAAGGCGTCACGGCAGACGGCCAAGTCGATTTCGAGCGGTGCGTGCGCGACCCGATCGAACTGGGCCGTGAACTCCCGGACCGCCGCGTCGCCACGCCGGCGAACCGCTTCCAGCACGGTCGCGACCGCCGCCCGAACATCCCGGGGGCCCGCCGCGCTCCGGTTGATCAGGGCGTGCCGCTGTTCCGGGCTCAACTGGGCCAAGGGCCCCTGGAATCGGACCGGCGGCCGGTTCATGGCACCAACCGCTCGATCCGGGTGACCAGGATCCCGGTGGCGCCTAACGTCCGGAGCGCGGCGATGGTCCGGTCAACACTGGCGGCCGCCACCACCGCATGGACCGCCACATGGTCGCCGTTGTTGAGGATGTCGACCACGGTGGGCCCGTTGATGCCCGGCACGACCGACCGGATCTGCGCCAGCGCGGCCCGGGGAACGTTGGCCATCACGTACCGCTGGCCCCGGGCCCGAATCACCGACTCGAGCCGGACGACGAGCCCGTCAATGGCGGCCTTTGCGCCGCCCGGCAACTCGGCGGCCGTCACCAGCCGGGCGCTGCTGTCGAGGATGGTGGCGATCTCGACCAGGCCGTTGACCTTGAGGGTCGAACCGGTGGAGACGATGTCCACGACCAGATCCGCAATCCCCAAGTGGGGCGCGATCTCGGTGGCCCCGGACACCGGCACGATCGTGATCGGTTTTCCAATCCGGCCGAAGTACGCCGCCGCGATCCGGGGAAAGACCGTCGCCACCCGCGCCCCCGCAGGGATTTGATCGAGCGACTCGATCCCCCGGTCGTCCCGAACCGCCACCACCACCCGGCACCGGCCGAAGTTGAGGTCGAGCCGATCGACTAGCGATCGTTCCGACTCGGTAACCAGATCCCAGCCGGTTATCCCGGCCGCCGCCGCGCCGTCGGCCACGAACTCCGGAATGTCCTGCGACCGGACGAAGATCGCCTCGTAGTCGTCCCCCAGCTTCGCGATCAGGGCCCGATCGCTCTGGACCCGGACGCTTAAGCCCGCGTCCTCGAGCAGCGCCCGGACATCATCGGCCAGCCGGCCCTTGTTTGGCAACGCAATCTTGAGCATCCGACCTCACCAAAAGAAAGCGGCCCGTCTCGTGACGGGCCGCGGAGTCATTTCGATACGCTGGAAGCTCGCTACTTTCGCCCCTGCGCCCAAAACCCCACCGCGGTCCGATGACCGTGATGATGGTGCGCATGCCGAATCGACGCCTGTTTCATGCCCCGAACCTATCCCACCCCCGAGCGCCCTGTCAAGTTCGCCGAGTGCCGAGCGCCGAGCGCCGAGTGCCGAGCCCAAGACTCCCGAGTTGCCTGATGACGCGCCGCTGCCCCGGGTGGTCGTGGGTCGCCAGGAAAATCGTGTCATCGCCCGAAATGTTGCCTAACACTTCGGGCCAGGCCAACCGGTCAAGGGCCGCCCCGACCCGGTTCGCTTCGCCCGGCGGCGTATGGAGCACGATCAGCACGTCGCCCGCCGGCGTGTACGCCAGCACGCCTTCGACGATCCGCTGCTCGTCCGAATCTCGGCGGGGCGGATTCGTCACCACCTGGCGATGATAGGCCCCCTCGACTTTGACCAAGTGCAACGCCGCGATGTCCCGGCTCACCGACGACTGGGTCACCTCCCAGCCCTCCCGGGCCAGCGCCTCGGCCAGGTCTTCCTGGGTCCCGATCGCATGGGTCTCGATCAGTTCGAGGACCTTGAGGTGCCGCTGGCGCCGTTCGCCCCGGATCACGAGGCCCGCCCGGCCAGTTTCTTGATGGCCGCTTCGAATGTCCGGGCCGCCTGGTCGTTGGCCTTGGCCAGCGCCACGAACCGGCGCCACGCCACCCCGAGGCCGAGCCGGCCCAGCCCGCCGGTCGAGCGGCGCCGCCCAATGATCCGCGCCGCCGGAATCGGGGGCATCCGGTCGCCCCGCGTGAGCGCCGCCGCGACCTCCCGATAGGCCCGCCGGAACGGCACCCCGGTTTCGACCCGCCGCATCACCTCGTCGGTGGCCAGCACCCCGCCTTGGAGCAGCTCCAGGCCCCGCTCGGTCCGGACCCCCAGCGCCGGGACCACCAGGGTCATCATGGTCACCATGTCCTCGATCCGGCCGAGGCCTCGAATCAACGGTTCTTTCAGGAGCTGGAAATCTCGGTGGTAGCCACTGGTCAGCTTCGACCGCAGCGCCAGCACGGCCGCCAGGTCGCCCTCGAGCACGGCCGCCCGAGCCCGGGTCAGCTCGAACAGGTCGGGATTCCGTTTCTGGGGCATGATGCTCGACCCGGTGGCAAATCGCGCCGGGAGGCTGAGCAGGCCGAATTCCTCGCCGGACAGCAACACGACGTCGGTGGCAAGCTTGGCCAGATCATGACCCAGCTGGACGCACCAGAACAACACCGCCGCCTCCAGCTTACCGCGGCCGTTCTGGACCTGGGCCACGTTCGGTTCGACCGCCGCGAAGCCTAACGCTGTGGCCGCCGCCTCCCGGTTGAGCGGCAGCGGCACGCCATAGCCGGCCCCGCTCCCGAGCGGCGAGCGATCGACCAGGCGCCAGACCCCGTCCAGCGTCCCGATGGTGTCGAGCAGCCCTTCCGCCAGGGCGCCGGCCCACATCCCGGCACTCGAGGGCATCGCGGGCCGGAGGTGAGTATACCCGGGCCAGAGCGTCGCCTCGTGATGGTCGGCGAACAGCAGCAACTCGCTGACCAATCCGAGCGCCTGCATCTCGATTCGAAGGAGCGAATCCTTGAGAAAGAGCCGGAGGTCGCAGGCGACTTGATCGTTCCGCGACCGACCGGTGTGGACCCGTTCGCCGGCGGCGCCCAGGCGCCGGGTGAGCCATGCCTCGATCGCGGAATGGGCATCCTCGTGCTCGGGGCCAATTCCCAGGGTGCCGCGACGGACCGCCTTGAGCGCTGCGCGGAGTCCAGCCCGAAGCCGGTCGCGATCGCGCCGGGTCACCAGCTTGGAGGCGTAGAGCCCCTCGACGTGCCCGAGACTGCCGATCACGTCCCACTCGAGCAAATATTCGTCCCAATGGCGGTCGTCGCCCACGGTGTAGGCCAGCATCGCCTCGTCGGGGGCCGTGCTCTGCGACCACAGCGTCTTCATCGGAGATACTCCTCGGCCAGCGCCCGGTAAAACCGGCGCGCCGCCGTCACTTCGGGAAGATCGACCCATTCATCGGCCGTGTGCGACCGGCGGCTGGTGCCCGGGCCACATTTGATCGCATCGAGGGTTCGAACGAAGACCCAATCGGAGCAGGTCGGGCTGCCGAAGGTGCCGATGCCTGGCGCCACCCGGCGCGCCGCGGCCAGCACCCTGGAGCCGGCCGGGGTTTCACAGGGAACCAGCCGCTCGGAGGTGACCACGACATCGCACGTGAGCGCGGCCTTGAGGGTCGCCCCGATCTCCGCATGCTCCCAGGAGGGCGTGCTCCGGATGTCGAGCACGGCCTTGGCCGTCGGCGGGGTGACGTTCCGGCTGACCCCCGCTTCGATCATGGTGGCCGTCACCGTCGTCGTGCCTAACACCGGATGGATGCGATCCTGAAGCAGCGACGGCAGCCGGACCAGGTCGGCCGCCAACCGGGTAATGGCATTGGCACAATTGCCCTCGGAGGCGTAACCCGCGTGCCGCTGGTCGCCGCGCGCCACCAGGTCGACCATCATCAGGCCCCGCTGGGCAATCGCTACGTCGAGATTGGTCGGCTCCCCAACGACCGCCGCGGTGATCGGAGGCAAGGTGGCGACCGCCCGGCCCATCGTCGTGTGTTTCGTTTCTTCGCCCAGACCGAACACCACCAACAGCGAGCCGCCAACCGAATTCCCTCGCTGTTCGGCAAAGTCGAGCGCGGCCAGCAGCATCGAGGCCACCGACGCCTTGGCGTCGCCGGAGCCCCGGCCGTAGAGCAGGTCACCCTCGACCACCGGGGTAAAGGGATCGCGAGTCCAGCCGTCGCCCGGCGGCACGACATCGAGATGGGAAAGGAACGCCAACGTCCGGCCCGGCCGGCCGGTATCGACCGATATCTTGACCCCGGTATCGTCGCGTACCACGTCAAGCCCGAACCCCGCGGCGACCTGTTCGACCAGCCGGGCAATCGCGTCCTCGGTGCCGCTGATTGAGGGGCACGCCACCAACGCCTTCAGGAGCTCGACTTCATTCCGCAAGTTCAGCCCCGACGTAGGTCGCCTTTTCTTTCTTGCCCACGATCATCGTCCCGGTTCCAGATCCGGTGAACACTTCCTGCAACAGCGAGTCGGTGGCCCGGCCGTCAATGATGTGGGTCCGCTCGACCCCGCTGGTCGCCGCCCGGATGCAGGCCTCGACCTTGGGCCGCATGCCGCCGGCGAGGGCACCGGCTTCCATCAACTGGGCCAGATCGTCGGGATCGGCGAACGTGACGAGCGAGGAGGGATCGTTGCGATCGCGAAGCACACCGGCCACCCCGGTCAGGAAGATCAGTTTCTGAGCCTTGAGATCGACCGCGATCCGTTCGGCCACGGTGTCGGCATTGACGTTGAACACGTGACCGTCCCGGTCGCCGGCCAAGGAACAGATCACCGGCACGAACCGCTGATCGAGGAGCGTCGTCAACACCCGGCCGTCGACGTGCTCGATCTCGCCGACGTGCCCGTAATCGACCACCCGGGTCACCCCGGCATCGTCCGTGACCGTCACCGGCGGCCGCTTGGTGGCCGACAGCAGGTCGGCATCGACGCCGCTCAAGCCCACCGCCTGCACCCCGTGCCGCCGAAGGGCGCAGAGCAAATCGAGGTTGGCCGTTCCGGCAAATACCATTTTGACCACTTCGAGGGCCGCATCGTCGGTGACCCGGCGCCCGGCCACGATCTCGGGCTCGTGCCCGAGGCGGCGGCTCAGCGCCGTGGCCTGGGGACCGCCGCCGTGGACGATGACGATCCGGATGCCGAGGCTGTGGAGGAGCCCCAGCTGGGCCGACACCTGGTCGAGTCCATGCCCGTCGGCCACGACGTCACCGCCAACCTTGACCACGAACACATGGTCTCGATAGGCCCGAACGTACCGGAGCGCACCCTTCAACCCCGCCAAAGGCCGGGTCACGTCATGAGGCGACATTATTTCTTTCCAATCAGCTCAAGGAGCAGCGCCCGCTGAACATGGAGCCGGTTCTCCGCTTCGTCGATTACCACCGAGCAGGGGCCGTCGAGGACCGCATCGTCGATTTCGACGTTCCGCCGCACCGGGAGACAATGCATCACGATCCCTCTGCCCGCCTTGGTGGCCCGAAGCAAATCGGTGGTCATCTTCCAGCCCCGAAGCCCGGCCCGGAACTCCTTCTCCTCCTCTGGCTTGCCGTAGTGCTGGAGCGAGCCCCAGGACTTCACATAGACCGCATCGGCCCCGACCATGGCATCCGTTTGGGACTGCGCGAGCGTGACTCGGCCCCCCGCAGCCGCCGCCTGCTGATAGATCGTCGCCATGTCCTCGGCGTCAAGGTCGAACCCCTGGGGCCGGGCGATGACCACGTCCATGCCTAACTGCGCCGCGGCAATGGCCGCGCTGGCCGGCACCGCCGTGGGCAGCGCCTTCGGGTGCCAGGCCCAGCTCATCACGAACTTCTTGCCCTTGGGATCGCCGAGTTTTTCTTTCAGGGTCAGCGCGTCGGCCAGACCCTGGCAGGGATGCCGGCGAGCCGATTCGAGATTGATCACCGACTTCTCGCTGTACGCGGCGAAATCCTTGATGATCCGGTCCTGGCGCTCCCGGACCCACTCGGTGCCGCGGGGAAAGACCCGAACCCCGATCACATCCGCGTACCGACCCAGGACCCGGGAGGTCTCGATCAAGTGCTCGACGGCGGTGCCTTCCATGACGGCGCCCTGCTCGGTTTCGAGGCTCCAGCTGCCCCGCCCCGGTTCCAGCACGATCATATGCCCGCCGTGCATGAACATGGCCGACTCGAAACTGGCCCGGGTGCGGAGACTCGGGTCCAAGAACGCGGCGGCCATGATCTTGCCTTCGAGGCCACCTGGCACCTCACCACGCTTGACCCGCGCGGCCAGATCAAGCATGGCCTTGAAGCCGTCGGCGCCGAGATCCTCGGTGGCCAGGAAATCACGTTTTCTCATGAGAGGACCCGACGCAAGGCGTCGATCAGAAGGTTCGCTTCGGTGCGAGAAAAGGACAGCGGCGGCATCAGCCGGAGGATGTTTGGATCGCCAGCGGTACCGGTCAGGACCCGCGACTCGAACAACGCCCGCTGCACCCCGGCCGCCGGCCGGTCGAGCGTGAGACCGATCAGTAACCCTCGGCCGGAAATGTCGGTGACCGCGGGAATCCGACCTGCCGCGCGGCGGATGTGGTCGCCCACCATCACGGCATTCTCCACCAACCGGTCCCGGCGGATTACTTCGAGATTGGCAAGCGCCGCGGCGCACGGCACCGGGCCGCCGCCGAAGGTGCTTCCCAGATCGCCGATCTTGAGACCTGCCGTGATGGCGTTCGTGGCGACCATAGCGCCGATCGGCAGACCGGCCGCGAGCCCCTTGGCCAGCGTCAGAATATCGGGAATCACTTCGTACGCCTCGGCGGCGGTAAACGCGCCGCAGCGCCCGACTCCGCACTGGATTTCGTCGAAGATCAGGACGGCGCCCTCCCGGTCGCACGCGATCCGGGCCGCTCGGAGGAAATCCGGCGAGCAATCGCGGGCACCCGCCATGCCCTGGACCGGCTCCACGATAACGGCCGCGACCGACTCGTCGACCGCGGCGCTCATGGCGGTGACGTCGTTGAACGCCACTTTGAAGGACAACGGAATCCCGGCTCGTCGCGCCCCGTCCTCATACTTGGCCCCGTCGGTCACCGCGAGCGTGGCCACCGTGCGCCCATGCCACCCACCGGCCACCGAGACGATCCGCTGACGGCCGGTCACTTTGCGGGCCAGCACCAAAGCGTTCTCGTTGGCCTCCGCTCCGCTGTTGCAAAAGAACACCTTGGCCAGCGGGTCGGGACAGAGCGACGCAATCACCTCGGCCAGCGTTTCCCGGCCGGCATGGGGAATTACCGTAGAGTAGAAGATCAGCTTGGCCGCCTGCTCCGAAATGGCCCGGACCACCTCGGGGTGGGAGTGGCCGGTTGCCGCGACCGCATGGCCACCATAGGCGTCGAGCCACTTCTGGCCCTGGTCGTCCACGATCCACGACCCCTGCCCGGATACGGCCCGGAGGGGAAACTGGGCATAGACGGGGAGCAAGGCCCCGGTCGTTGCTACCGTCATCTTTCGTTCCTCATCGTGGGCATTAGATCGGAAACGGGGCCGCCACCCGGAGGCCAGCCGTTTCCGGGAGACCGAGCGCCAAATTCATCGCCTGCACCGCTTGGCCGCCGGCGCCTTTGACCAAGTTGTCGATCGCCACGGTCACCGCCACTTCGCGGCCATCCGCGGTGGTGGCGGCGTGAATCAGCGCGTCGTTGGTGCCGACCACATGGGTCAATTGCGGCGGCGCATCGAGCACCCGGACAAACGGCCGGCCCGCGAATGCCGCCGCGGCCCCGGCGACAACCGCCGCGCCGACCGGCTCCCGCAAATGGGCGTGCACGGTGGCGTAAATACCCCGGACGAACGGCCCCGAGTGCGACAGGAGCCGCGGCGTTGCCTCCGGCCGGCCGGTCCACGCCCGCCATTGCTCGGCCATCTCGGCCTCGTGCCGGTGGCCCAGGACCGAGTAGGCGAACACGTTATGGGCCCGGGCCGGATGATGGGTGGTTGGCTTGGGATGAACGCCCGCCCCGCTCGAACCGGTGATCCCATAGATCACGGGCTCGCCCACCAGCGGAGCCGCGCGGAGGACGTAGAGCGCCAACTGCGATGCCGTGGCAAAGCATCCCGGAGCCGCGATCGCCGTGGCCCCCCTCAGCTCACGACCCCGCACGTCAGCCAGGCCGTACTGGAACCGATGGACCAACCCCGGCGCGGGGTGAGCGCCGTAGTACGCCGCGTAGAGCCGGCCATCGCGAATCCGGAAATCAGCCGCCAAGTCGATGATCAGCCCCGCCCCCTGACCGACAATGTCGCCCATCAGCTTCGAGGACTCGCCGTGTTCGAGGGCCAGGAAGACTACATCCATGCCTCGGGCCGCTTCCGCGGGCGTGGCTCCGGAGAACCGGGCCTCGGCCCGGTACGCCAGGGCCGGATGGGCGGCGCCTAACGGCCTGCCCGCCTGACTTCGGCTGGTGGCCAGGACGTCGGATATGTCCGGGTGCTGGAACAGGAGCCGGAGCAACTCGCCGCCGACATAGCCCGCCGCCCCGATGACCGCGACCCGCATTAGCCCGCCGCGGCTGGAACGGCGGCCGCCATGGCCGCTCGAACCAGCGGCTCGATCCGGTCGACCAAGCCGGCGGCGTCCCGAAGGGCGTTGTGCGAGGGCAAGCCAAGGGTGCCTTCAATGAAGTCGCGCCCAACCTGATTGTCGGTGGCCGGCCCGGTGAACACCGCGATCGGTAGCTTGAACCGGTCGCGGAACAGTTCGAGCGCCCCCCAGCAGGCCACCGGATCGGGGGCGGCCATCACGTGGGCCGCCGCCACGCTCATCAACTGGGCGTCGAGGAGAATGTCCTGGACGCCGTACTCGCCGAGAATTCCGTCGCCCAGCTCGGCCACGATCACATCGGGCGACCCGGCCTGGCGGCTGCCGAGCCGGTTGAGCAAGCCCTTGGCGACCCCGACCGTCTGCCCCGGATGGGTGCTCGCGATCCCGGCATCGTTGAAGGTGAGGGCCGCCACCGCCCCCGCGTCGAGCATCGAGAGCGTGTCGCGCATCAACGACACGCCCGTCAGCTTGGCCGCGCCGACCTTGAGCCCCCGGCGCGACAACCCCCGGACCAGCTCGGTCGCCGCCACCGTCTTCCCGGCGTTCATGCAGGTACCCGCGACGAACACGATCGGGGTATCGGAACTGAGCACGTCGGCCGCCGGAATCGCGCCGTCCTTGATCGTGGCCGGCCGGCCGATTCGGTCGCCCAGCTCCGGGAAGGTCAGAACGGCGCCCAGGACCTCAGCCTTGAACGGCGGCCCGATGTCGGGATTGATCGAGGTACAGCGGCCAAGAATGCCGCCCAAGTTGAGGACCTCGATGGTGTCGCCGACGGCCACGGAGGCGGGCACTTCGCCGGCGTAGCCCCGGAGTGCCCGGCGCGAGCCTAACGTTCCGGCCAGGACATCGCCGGCCCGGAGCGCCATCATCCGCCCGCTCGGATCTTCGACCGTGTTATAGCTCGACTTGTCGGTCAGAATGCGGACCGCGACGATCCGTCCCTCCTCGGCCAGGATGTCGTCGCCGAGAATCACGTCGGGGGCAAGCCGAGCGTTCTTAGTCGAGGAGGCGATCCGGTCGAGCCGCACCCGCGTCGTGCGGACCACGTCAGCCGCCTTTCGCGGCAACCTTGGCCGCGAGCAATGAGGGAATCGCACCGATCCGGGCAAAGGCCCGGGCTTCGTCGCCGGTCCAGAGCCGGTTTTCTTCGCCGTAGGTGGCGACCGATCGGTCCATCAACGAGAAAGGACTCCGGGTTCCGGTGACCATGAAGCGGCCCGGGGCGAGCCGAACCCTGGTGTCGCCGGTGACCCGCTGCTGCGAACTGGTGATCAGGGCCTCGATGTCCCGGAGGGCCGGATCGAAGTAGAGGCCTTCATGGAGCCGGTCGCCATAGAAGCGGGACAGGTGGTCCTTCCAGTAGCTCTGCCACTTGGTGAGGACCAGCTTCTCGAGATCGCGATGGGCGGTGATCAGGATGATGGCGGCGCCGGCTTCGAAGCCGATCCGGCCCTTGATGCCAAGGGCCGTTTCGCCGACATGGATGTTGTGGCCGATCCCGTAGGACTCCGCCGCCCGGCTGATCGTGGCAATCAGGTCGGCGGGGGCCAGCTTGGTGCCGTCGAGACTGACCGGAACGCCCTGCTCCCAGCCCACGACCAGATCCTTGGGGGCGGGGGCATCGGCGGGCGGATCGAGGAGCTCGGCCGGGGGCGCGGCCCAGGTGTCGTGGGTCCAACCGCCGCCCCAGGTGGTGCCCCAGAGGCCCTTGTTGATGCTGAACGCGCCAGCCTTCGGCGGCACCGGAAGCTTCCGGGCCTCGAGGTAGGCGATCGCGGCGTCGCGCGAGAGACCTTCGTCCCGGATCGGAGTCACGATGGCGAGTTCCGGGGCCAAGACCCGGAGCGCGATGTCGAAGCGGACCTGATCGTTGCCGGCCCCGGTCGACCCGTGGGCCACCGAGCCGGCCCCAATCCGGCGGGCGACCTCGACGACCGAGATAGCTTGCTGGGTTCGTTCCGCGGCCACGCTCAGCGGGTAGACCTCGCCCCGAAGCACGTTGCCCTGGATCAGATAGCGGACGAACCGTTCGAAGACGGCTTGGCGGGCATCAATTTCGTGGTGCTCGACGGCTCCGACCGCCATGGCCTGGCGGCGGATCTGGGCCCGTTCGTCAGGGCCGGCGCCGCCGGTGTTGACGTAGACGGTGTGGACGGCAAAGCCCTGGTCGGTGAGCCGGGGCACGCAGTAGCTGGTATCGAGGCCCCCGGAGAAGGCGAGGGCGAGAGTCGGATTCTGCATAATGCATAAACATGCAATAACGAGACCGCGGAGGCAAGGGGGATTCTCGGCGCTCGGCACTCGGGGCTCGGCACTCGGGGCTCGGCGCTCGGCGAGGGCGGGTCAGGGCTTGGGGATGATGGGCAGTAGGATCCGGGAAAGATGGATTGGGTCGTGGTACACGCTGTTCTGCGCGATCCGCCGGCTCCGTTGCCTTCCGAGGGGTTCGCCGGTGTTGGGATTGACGTCGAAGCGTGGGAAGTTGCTGCTCGACACGTCGAGGCGGAGGCGGTGGCCGCGGGCGAACACCAGCGAGGTGGGGTACATCTCGATGGTGTATTCGCGCGGATCGCTGCCGGTGAGGAGCGTGGGCCGGGTGAGCGAGGTGCGGTACCGGGCCCGGACGATGCCGTCGGCAACATTGAGGTCCACCCCCGCCGGATAGTCGGCGTTCGGCGGGTAGACGTCGACCAGTTTGACGGTGAAGTCGGTGTCCTTCGCGTCGGAGCCGGCCCAGAGCTTCACGACCAAGCGGCCGGTGACTTCGATGTCACGCTCCAGGGGCGCCGTCTGAAACACCAGCACGTCCTGTCGGGCCGAGAGCGGAAGGGCGTCCTGGCAGAGCCAGTGCGCGCTCGAGCAACGTTGATCCTGGGCGCCGCGCGGCATCAGAATGCCCTCCGACGAGACGTTGCCCCCGATCGTGGGCACCGGATGGCGCGGGTCGAAGGCGTAGGAGGTCGGCGCCGCCGCCTTGGGCAGCTCAGGGGACAAAACGCCATCGGAGTGCAGGTAGTAGGGTGTGTAGGCGGTGCGGGCCAGCGGCCACTCGCGCTCCTCGCGCCACCGTCCGCCGACGAAAAGGCGGCCGTCCGGGGTCTTGCGACCATCCCCCCCTCCCATGACGAAGACCCGGACCGGCGGCTCGCGGTCCACCCCATTGTCGATCCCCAGCAACCAGCGATCGAACCAGCGCATGCGAAGGGCGTTCATGTCGAGCGCAGCCTCCGGGCCAAATTCGGCAATCCCAGCGAAACTCAGCCCCTGCCCGCCGTGGGTCCACGGGCCGATCGTCAGGCGCTGGAGGCTCTTCTTGGCTCGCGACAGCTCGACGTAGTTCATGTTGGCCACCTGGGTGCCCCACGAGTCGTACCACCCGGTGAAGTGATGGGCCGGGACGTCCTGGTACTCCTTCAGATGATCGACCACCCCGGCGCCCATGTCGCGCCAGAAGCTGTCGTTGTCCCCGTGGCGCATCGCCTCCACCAGCCACGACTCGTACTCGGGCGCAAACTTGAGCGGGGTAGTGCCGGGCCGGAGGGGCAGGGCCGACGCGTACTCACGGACCATGGTCCCGAGTTCCTGGAGCGCGCCGGAGGCCGCGGGGGTCGCGGCGGCACGCGCCGCGGCCGCGACGCCGTTCTGGCTGGCCGAGAGCCCGTCAGCGGCCGCCCGGGTGCCGGTGGCGTTGCCTAACGTCATGATCCAGTTGAGCCAGCGCAACTCGAACGCACCGTGGTGGCGGATCCCGTAGTAGCCGGCATTGCTCATCGCGTCGACCGGCACCATCGCGGCCAGGCTGGGCGCGTTGGTGATGGCAATGGCATGCTGGGTGGCGCCGCTGTACGACGTCCCCACGGTGCCCACCTTGCCATTGGACCACGGCTGGGCCGCGATCCAGGCCAGCAGGTCGGCCCCGTCGGGCCCGTCGTCCCGCAACGGCCGCCACTTGCCCTCGGAGGCAAAGCGCCCGCGGATGTCCTGGCGGACCACCACATAACCCCGTGGTACGAAGTACTCCACCTGCGACTCGGCCCCGCTGACCTTGTTGTATGGGGTCCGTTCGACGATGGCGGGAAAACGGCCTGACACCACTCCGTTGCGTCCCGGCGCGTAGACGTCGGTCGCCAGGCGCATGCCGTCGCGGGCAACCACCATCACGTTCCGGGTGGCAACCACCTGATACGCTGAATCAGAACGCGCCTGGGCCCGGGCCGCATCGGTTGGCCCCGTGAACACCGCGGCGACCAACACAAGCGGGAACGGCAACCTTGGGATCATGTTTTAGCTCCTGAGGTACGGACGCAACCTAGCCCGCACGGTGTCACGGTTCCAGATCGATGAGGAGGCGGCCCGCCGCCACCGCCCGAATCTTGGGCCCGAGCGGAAAGGTGTGATCGCCGGCGTGGATCACGTCGAGTCGGTCGAGCTTGAGGTCCTCGACAGCGGTGCGCATCGATGGCGTCACCTTGGGCGTACTGGTCCGCTTGATCTCGAAACCCCGCCGGCGCCCCCGGTGCACTCGAAGCAAGTCCAACTCCGCGCCCGCATGGGTCCCCCAGAAGAAGAGCTCACGGCGATCGATCCCGAGATGGCCGATCAACGATTCCAGAATAAAGCCCTCCCAGGAGGCGCCAAGTTTCGGATGCCGGTCCACGTCGTTCCGGGACGACAGCCCCAGGAGGGTGTGGAGCAGGCCGCTGTCGGCCACGTAGACTTTGGGCGCCTTGATCTGCCGCTTCCCGATGTTGGCGTGCCACGGGGTGAGTTGTCGGACGACGAACGTGTCGCAGAGGACGTCGAGATAGTGGCGCACCGTCGTGTCGGCCACCCCCAGCGCGCGCCCGAGCTCCGAGCCGTTGAGAACCTGGCCATGGTAATGGGCCAGCATCGACCAGAACCGCCCCATGGTGGTGGGGCTCGTTCGGACGCCGAAACCGGGCAGGTCTCGTTCCAGGAAGGTACGGATGAAGTTGGTGCGCCAGGCGGTGCTCTCGGCGGCGCTGCGGGCCAGATAGGCCCGGGGAAAACCGCCCCGGAGCCAGAGCCGGTCGAGCGCCTCGGCCCCCACCTCCTGGAGTGACAGGCCGGGAAGCTCGTAATAGCCGATCCGACCGGCCAGCGTTTCGGAGCTTTGCCTCAGCAACTCGGGTGTGGCGCTGCCGAGGACCAGAAACCGGGTCTTGACGCGAGGCCGGTCCGCGAGGACCCGAAGCAACGGGAATAACTCGGGGCGCCGGTGGATTTCGTCCAGCACGACCAAGCCCTGGAGGCTCCCGAGGGCAAGAGCCGGCTCGGCAAGCCGGGCAAGATCCCGGGCGTCTTCCAGGTCAAAATGGGCGGCTGGACCCCGCCACCGATCGGCGATCTGGCGAGCCAGCGTGGTCTTGCCGACCTGGCGGGCGCCGATGACGCCGACGACCGGAAACTGCCGGAGCAGCCGCTCGATCGCCGCTCGGTGGATGGGTCGTTCGGTAGTCATGCCTTGAAATATCGGTCGCTATGACCGAATATTCAAGGTCAGGATCATGGGAAAATAACGGGTGTGTCGCCCCTCGGGCGGATTCGAGCGGCTCAACCACCGGCGCGACGACGAGGCCGAGCGGAAACACCCCCGCATTGAGGAACGGCAACCAGTAGATCATGGGCCCGACGCCGGTGATTGGTGAGACGGCGCGGTGCTCGGTGGACGGAGCGCTACCGCCACCGCGCCAGCCGCGACTCAAGGGCGGAAAATCCGGCATGCAGCAGCATCGCGAGGGCGGCAGACGGCAAGGCACCCTGCATGACCACCCGCCAGTCGTTCAGGGCCAACCCGGTCACGATCAGGGTCCCAAATCCGCCCGCCCCAACCAGTGCCGCCAGCGCCGCGGTGCCGACGTTGGTGACGGCCGCCACTCGGATTCCGGCCAGGAGCGCGGGCGCGGCAAGCGGAAACTCCACCAAACGCCGTCGCTGCCATCGAGTCATCCCGAGCACCGCGGCCACGTCCCCCAGGCTTCGGTCGATCTGCTGCAATCCGGTAATGGCGCCTTGGACGACCGGCAGCAAAGCATAGAGTGCCAACGCGTAGACCGCCGGCTTCCAGCCAATGCCGAGAACCGGGATGAAGAAGCAGAGGAGAGCGACCCCGGGAATCGTTTGGACCACGCCGACCAGCGACAACACCCACCGAGCCACCCGGGGCCGGTGACCGGCCCACACCCCGAGCGGCACTCCGAACAGGAGTGCGGCTGCCAGGGAAATGCCGACCAGGAATCCATGCTCCAGCGTCAGGCGCCGCCAGACCCGCCACCGCGCGGCCTGCGGCGCGGCGGGCAGAGGGCGCCCCACCCGGTTCGGCAGCGAAGCGAGAAACCCGGCGGCGACCGCGGCCGGATCCCGACGGTCGATCTCGAACTGACTGTTGAGCCGGGTCATGGTCGGGTCCGAAAACCGCCAGCCCAGGCTCTCGAGCGCGGCCCACGAACGAGGAAACCGCTTCGCAAAGCCCGGCCGAGCCAGGGCGAGTCCCTCGTAGCGCGCGAAGACTCCGAGGTCGTCCTCGAGGACGATCAGATCCTGCTGCCGGATCGCCGCGTCAGTCGTGTAGACGTCGACGAAGTCCACCTCTCCCGACGCGAGCGCCACGTAGGACAACGCGTGTTCCATGGTCCGGGTGGCGCCAAGCGTCAGTCCGTAGGCCTTGACCATTCCCGAGAGACCGGTCGCCGCCTCGTGGAATTCGGGCGTCACTCCGCCCCGCCACGGCTTGCCGCGCAGATCGGACACCCGCCTGAGGCCATATCGGTCGGCCACCGCCCGGCGAACCCCGATGCCGTACGTGTTGTTGAAACCGAGCGGCGTTCCCACGTCATAGCCGTGGTCCCGGGTCCGCTTCAAAATCGTGGCGACATCGGTGAGGCCAGGTGCCCGGAGCACCACTTCGGCGAGGGTCCCCGAATACAGGGGAATGACGTCGACCTCGCCGGCATCGAGGGCGCCGAGGACAATGCCGGTGCCACCGAGGCCGAGCCGCCGCTCGACCCGGGCCTCCCCGGCCGCCTCGATCACTTGGGCGAACAGCTCGCCGAGGAGATTGCCTTCGACATCTCGCAACGATCCCACCCGAATCGTCGGCCCGACCGGCTCCGACCCGCAACCGGTCAGGATCGCGATCCCCAGAACGATGGCCGGGTGGGACCGGCCTTTCACGGTGTCTCTCCGAGCGCCTGGAGCGACCGCGCCAACTCGCGCCACCGGGGCACCGATGCCCGGATGAAAAGCCTCGCCCAGTCCGAGGCGGGTCGGCGGAGAATCTGATCCGGCGGGCCGTGCTGAACCAGGGTGCCGTTCTCGAGGAGGGCAATGGTGTCGGCGAAGTGCAGGGCCTCAGGAATGTCATGGGTGACCATCACCACGGTCTTGCCAACCGCCTCAAAAATCTCCTTGAGCTGGTCCTGCAGTTCGGTGCGGATCATCGGGTCGAGCGCGGACAATGGCTCGTCCAGCAAGAGAAGCGGCGGATCGAGAAACAGAGCCCGGGCGATCGCGACCCGCTGTCGCTGACCGCCACTCAACGCTCGGGGGAACCGGAGGCGGAGATCGCCTGCCAAACCCACGAACGTCTCCAACTCGTCGAGCCGGGCAGCGATCCGGCGATCGGGCCACCCGGAAAGCCGCGCCGGCAGCGTGACGTTGTCCGCCACCGTGAGGTGGGGAAAGAGCCCACCATCCTGAATCATCAGACCCGCTTCTCGGTTCGCCATCCGCTGGGCAGGCAGGGTGGCCGACACCACCCCCCGGCCGAATACGGTGACCGAGCCCTCCGCCGGGATCAGCAGGCCGGTCAGACACTTGAGGAGGGTCGATTTGCCGGACCCGCTCGGGCCCAGCACCACATGGGTCTGCCGAGCGGGCAGGTCGAGCGACACGTTCCGGAGGACCGGCGTTGGTCCGTAGGCGACGGAGACGTTGGAGAACACGACTGCCGGCATCGGCGTTCACCCCTCAACGGGGCTTCGACCCGCGAAGCATCAGGAAGTACAGGGTTGGGGTCGCCACCAGGGACAGGAGGACCGAGATCGCCAAGGCCCCGATGACCGCAATCGCCAGCGGCCGGAGCATGTCGGCGCCCGAGCCAATCCCATAGGCCAGAGGTAACATGCCGAGGGCCGCGGCCATCGAGGTCATCAGCACCGGCCGAAGCCGGCGCCGGCCGGACCGGATCAGACCCTCGGCCAGGTCCACCCCTTCCTCGCGCAGGTGCCGGACGTAATCCAGCATCAGGATCCCGTTTTTGGCTACGATCCCGATCCCGATGATCGCACCGAGAAACGAGACCACATTGAAAGACGTCCCCGTTACCCAGAGCGCCAGGACGGTTCCAAAGAGGGAGAGGATGGCCCCGAAGACAATCGCGACCGGCTCGTAGAACGAGCCGAACTCAAGCAGCAACACCGTGAAGACCAGCGCCACCGCCATCGCCAACACCGAGACCAGATTCCGGAACGACTCGCGTTGCTGCTGGTAGAGGCCGCCGTACTCGATCGCGGCGGACGGAATCGAGGCATCGGCGTCCAAAACCCGGCGAATTTCCGCGATGGCGCCCCCCAAGTCACGACCTTCCAGGCGGGCCTCGACGGCAACGTCTTGCCGGCTGTCCTCGCGCCGAAGTTCGAGCTGGCCCGGTTCTTCGACGACATCCACGACCTGGGAGAGTTTCACCAGCGCCCCCGCCGGGGTCCGAAGCGGGAGTTCGCCAATCCGCGTGAGGGTCGTGAGGCGGGTCGAATCGACCTTGACCCGAATTTCCACGACCCGGTCCCCTTCCAGCACCGATGACGCCACCCGGCCCAGCATCGCGGTGTTGACGGCGGCCGCGATGTCGGCGGCGGTGAAGCCGAACCGGCGGGCATCCGCCCCCCGGGCCCGGAGCGACAGGGTCGGCCCGGTGTAGACCAAGCCGTTGAAGACGTCCACCACACCCGGGATCTTTTCCAGCTGCGCCGCCACCTCCGGGGCCTTCCGCTTGAGCCACGCCTGATCGGTCGAGTAGAGTTTGATCTCGATCGGCTTCGGCGCCCACATCAGGTCGCCGATCAAGTCGCCGAGGATGCCGGGAAAATCCCAGTTGAGGCCGGGGAGTTCGGTGTTGAACTTGCGGCGGAGCTCGCTGATGACCGCCTCGGTCGGACGCCGCCGGTCAGTCCGCAGCTTGACGAGGAAATCGCCGGTGTTGGGTTCCGCAATGGCCAGCGCGAGCCGGGCCCCGGTGCGGCGGGAGTAGCTCTCCACCTCCGGGACCGATCGAATGATGGCCTCCGCCTGCAGGAGTTGCCGGTCGGTTTCGGTCAAGCTGGTTCCTGGGGGCGTGAAGTAGTCGATCACGAAGCCGCCCTCCTCCATGGCGGGCAGGAACTCGCTCTCGAGCCTCCCGTAGAGACCGACCCCCGCGGCCAGCACCACCGCGCAGGCCCCCATGGTGAGCCACGGACGCCGAAGCGCCGGACGCACGGCGGCCTCATACCGGGCGATCATCCAGCCTAACACTGGCCCGTCGCCCCGCTTGGCCCGGTCCCGAATCAACCAGGCCGCGAGCGACGGCGTCAGGGTCACGGCCAGCGCCAGCGAGGTGAGCAGCGAGACCACCATCGTCAGCGCCAGCGCCCGGAAGAAGACGCCGGTGATCCCGCTCAGGAACGCCAACGGGATGAACACCACGACCGGGGTCAGCGTCGACGCGACCAACGGACGAAAAATGTCGGCCAGGCCGGTCACGACCGCATCGGCGTGGGACCGGCCCTCGGCCAGCCGGGTGTGGATCGCTTCCACTACGACGATCGCGTCGTCGATAACCAACCCGATCGCGGCGGCGATCCCGCCCAGCGTCATCAGATTGAAGGTGAGCCCCATGAGCTTCATCGACACCAGGGTGATCAACACCGTCACCGGAATGACCAGGGTGGCCACCAGGGTCGTGCTCCAGCTCCTCAGAAACAGGTAGATGATGACCACCGAGAGAATCAGCCCGAAGAGAATCGCCTCCCAGACACTCTGGACCGAGGCCCGGACGATTTCCGACTGATCGTAGAAGAAGGCCAGCTTGAGATCGGGCGGCAGCTCGCCCCGGAGCGTCGCGATCCGAGCGCGCAGCTCGCGGGCAATGTCGAGAGTGCTCCCGTCCGGCTGGCTCCGAATATTGAGGAGCACCGCGGCGCGACCGTCGGCGGTAACCTTATTGAACACCGGCTCGGGTCCCCGGATGACGGCGGCCACGTCGCGAAGCCGGACCGGGTGGCCTGAGGCGGACGAAACCACGAAATCCTCGATGTTGGCGATCGAATGAAATCGGCCATCGACCACGGTCAGGTAGAGGGTGTGATCTTCCTCGTGCAGGCCGGCCGGGGCGACCAGATTGTTCTCCTCGAGCGCCCGGGTCACCTCGGCCAAGCTCAAGCCCGCGGCGCTCAGCCGGAGCGGGTCGACCACGACATGATATTCGGGAGCCCGCCCGCCGACCAGATCGACCCGGGCGACCCCGGGAATCTGGAGAAACCGGGGCTTGAGGTCGTAGCGAGCGGTTTCCCACAGCGCGGTGATGTCCCGGGTCTCGCTGGTGAGGCTGACGCCGAGAATCGGGAAGGCGGCGAACGTTAGGCGCTGGACCCGGGTCGACGCGGTGGCCGGCAGGGTGCTTCGAATCTGGGACAGCCGGCTCAAGACATAGAGCTCGGACTGCACCATATCGACGTTCCAAGTAAAAAAGACGTTGATCTCCGCCGAGCCCCGGCCGGTGGCCGACTTCACGTTGACCGCCCCGGGAATGTCCTTCAGCGCCTCCTCGATCGGCCGGGTGATCGTTGCCATCATTTCGTCCCCGGGCATGACGCCGTTGTCGACCAGGATCACGACCCGGGGAAAGTTGGTCTGGGGAAAGACCGAGGACGCCAGGCTTGAGGCGGCATAGATGCCGGCCAGACAGAGCGAGCCACAGATGAAGACGATCGAGAGGGCGTGGCGCGTCGCGAACCGTCCGATCATCTCAGCGCCCCGCTACCCGGATCTTGGTGTTGCCCGGCAAACTGTAGGCCTCGACCGTCACGACCTTGATTCCCTCGGCAACGCCCGGGCCGGAGACCTCAACCAACCCGCGATCCTGGAGGCCGGCCGTGACCGGAACCTTGATCGCCGAGTCGCCCCGGACCACCATGATCCAGGTTCCCTCGCCGGCGGTGGTGACCAGGCTCGGGATCGGCACCAGGAATACGTTGCGGTGCTCCTCGGCGACAATCCGGATCTCGGTGAAGCTGCCCGGTGCCAGCCCCAAGCCCGCCGGGACCGACACCAGCACCCGGTAGGTGTCGTTGCCCGGATCGATGTCGCGTCCAACGAGGACCACCGAGCCCCGGGCCGCCGCGGTATCGGCGCCGAGAAAAACGCGCTGACCCGGCTTTACGCCGGCCACCTCGTGGCTCGGCACACTGGCCGACACGACCAGTCGATTGAGATCGACCACCGACGCCAGGACCGTGGCCGCATCGACCGACTGCCCAACCCGGGCGGTGAGCCGGAGCACGGTGCCGGCGACCGGAGCCGCGATGTGGAGATAGACCAGCGCGGTTTCCGCGGCGGCGAGATCGCCCGCGGCGGCGTCGAGCCGCTGCTTGGCTTCCTGGACCGCCCGCCGCGAGGTCACTTCCGATTGCAGCAATTCCTGCTGGCGCCGGTAGGCCTGGTCCGCAAACTCGACCTCTTGCTTCGCCTTCCTCACCGCCACTTCGGCCAGCCGGCTCTCGAGACGAAACAGCACCGCGCCCCGCTCGACCCGCTGGCCTTCGACCACCTCGACTGACGCGAGCACCCCCGGTTGAATCGGGGAGATCACGGCCCCGGCGGCCGGGCGTTTCGCGGTCGCCGGTTCGGACTCCACGATGCCGTAGCCGGTCACGTACCGGCGCACCGTTCCCTGGACGACCGGCTCGACCTGCACCGCGACGTCGGGCGACACGGGTGCGTCCTCCGCTCTCCGGCCGCAGGCGGCGGCCAAGACGATCAGGCCGCCGAAGCGGATCGCGCCATTCATTCCGACCTCCCAAAGAGCGCATACCAGGCGGCGAGCGCCGCCTGATACGCCGTGAGACTCTCGACCTGCTGCTGAACGACTTCGCGTTCGCTCCGGAGGGCGTCGAGCACGCTCAGGATGCTAGTTTCTCCGAGCCGGTAGGCGATCAGCGCCCGCTCCCGCAGCGCGCTCGCACCCGGCGCCAACGAATCCCGGGTGAAGCGGGCCCGGCGGGCGGTCTCCTCGAGCCGGGTTCGGGCTTCCGCCACGGCCCGGGCCGCCTCGAGCCGAGTTTCCCGGGCGAGTGCCGCGCCTCGTTCCGCCCGCGCCCGGGCCAGCGCGGCGTCGGCGCCGCCGGTATTCCAGAGGGGCAGGGGTACCGCGAACCCGACCACGCTGAACCGTCTTCCCGGCACCGTCGGATCATCCCAATCGGCGCCGGCCTGGAGCGAAGGCACCGGCAGCCGGGCGCGGCGGGCGCTCTGGGATGCAAACGCGAGCGCCGCGGAATCGGCGACCGCGGCGGCAAGGGCTGGAATGCTATCCACCGGTAAGGCGGGACCGAGTTCCCCGTCGAGCCCGCGATCGAGGGGGCTTGCGGCCGGTGTCACTGGATCGACCGACCCGGTGGCCCGCGTAAAGGCGGCTGCCTGGGTCCGAGTCGCCTCGCGGGCGAACGAGACGAGAATCCGGCCCCGGAGCGCTTCCTGGGCCGCCTGCTCCCACTCGTACCGGGAGATGTCCCCGGCCTCGAATCGCCGGCGGGCCAGCGCCGCGAGGGAATCGATCACCTTCACCTGCTCCACCGCCAGCCGCTCGGCCTCCCGGGCGCCCAGCGTCGCAAAGAAGGTCGAACGGATTTCGGCCGCCACGCCGGCCATCAGGATCACCGAATCGGCCCGGGCCCGGCGGAGCACGGCCGCGGCCGTGGCGCGATCGGCGCCCCGGGTCACCAGCCACGAAAACGGCTGGTCGAAACTGACGTGTTGCCGAGGAGTGCCCCCGGTGTGCTGGTACGAGAAGCTGGGATTGGGAATCTGTCCGGCCAGCCGCCGCCCCGCTCGAGCCTCGGCGACTAACGCCCGCGCCTCGGCGGTCCGGCCCCGCACGTCCATGCCCCGGTGTATGGCTTCGTCGAGCGACAACTGACTCGGGGGTTGGCCCTGCAACAGGGCAACGACCAGCAAGGTGATGACCATTCGTTCCCTATTCAGTGGGCGGGTCGGCCCTCACCGTCGCCAAAGCGTGATCCCCGGTCGAAGCAACACGGTGGTTGCGATCTTCGTCTCGCCGACAACCATAGCCGAACCACGTGACAGGGGAATGACAGGGCCGGCTCGCCACGGACGTCTGCGGATCAGGCCGCGTTCAGCACCCGCGCCGGCACCGGCCGGAGATCCCGAATGACGCGGAACCACTGGAGCACCACCAGACCGTAGTAGGTGATATCGATTTCCCACCAGAAGAATCCCTGCCTCGCGGCGCCGGGGAACTTGTGGTGGTTGTTATGCCAGCCTTCCCCCAGGGTGACTAGCGCGAGGACCAAGCTGTTCCGGCTGTCGTCACCGGTCTCGTACCGGCGGCTGCCGAGTCGGTGGGCAAGCGAATTGATCAGCGAGGTGCCGTGGAACAACGCCACGGTGCTCACGAAGTAGCCCCAGATCAGATAGGGCATGCCGCCGATCAGGAAGAGCGTCGTGGCGAGAAGAACCGGCACCAGGATGTCGAACCGATCGAGCCACCGCAACTCCGGATAGCGGGCGAAGTCCCGGACCTCGCGGAGGTCGGTCGCGAAGCTCTCCGCCGAGGTGATCCAGCCCATGTGACTCCACCAGAAACCGTGCTGGCGGGGCGAGTGGACGTCGAGTTCGGTATCGGAGTACCGGTGATGCTTCCGGTGGTGGGCCGCCCACCAGAGGGGACCACGCTGGGTGGCACTCGACCCCAGCAGCGCGAACAGGAACTGGACCGGACGGCTGGTCCGGAAGGTCCGGTGGGAGAAGTAGCGATGGTAGAACCCGGTGATCGCGAACATCCGGACCAGATAGAGCCCGATCGCCACCGCAACGGCACCGGGGTGCCACCCAACGAAGAAGACCCCGAGACACATGGCATGCATGGCGATGAACGGCACCACCCGAACCCAGTCCACCCGCTTGGTCGGAGCCGGAGACCCGCCGGCGGGCGCCGGCACGGCGGCGGTATCGAACCACCGGACCAGGGCATGAGATATCCGGCGGAACGCATTGGAAATCACCATCGGTGTCTTCATTGGTAAGGTCGCGGATCCTACCCGGCCGGACCACCATTGTCAAAACAGCTCTTCATCAGCACCGGGGCACTCAACCGCCAACGGTCGAGTCGCAGATCGACGCGGGCCGGATCGGCGCCTACGGGACGGTGATGGTCGTGCTGGAGGTCGTCGTCGCGACCACCGTCGAACCAGCGAGTGTCGCCTGAGTTACCCCCCCGCCAGCGGGGATGCCGTGCCACCATTGGGCCGTCACCGTGAACGGGTGCGTCCCGGTAGGCACACTGGCGAACGTGACAGAACAGCCTGACTGGACGGCGCAGACGGGTCCGACCTTGGTCTGGTTCAATCCAGACGGCCCGGTGAACTGGAGTTTTGTTGCCACCGGGGGTGCGTTGGCGGTGGGGGATTCGTACCTCAGGTTCAGCGTGACGGTACTGCCCACGATCGTCGGCGGGAGCCAGTGCAGCAGGGGCGGATTCGGCGCGAGCCAGGTCGTCGTCCGGGTTCCGGTCTCTCCGTTCGCGGCGAACGCCGTCAACCGGTAGTCATACGTGGTGTTGGGGACGATGCCGCCGCTGGCATCGATGAAGCGTAAGGGGGAATTGGTCGGAGTGACTTGGACTAAGGCGATGGGTATTGCCCCGCCACACGACGTCGCCGCAACCGTCCAGGCGTTGGTTCCCGACACGCTGCGCTCCATTAGATACGCAACGACGTCGGCTTGCCCGGCTTTATAGTAAGGCTTCGCCCACGTGAGCACCGCGCCGTTCGGGAATGGGCCGGACGGTTGGAAGGTCGTTGGGGTGAGAATGGCCAGCATTGGCGTGTTTGGCGGCGGGGCCGCACAGGTAGGATTGGGCCGGGTCCAGTTGGCTTGTCCCGACACGGTCGTTCCATTCCCGAGAAGCGCCGCGACCTGGTACCCGTACCCGCCGGCGCTGGTGAAGCCGAGCGACTGTGGCCCCGGATCGGTCCATGTCGTCGTCGTGAGTCCGGGAAAGAGCGCGAGAGGCTGATTGGTGGGCGTTGACCGGGTGACGGTATAGCTCACCGCGCCGTTGACCGGCTGCCAGGTGACGGTCGCTGAGGCGATGGTCCCGGTGACCGTGATCCCCCTGACCGCGGTGGGGGTGGCGAGCAGGCTCCGGCTGGCCGCGCCGGCGGGGGCCAGGGTCGGAGGTGGACTCGTGACCCCGGCCGTCGCCCGGATGCGTGCCACGGGGGGGGCCACAATCAGGGGGGCAGGCATCGTGAACTCGACCGGCGCCGCCGCTCCCGTGGTCCCGTCGACCTCGTAAGCGGCCACGACCTGATAGAAGTAGGTCGTGCCCGGCACCGGCTGGTCGCCGTCGACCGCCGTGAAGCCGTCCATGACGGGTCCGGGCGAGTGGCCCGGACCCACGGGGTCCTGATTGCGGCGGCCGGATGCGCGCTCGTGGTGGCGGTCCTGGCCTGGCGGGTACTCGGCGCCTTCCCTCCATATTTCTCTTGACAATCGACAATGAGAGGTGGGTACCGTCCCCCACCCGGCGCGCCAAGTTCTACCAACTGACCCTCCAGCGAAACTTGCTGCCGAGAGCCGTGATGTGTAGCTTTTTACACATGGCAACCAACCTTGCGATCGATGATCGACTGCTCGACGAAGCACTCCGCATCGGCGGTCACCGGGCGTTCCCCGATCTTACGCTCGAGACCGCCGACTTTGAAGAAGCCGCGGACGGGTTCAACCGGTGCCGAGCCAAGGGCATCCAGGGATCGAATACCAATTTCTTACTCTGGGCCGTGGCTTCGCGCCGCGACTTGGGCCTTTTCACTACTGACGCCGATTTCGCTGCCATTCGCCGGGTGCTACCCGTCCAGCTTCACGAACCGCGCCACTAGCCAATCGCTCGGATTAGGTCGCAGGTCCAGGGCGGCTGGACGATGGCGGTGCGGAGCTCCACTTGGGCAGGAAACGTCCGGTCCTCATGGAATAGTTCCGATAAGCGTCCCCAAACCGGGCCACCAGGTGGGCTTCTTCGGTGCGAGTTCGGATCACGATCAGGAGCACGACCAGGCTGCCGGTGACGAAGAAAAACCAGTTCGCCGCCATCAGAGAACTGGCCAGGATCAGCAACGTCATCGCGTCGTAAAACGGATGCCGGACCCAACGATACGGCCCGTGAGTGACCAGCGTGTGGGTTATTCGGGTGACCACGGTATCGGTCAGGTTCGTCCCGAGGCTCGGCAACATCCAGGCAAGCAGGGCGACGGCCATCGCGAAGATCCCGACGCCGGTCCACCGCAGCCCCGGGGGAAGGGCCAGCGACGACCAAGCCATCGAGGCGGGGTTGATCAGGTACCCGATGACGGCAAGCCAGAACAGGCCCCCGATCGGGCGCAGGGTGACGAGGACAAAGAGGCCTTCCTGGCGGCGGTCGAGTTTCTCGCCCGAGGCGGCGGCGATTCGGTGGCGGACCATGATCAGCACGACGGCGACGAACCCGGCAAGGAGGAGGGGCCGAAACGGAGCATCCTTGCTCACAGAGCCCTGGCCTCGACGACCTCGGCAATCCGCCCGCGGGGGTTCAGCATGACTGCTTTGCCCGAAACCCCGGAACCCTTTCGGTCGGCGGGATCGCGGTCGAACGCCTCTTTCCATTTCTCGAAGTGCGGGACCGCGTGTTCAATTCTCACGACGGGCATCTCGGCCTCCTCCGCTATTGGGCCCGGATCGCGATCCCGGGGTCGATCCGAGCGGCCCGGGCCGCCGGAATCCAGCAGGCGGCGATCCCGACGGCCGCCATCACCACCGCCACCACCGCGAGGGTCACCGGATCGTTCGGCGCCACGTTGAAGAGCAAGCCGCGGATCAGCCCCGACAAGAGCACCGCCCCGCCCACGCCGAGGACCAGTCCGAGGCCCAGCAACACGCCGCCCTCGCCCAAGATCATCCGCTGGACCTTCGAGGCATCGGCGCCTAACGTCATCCGGATCCCGATCTCGTTGGTCCGGGCGCTGACCGAGAACGCCAACACCCCGGCAATTCCGACGGCAGCGATCAGGACGGCGAGGAGTCCGAACGCCGCCACCAGCAGCGCGTTCAGCCGCCTCGGCGCCACGCTCTCGTCGCGAATCTGATCGAGGGTGAGGACCTTCTCGACGGGCTGCTCCGGGGCGGCGGCCCGCACGGCCCTGGTGGCCGGGCCCACCAGCGTGGCTGGGTCGGTCGCGGTCTTGATCACCAGACTGCTGCTGAACACGTCGGACTGGGCAAAGGGCCCGAAGAGCACCGGAACCGGCCCGGCGTCGAGCCCGCCGTCCTTGGTATCGCCAACCACGCCGACCACGGTGCGCCAGTCTCCCGAGATCCCAATGAACTTGAGCACCTCCCCGGTCCAGGCCACCCGGCGGCCGATCGGATCGACGCCGGGAAAGAGCCGGTTGGCGAGGGTTTGGTTGATGATGACCACCAGCGCGCTCCCAGTCCGGTCGGTGGTGGTGAATTCCCTACCCTTGAGCAGAGGAATGCCCGCGGTCCGGAAGTATTCCGGGCTTGCGGTCCGGCCCTCGGCGTGCGGCATCGGCTCGCCCGGCGTCACGGCCCGGCCCTCGGCCTTGACGTCCAAGGCAAACTGCTCGGAGCGGAGCGGGACGGTGGAGCCGAGTCCCACGGCGGTCACCCCGGGCAGGGAAGCGACCTGGGCCTGGATCCGTTCGTAGAGCGCGACATTGTCGGCCCGCGGCCGATTGTAGTCCGCGGGCACCTCAAGGGTCAGGACATTGCCGCCGGTCAGGCCGGTGCCGACGACCGCGAGCCGCTGCATCGTGCGGGTCAGCAGGCCGGCCCCGGTCAGGAGCACCACCGACACCGCGATCTGAGCCACGACCAGGGTCTGCTGGAGCCGCTGACGCCTAACGCCGCCGGTGGTCCGTCTGCCGCCCGCGGCGAGCGTGGCGCTCAAGGCATCCTCGCGGGAGAGCTTGGGCGCGTACGAGAGCAGCACGGCCACCACGAGGGTGAGCCCCAGGGTGAACCCAAGGACGACGCCGTCGACTTGGATCTCGCCGGCCCGGGGGCTCATCCGCTGGGTGAAGGCCACCAGAGCGCCAAGGCCCCCAAAGGCGATCACCAGGCCTAACGCACCGCCCGCCAGCGCCAGGATCAGATTCTCGGTCAGCAGCAGTTGGCGGAGGCGGGTGGTGCCGGCGCCGAGGGCGGCGCGGACCACCAGCTCATGCTCGCGCCGGACCCCCCGGATCAGCGTCAGGTTGGTGACGTTGGCGCACGCGATGATCAGGACGAAGGCCGCGGCGCCCATCAGGAGCCAGAGGGTCAGCTTGGCCTTCTGGCCAAGGACTTCCTGGAAGGGCGTGAGGGTGACCTGGTATCCGGAACCCGCGTCGTAGGCCTCGGGATGGTCGGCGTGGACCCGGGTGACGATGTCCTTGACCTCGCCGCGCGCCTGCTCGACGGTGGCGGTAGGGCTCAGGCGGGCAATCATCTGGGTCATCCGGTGGGTCCGGCCGGTCACCATCATGGCGGACACGTGGTGCTCGCTGTTCACCATGTTCATGAGGGCATCCATCCGCTGCGGGAACGCCGGCGCGGCCTGGAGCACGCCCACCACCGGGACCGCCTTCCCGCCCACGTGAAGCGACTTGCCGACGATTCCGCTGTCACCGCCGAAGCGCCGGATCCAGTAGTCATGGGTTAGCATCATCACGGGGGCGGCGCCGGGCCCGTCGTCGCCGGCGGCGAAGGCGCGGCCGATCACCGGCGAGAGGCCCATCACCGAGAAGTAGTTCCCGGTCACCAGGCCGACATCGATTCGGACCGCTTCGCCCTTCTCCACCACGGTGAAGGTGAGCGGGGAGTATTCAGCGATGCCGGCCAGGGACTTCGAGGCGGTGCGGAAGTCGTCGATCTCAGGGACCGAAAAGGCGATGTTCTCACCGCCAGCGCCAGCGGTGGACTGGCGGAGGAAGACCAATCGGCCGCCGTCGCGGTGGGGGAGCGGCTTGAGCAAGACGCCGCGGACCACGCTGAAGATGGCGGTGTTGGCGCCGATGCCGAGGCCTAAAGTCAGGACGACGGCGGCGGTGAAGCCGCGGGCGCGGGTGAGGCTTCGGAGGGCGTAACGGACGTCTAACATTGGTGGCTCCCGGGGATAGACCCTGGCTGCTGTGGTTACAATCTATCCGACGTATGAGGTTTCGCCGAATCGATACCGCCCAGGGGCCCCCCGGGCATCAGGCCTGACGGTTTGTCACGGGGCGCCCTGCGAGATGGGCCTCCTCTCCATCTCATCCTTCCGATGCCCCAAAGCTTCCCCATAGTGTGCGACCGGATATTTGATTGGATGGACGCGTCACCGAGGCGCTGCTCGACCTCCTTGATCGTCTCGTGAAACTGGATCTGGGGGTCCTTCGCCCCAAGGTTCGAATGCCCTTGGGATCCACAAAGATGACGTGTTTCTTCCCCTCGGCGACCAGCCAGAGGATGCCACGGCAATGCAGACCTTCAGTGTCATGCTGTCCCTCTCCGTCAGCGTTGCGGAAAACGCGGGTCCTCTGTCTCAGGCGTAAAGCCAGTGCTCCACCGGCCTGGTCAGGAACTCTTCCAGCCCGATGCCATCCCCGCCCACGAGTAACGTGCGCTTTGGCTTGAACGCCGCCGCGAAGTCGGCCAGGCCGGGGAAGGAATCCGGGGCTCGACCGCTCTTGACCTCGATCGCAACGACGACGCGGCCGGCTCGGAGCACGAAGTCCACTTCGCGGCTGCGGTCGCGCCAATAGTAGAGCTCACAGACGCCTGCGGCCGCCGCATTGGCGAGATGGGCACCCACGGCGGACTCGACCAGCCGCCCGCGGAACTCGCCGTCGGCCCGGGCCTCTTCCGGCGAGAGCCCTGATTGCGCGGTCATCAGCGCCGTGTTCAGCACTTGCAACTTCGGGCTCGAGCCCCGCTGGCGAACGGCCTTGCCGGCGTACTTCTGCAAGCCCGTGAGCATGCCCGCGCCGCCGAGCAGATCGAGGTAGTGGGCCAGGGTCGTCGTGTTGCCCGCGTCCTGAAGCTGGCCGAGCATCTTGGTGTAGGACAAGATCTGGCCGGAGTAGCGACAGCCGAGCTCAAACAGGCGGCGCAGCAGGGCCGGCTTCTCGATCCGGGTCATCAGCAAGACGTCCCGGGCCATGGTGGCCTCGATCATGGAGTGGACCAGAAAGCTGCGCCACCGTGGTGGATCGGCGGCCAGGTGCGCCGCTCCGGGGTAACCACCGAAATACAGATAGGTCTCGAGGGTCCAGCCGAAGGCGTCCCGCATCTCAGCGAGAGACCAGTGCCCAAGGTGGATCGTCTCGAACCGCCCAGCTAGACTCTCGGTGAGCCCCCGCGGCATGAGCAGTGGAGCGGAGCCGAGGAGGACAACCCGGAGCCGTCGACCTGTTCGGGTGTCCTCGTCCCAAAGCCGCTTCACGGTCTCGGACCACCCGGCCACCTTCTGCACCTCGTCGATCACCAGGACGGCACCCCTGCCGCCCGCGTCGTTGGCCAGCCGCCGGGCCTTTTCCCACTGCACCGAGAGCCAGGCCGTATCACGCAGCGCAGGCTCGTCAGCCGAAGCATATATGGAGGGCGCGACCGTCCCACTCACGACCTGCTGGACCAGGGTAGTCTTGCCCACCCAGTCGTTCGCAGGAGCCACGCCGCCTGCCCGCGACGGGGGACGCCATGTTTGGCGGCGTGGTGCAGCAACTGGCCGCGCGCAGTGCCGACTCGACTTGCCCCTCGGTGTCGACACGGTACATTGGACCCAAGACCTAAGGTGTCGACCCGGTTCTCGGACTCCTCACGACCCCCCGGAGGGAGTATGAAACTCGTGGCGCTGTTTGGTTCGTTCCTCGTTCCGTTCTCGCTCGCACTAGCCCAGGCCAAATCATCCACCCCGGACTTCACCGCGAAGTTTCGCCAAGTCGTCGAGGCGCTCCAACGACGCGATACGGTCACCCTCAGCCAGATCTACGCCGACCGGTACAGCTTTACCATCGGCGGCGGCGACTCGGTCACCACCCTGACCAAGGCTGACCGACTTCGCTCCATTGCCGCCGACCCCGACAGTATCTCGACGCTGAATCTCGAGCGGTGCGATTTCGACCTCTTCGGCGCCACCTCGGTCGGGCACTGCTGGATCCGGCAGCAGAGCATCCAGGGCCGCCAAAGCGAGTGGGTCGGGATCTACACCACCGTCGTGTTCAACCGCAGTCAGGCCGGCCGGTGGCAGATCGTGGCCAGCCACGCCAGCGTCAACCGCCCGAAGCGGCGGGCCACCTCGCCGTAGGGCTAGTCCCGCGATGTTCGATCCAGCTCGCGGCTTCCCGATTCTCGCCACGGACCGGCTCCGGCTGCGGCCCATGACGGCAGCTGACACCGAGGCCGTCTTTTCCCTGTTCTCCGATCCCGTCGTGATGCGGTATTTGGACCGGCCCCCAATGACGACCACCTCCGAGGCCCGAGCCGCGATCGACCAGGCTGCCGTCGAATTTGGCGAGGGAACGGCGCTTCGGCTCGGCCTCGTACTGGCTCTGGATGATCGGGTCATCGGCACCGGGAGTCTGTTGCACGTCGACTGGCCAAGCCGGCGGGCGGAGGTCGGCTACGCCCTGGCTCAACCGTATTGGGGACGAGGCCTGGCCGGCGAAGCCACGGCCGCCGTCCTCGAGTACGGATTCGAGACCCTCGACCTCCACCGGATCGAGGCCGAACTCGATCCCCGGAACGCGCCCTCGGTGCGGGTCCTCGAACGGTTGGGATTTGCCCGGGAGGGTCTCCTCCGGGAGCGCTGCATCGTGGGTGACGAGATCTCGGATTCCCTGATCATGGGCCTGCTCCGGAGCGACTACCGGAAGCGGGCGATTCGGTCGACCGAGTGACGATGGTGCGGAAAGCCGGGCTCGTCGCCCCGGCCGAGCGCGATCACCGCCGGAATGGTGACCCCGTCCGGTAACCCCAAAATGGCCTTGACCTCCACCGGCTTGAATCCCAACATCGGCGAAGTCTGGTAGCCCATCGATTCGGCAGCCAGGAGAAAATAGCCTAACGCGATGTAGGTGATTCCGTGGGCAAACCGCTGCCGCTCCTCCACCGACTGCGCGTCCCACTCCCTGGTGACCCCCGCCAGCGCCCTGACCCGAGCCTCGCCCGTCACCCCGGGATGGACGATCTCCGCCGAGGTGGCGAGGACGTCTTCCATGTCGGCGTACAGCACCACCAGACAATGGGTCGACAGCACCTGGCGCTGATTGAGCACCGCCGGCTCCAGTTGCTTCTTGAGCGCCGGATCCCGCACCACCACGAACCGCCACGGCTGGAGGTTATTGGGCGACGGGGCCAGGCTGACCTGGCGGATGATCTCGCGGAGATCCTCCTCAGGCACCGGCTGCTGGAGATATTTCCGAATAGCGCGCCGCGATTCTGCGGCCTCGCGAACGATCAATGGGCTGGTCCGGCTCATGACGATGCTTCTTTCGGTTAAACCATTGAAACGACCACGAGCCGACAAAGTTCCCTACGGCAGGACCTCGACGTCCACCTGATCGCGCTCGCGACCCTGAACCACCTCGATCCGATGACGACCGAGCTCGAGCGGCCACCGAGCCACTCGCTGGGCCCGGCCGTCGATGAACCAGCGGACCGGAGCCCGGCGGGCAGCCCCGGCCACCCGAAGCCCGACCGTCGCGAACGCCGAGTCCACGCCGGGAACGAACCGAAACCGGTCGCCGTTCCGGGGGGAGGTGATCTTCAATCCCGCCGGGACGGGCTCATGGCCCGACCGAACCGGCCTTGACGCGGCCATCGCGGTCCCCGCGCCACTTCGAGACGCCCACTCCGAAAAAGCCGGCGGTAACGCCACGCCATCAGGGCCCGACCAGGTGTCCGGCCCCGGCACAGTGCCCGGCACGAACCACTCGGTCAGCGCCGGACAATACCGAGTGGCCACCAGTCCCGACAACCGGCAGATCGAGACCGGCCTCATCCCGAGATCGCCGGGCTGGACCAGCCGCCCCGGCTGGTATCTCGACGCCACCGCCAGCACGGTCCGGTGCAACAGCGGCCCGGCTCCGCTCACCCCGCTGACGCCTTCCATCGGTCGGCCGCTGAAATTTCCGACCCAGACCGCTACGGTGAACCGCTCGGTGGTCGCGGCAGCCCAGTTGTCGGTGAAATGCCGGCTGGTGCCGGTCTTGGCGGCGGCCCGGAACGGGAACTCGAGCGGGGTCACGGGACCGAACCCCGGAATCCGGGCCACCGGATCGGCCAAAATGTCGAGAACCTGCGCCGCGGCCCGCTCCGAAACCACTCGGACCCCCTCGCCCGGGGAGCCGCCTTCGCCCGTCGCGGTCCACCGGGCCGGCCGCCACACCCCCAAATTGGCCAGCGCCCGATATCCGTTGGCCAACTCCAGCAACGTCACATCGCCGTTGCCCAAAGCCAGGCCGAGCCCGTAGTGGTCGGCCCGGCGGTCGAGGCTCGCGAACCCGGCCCGGTGCAACACCCCGAGCAACCGGGCCACCCCCACCTCGGACGCCAGCTCCACGGCGGGCACGTTGAGACTGCTGCCTAACGCCTCCCGGATCCGGACCGGGCCCCGGTACCGGCGATCGTAGTTGCGCGGCGCGTAGGGGCCGGTCGCGGTCGGGTAGACGGTGGCCACGTCATGGAGAATCGAGGCCGGCGTATAGCCCTGGTCGAACGCCGCGCCATACAAGAACGGCTTGAGCGCCGACCCGGGCTGGCGCCGCGACACCACCATGTCGACTTGGCCGTTGATCGGCCCAAAGAAATCGGGCGAGCCGACCCAGCTGAGAATTTCGCCGCTCCGATTGTCGAGCACGACCGCCGCCGCGTGTTCCGCCCCGGCCGCCCGCATTTCCGCCACCGTGTGGCGCACCTCGGCCTCGACGGCGCGCTGCAGGGTCTGGTCGAGCGAGGTCCGGACCACCCCGCGAACCCGGGCGCTGTCGGACCGGCCCAGCACCCAGCTGGTAAAGTGCGGCGCCAGAAATTGCGCCGGCGCCCCAACCCCTAACGCCGGCTCCAGCCGCGCCGACCCTAACGCCTCGGCCGATTCGAGTCCCGCCGCCTCGAGCCGGTCGAGGACCCGGTTCCGCCGGACCCGGGCTCGCTCCAGCGACACCAGGGGATTGTCGCGGCTCGGCGCATGGGCCAGCCCGGCCAGCATCGCCGCCTCGGCCAGACTGACCCCAGTAGCCGATTTGCCGAAATAGAGCCGAGCCGCCGCGTCAACCCCGTCGGCGTTGCCGCCTAACGGCACCCGGTTGAGGTACTGCTCGAGGACGGCCTGCTTGCCGAACTGGCGGTCGAGCCGAACCGCCCACGCGGCTTGCGCCAGCTTCCCGCCCCAGGTCCGCCGGTTGCCCCGGACCAACCGAGCGACCTGCATCGAAATGGTCGACGCCCCCGACACCACCCGACCCGCCCCAAGGTTCTGACCGGCCGCCCGGAACAGCGCCACCGGATCGACCCCGCGATGCCCATAGAACCGGCGATCCTCCGCCGCCACGAAGGCCGTCAGCAGGTCGGGGTCGATGTCGGCCAACGAGATCCACTGCTGCCGGCTCCCGTCGAGGCTTCGGGTTGATCGGAGCAACCCGCCGGCCCGATCGAGCAGCACCGTGCCATGGTCGGCCGGCGGCAACAACAGGGCCGGATCGACCGGCACCGCGAGCCACGCCGACCAAGCGACGCCGGCCCCGAGGCCCCACCGGGCCAGCCGCCGCCGCCACCGCGGCCGGACCGAGCGACGATAGCTCATCGGGTTTTCGGCTTGACTTCGAAGATCCCGCCATCACTCCGCCCGTACACCGCGGGGTTGTACATCTCCTCGGCGTGGGCCTGCGGCTTCAGGAACCGCCCCGGCGTGGTGGCCCGGGCCAGATAGGTGGCGGTGTAGCTCCCCTGCCAGAGGGCCCGGGCGGCATAAATCACCCGATCGTCGCGCAGCTCCCGATGATCGAACGGTGACCACCACCCCGCATCCCAGGAGCCGAACATCCAGCGGGATTCGTTGTCACCCTCCGCGGCGTCACCCTCCGGCGTTTCGATACCGGGGCCGCCCTGCCCTCCGGTGGTCCGAAGACTCAAGTCGATGGCCTCGAGGCCGGCCGGCAGCGGATCATCGACCACCACGAACGACCGCTCGCTCGGGAGGGTAACCCGGAGCCGGACCCGCACCAGGTCGCCCTCGGTAGCGGTCGTCGTCGGCTTGCCGGTCTGGTAGTCCTCGTACCAGCGCTCGACTGGAATGCCTTGGTCGGTCGGATTGACCGGAACGGTCCGAGGGGTTTCGGACAATGTCAGATAGAAGAACCCGGCGGCGCCGGTGCCGACACCGCGAATGTCGAAGGTCAGGGGTCCGGGCTGAGCCCCACCGAGCAGCGCAGCCAAGCTGACGGTGGAATCGCCTAACACGGTCGTGGCGGCGGTTGCGAAGACCAGCCGATTGCCGACCCGAACTTCGAGCGACCGCCGCTCGGTGGGCGGGAATCGCCGCTGCCAGGCATCGACGGCCCGGGCGGCCATCGCGTAGTCCTGAGTGTTCCACCACCAGTTCCGGCCGACGGCCCGGCCCCTCGACACGACGGTTTCCAAGAGCGGCGCGGCCACCGGGTGGGTCGCCTCGACCAGCAAGGTGGCCATCAGCAACAGGGCCGGCGTTCGGTTGGCCGAGGTCCAGTAGCCGCGGCTCCGGGCCGAGTCGGGCAGCACCGCGGTCCGGCCCTCGACTTTGACGGTGGACCAGATCGGCTCGAGAATCCGGCGGGCGGTGCGGGCGTCGCCTCCGCGAGTCAGGGTGATCGCAAACTGGAGCCGGTCGTCCGGCGCCATTTGGCCGAGCTGCCGGGTCAGGTCGTTTTCGAGCGCCCGGTTTCGCCGGCCGGCTCGGCTCAAGAATTCCGCCACCGACACTCGCTCGGCCAGCGCAGAGCGAACGTCGGAGTCCCAGAGCCGGACCGACAACGCCATGTTGTCCTGGCGCTCGAGGACCGCGGTGAGGTAGCCGGCCATCGCCGCAATGACGGTATCGCGGACCGCAAACCCGGCGGCCTTCGCTTCGAGCAAGACCGCGCCGGCATGGGCCGTCAACGACGGCGACGACCAATCGCGGGCCCCCCAGAGGCCGATCGCGCCGTCCTCCCGCTGGCGGCGGGTCAGCATGCCGACCGCCCGTTCGATTTCCGCCTTGAGCCTAACGGTGTCGCCGGCCTCGGGGCCGGCCTGCTTCCGGGCCCGGTAGAGCGCGATGATCGGCAACGCCAGGCTGCCGACCTGTTCGCTGCAGAGATAGGGGTAGACCCGGAGGTCCTCGGCGTAGCCTTTGAGCAGGGCGGCCGGCGAACTCCCGAGGTTGAAGGTGACCCGGGATCGGGCCGGGTCGGCATCCGGCATCACGTCGAGGGTAACCCGGGCGGAATCGGTCACCACGCCGGCTATGGTGGCGAACCGGGCTCGAAAGGCCGGCCGGATCGGAATCACGAGGCGAACCGCATCCCGGTCGCCGGCGCCGGCCACGTCGAACCGAAAGGCGGCGCTGTCGCCCGGCTCGGCCCGGAAATCGAACCGGACTTCCCGGCCCCGGCCAGCCTCAAGGGTAGCCGACTTGGCCTGGTTACCGACCAACCGAACGCCGGTGGCCGACGCCGAGACGTCAACGTTCGGCGTGCCCCCGATCCGATGGTTGACCACCACGCCGGCGGTGAACTGGTCGCCGGGCCGGACGAACCGCGGCAGCGCGGCGCGGGCCACCAGGGGCCGGGTGACCAGCATCGAGGATTGCCCGCTGCCGTAGCGATCGCCGGCGGTGACGGCGACCGCCATGACCCGGAAGGTGGTCAGGTTGTCGGGCAACTTGACCCTGGCGCGGCCGGTGCCGCTCGAATCGGTCACCACCGCGCCCAGGAAAAAGGCCGTCGTCCGGAACCGGGACCGGAGAATGTCGGCGCTGCCCTCGCCGCCCCCACCGCCTGCGTTGTGGCCCTTGTCGCCAGGAGCCACCTGCGGCGCCACGGTCGAGAGGTTGCTGCCTAACCGCAGGCCGAGTCCCCGGGGCCGGTAGATCAACTCGACCGGATTGGGAACTTGGTACCCCGTGAGCGACAGCACCCCCTCGTCCACGGCCCACAGGGTGACCTCGCTCCGAACCCCCTTCGGGCCGTCGGTGACCCGGGCGGTCACGGTGGCCTGATCGCCGGGCCGGTACTCGGTCCGGTCGGCCGCCAACGCGACGGCGAGGCGTTTCCGCTCCGGGGTGACCCGGACCTCGGCATATCCGACCCGGACCGTGGGCCGGCCGGGATCGTCGAGCGGGCCGGGTTTGGCACTCCGGCCCCGGGCCACCACGATCGACACGAACGCGTTAGGCACCCACCCCTCGGTGACCGGGAGCTTGAGGGTCGTGGCGCCGTCCTTCACGGTGAAGCGTCGCTGCTCGATAACCCCCTCGCGTTCGACCGTCACCCAGGCCTCGGCGTTGGTAAACGGGGCCGCGAACAGCACGGTGGCCGTGTCGCCCACGGCATAGCGGCTCCGGTCGGGCACCACGTCCATCTTGAATTGCGACTCGTCGGCCCACGGCACGAACCCCGGCCCGATGACCCACCGATAGAAGCTGGTCGACACCGGACGGCCGTGATCGTCGGCGCCGTCGAACGCCACGGTGTAGCTCCCAGCTGCTTTCGGGGTCAGTTGGCAGGAGCCGGCCGCCCCGGTCCGGACCACGCACCGATCGACGGTATCAGAGACCCATTCGCCCACCAGTTCGGCCAAGCCGTTGCTCTCGCGCCGGACCTGATGCCATTCCCGCCGAATCAGCCAGCCGTGCACCGGCACCGCCGGGACCCGGCGGCCGTCGGGACGGACCGCAATCACGTCAACTCGCTCGGCCGTGTTGGCGGTCCAGAAGTAGGTCTTCGAGACCGGTTTGGCCCCGATGTAATAGCTGGTCGGATGAACTTTGACCGTGGCGCTTCCGAACACGGTCTGGCGGTTCACGTCGGTTACCACCGCATCGACACTGACCAACGCCGGCAATTTGGGATTCGACAGCACGAGCGGCGCCCGGAGCATGAGTTGGCCGCTGCCGTCGAGCGAATCGACCCGGCTCTCGCCCACCGTCGTGGCGCGCCGCCCGCTCCACTCTTCCCACCACCACCCTCGGTCCGCGACAAAGTAGCCTTCGGTGTTGGGCACCTGGAGATCCCAGGCTTCAATCTGTTGTTCGCGCACGGTCCACGACACCTTGGCGCGGGCCATCGGGGCGCCGAAGAGGTATCGCGCCGACACCGTGGCGCTGAGGGTGTCGCCCGTCATCCGCGATGCCGTGTCGGCGGTGACATCGACCAGGAACTCCGGGGCCCGATACTCCGCCACCTTGTAGTCGGCCCGGGCCACTTCCTTCCAGGCGCCCTCCCGGCGGAGGCTCGTCACGACCGCATACCTGCCTAACGGGGCGTCGTTGGCCAATCGGAATACCGGGGCGGCGGTTCCAAAGGGCGACAGGGTTACCGTCCGCTCCTTGAGCGTGCCGCCGTCCCGGTCTTCGAAGACGATCCGGACCGAATCGGTCCGAGCTGGGACCTTGAGCGCGCCGAGGGCGCCGGTTCGGACGATGGCCTTGGCGAAGACCGAATCGCCGGGACGATAGATCCCGCGCTCGGTAAATACCGCGGCCGCCATCGGAAACCGGTCGGTGTCCCAGGCCGCGGAGACGTTGAACTGCCAGGGGCTCAAGTCGGGGTCGTACTGGGTGACCCCGACGAGGGCCCGGTCGCCGCTGACTTGGGCCTCGACATATCCCTCGAACGCCTGGCCCTCGTAGTCCGGCTCGTTGCCGGCGGTGGGCTCGCCCTTCCGCCGAATCCCGGAAAATCGAAATATCCCCAGCGCGTCAGTGGCGCCCTGCGCCAGGAGGCGGCGCCGGCTGTCGCGGACCTTCACGCTGACCCCGGGCCGGGATTTCCCGTCACTCACGCCGGTGACCCAGACGACCCCTTCTTCCCGGCCGATTTTGGCATGAACGCCAAGGTCGGTGACCTGGATCAGGGCAATCGGTTGGGACTCGGCGGGACCCTTGGGCAACGCGCCGCTCACGACCTTGATGGCGAAGAGGCCCGGCGCGTTGGCAAAGGGGACCCCATAGACGCCGTGGCGGTCACGAGCCGGGTTGACGGAGTATTTCCGCCGGGTGGCCTTCGTTTCCAGAGCGCCCCAGTCCTCGTTCCACGCGTACCACGATCGGGACAGCAGCTTGGCCTCGAGCGATTCGGGCACCGCGGCCTGAATGACCTCGATCGTGTCGACGTTGACGTAGGTCACCGGCAGGGTCCGGGGGCCATTCCGTTCGACCGTCATCCGGCCGCTGGGGTACGAGACGTTCGGCGAAAACCCGGTGGTCACCACCGTCCGGCGAGTGTTGCCCGTCAACCGCTGGCCAAACCCGTCGGTCAGCCCGGGATCGACTTCGATCAGGTAGCCGGTCCGGGGCTTGAGGTCGGCCCAGAGGGTCCAGGTCTCACTGACCTCGGTCGAGTCGGCCACCGTGAAGGTGAGCTTCGGCAAGACCCGCACGTGGCGGAGCACGTCGGCACCGCGAACCGGGGTAGTGAACCGAAGCCGAATCGGCCCGGCGGGACAGCTGCCATCGCCGCCGCCGCAGGTGGTGGTATCGACGGCAAAGGTGCCGTAGGTCGAGAAGCCCCAGCGGCGAAGCGGGCCGGGGTTGGTCGGATCGATGAAGGTCGGGGTGACCAGGTCGGCGGCGCAGCCGAGGGGCAGCGGCTCGGCCGGCCGGAGGATCACGACCCGGCGCAAGGCATCGGCTGACCGATCGCGGTTCCAGCCGCCGGCTTCCCGCAGTTGCCAGGGGGCCGAATCGGCAATCGCCCGTTGCTCGAGGGCAGTCAGGCGGATGATGCCGCGACGTTCGCAGGTCGCGCCGGGCTCGACATAGACGAGGCGGCCAAGGTCGGCCAGGTCGACCGGGGAGCTGGTGGCCAGGGTAAAGGTCTGATTCGCCACCAGGAACCGGGGCGATTGGTCCTGGCTGACTGGGACACCGGCCAGGATGGCGGGCCCCGACACCCGAAATCCGAACCGAAACGGCTCGGCCAGCCGGGCGCCGTCGAGGGCAGTAAAGGACGGGCTGACCGTCACGGTATAGCTGGTGCCGGCGGGCAGGGGGGCCGCCGGTCTGAGGCGGAGGGTGACCGGATCTCGCCATTCCCGCGTCCCGGCGACGGCCGGCTCGATGGCCAGAATCGACGCCGGATCGACCGCGCGGTCGAGTGACCCGACCACCGGGCGATCGAAGGTGACCGTGATGGCGGCGGTCGGAGTGGCCTCGGGCCCCGGGGCGGTTCGGATCACCCGCAGGGCGGTGGGGGCATCGGCCATCAGGATGGCGATGGAGACGGCGGTGGCGGCGCGGAGCGAGAGCATGATGAAATAAACTACGGGACTATCCTGGCGGTGGCAACGTATCTATATTGTGGCGCTGCAAGTGTTTAAGATGCAGCGACGAACGAAAACCTTTGAGGGAGTGAATCCGATGCGTAGAGTCCTCCTCGTGGTGGGAGCCTTGGCGGTGCACGCCCTCCCGACCCTGGCGCAGGAGAAGGGCACCGTTGAAATTGGCGGCTTCGGCCGATACACCAAATACGACGGCAGCTTCAGCACCTCGAACAAGAGTCAGAACAGTTTCGGCGCCGGCGGCCGGGTCGGCTACTTTCTGTCGCCGAAGTTCTCGCTCGAAGCGGACGCGTCCTTCAACGCCACCGATCTCAAGAACTACTTCACGGGCCAGTTCAGTTCACCGATCCGCTATTGGCCGGTCCACCTCCGGGGTCTTTATCACGCCCCGTTAGGCACCAAGGCGGCCTTCCTGATTGGCGCCGGCCCGGTCCTCAATCATTTCGGCAAGTCCAACAACGCCGCCGTCAAGACGATTTTCGGGAATGACTTCGGGGTCGGTGGCTTGGTTGGCCTCCGTTACAAGGTTAACAGTTGGCTCTCGCTCCGCGGCGACGGCACCCTCGATTTCATTCCGAGCCCCGCCAACGGGAGCAACGAAGTCCAGGCCCTCAAACCAGTGGCTTCGGTCGGCGATCCGACCAAGAACACCCACTTGGGCGCCCAGCTCGGATTGTCGATCTTCCCGAATTCGAAGTGCACCAAGCGGCTCGAAGGCATCGACCTGACTCCCAACACGGCCAGCGTCCAGACCGGCCAGTCGGTCAATTTCAATGTCTCCGGCCGGCTCTGCGATGGATCCTCGACGACGCCGCAGGTTACCTACGCGGTGATGCCGAGCGGCACGATCGGTCCAAACGGCGGATTCAGCTCGAAGACCGCTGGGACCTACCGGGTCATCGCCTCGACGTTGAACGGCAAGTATGCGGACACCTCGACCGTCACGGTCACGGCCCCGCCCCCGCCCCCGCCCCCGGCGCGGTTGTCGCGGATCGAGATCGGCCCGAAGACGTCAAACCTGAAGCTCGGGGAATCGGCCACCTACACGGTCACTGGATATTGGTCGGACGGTAACAGCCGACGGATGCGGGCCGATGAGTGCACCGTGGCTGCTGAGGGCAGCCCGACGGCGTCGGCGTGGACGTACAGCTGGAGCCGGAGCGGCGATTACGGCGTGACCGCGACCTGCTCCGGCTCGTCGGATCGGGCCGCCGCCTCGGTGCGCGGGCTGTCCGTCGTGCTCCGGGCCATGTTTGGTACCAACAAGTACGACGAGGCCGCGGGCGTTGACCGGATGTCACTCGATCAGGTGGCCGAGAACATGAAGACCGATCAGTCGATCCGGGTGTACATCGACGGCCACACCGACTGGCGGAACAGCGTCAAGTACAACGGGTGGCTCTCGCAGAAACGGGCTGACTTCATCCAGCGCGAGTTGGTGAAACGCGGGGTCGACAAGGGCCGCACCACGGTCCGGGCTTTCGGCGAGTGCAAGCCGAGCGCCGACAACAGCACCGCGGACGGCATGACGCAGAACCGCCGGGTCGAACTGAATCAGATCGAGACGTCGTCGCCGGAACCGGCCGGTTCCTGCGCGGAGACGGGCCCGAAGGGCGCCAGTAAGATCGGCCGGCCGGGAGAGTAATCCGTTCACGCACGTCCTGGTAGCAAGAAGGCCGTCCTCGATGAGGGCGGCCTTCTGCGTTTCGGGCCTCCAGGGGTGGATGAGACTCTAGGCCTCAAATCCGCTACAGTCACTGTCGCGGATTCACCCGCTAACCCATTGATGCCTCGCGCTCGCCGGTGCTCGCGGTTTCTTGCGCCGCGGATCGATCCGCAACCAACTAACATGGCCCGGCATGCCGAGCCGTCGCTTCCTCACCGCCATTCAAGTGGCCACGATCCTGACTGAAGCGCGGGGCGCGGCCATCGACTCCTATCTGCTGGCGACCAGGGTTGGGCTCGCGCCCTCGGTCCTCCGCCGATCCCTCCGCCCCTTGATCGATGCCGGACTGATCACCACCCGATCCGGCCCCGGCGGCGGCGCGAAGCTCACCCGTCCACCGACCGAGATCACCCTGGCCGATCGGCCCGTTTGGCGACACGGACACCGACGACCCCGATCCGCTCCTCGGCCTCATCGCCCCCGAGCCGGCGCCGCTCCTGGCGCAAGCGGCGGGCGCCCTCGAGCGCTCGCTCGCGGAGACCTCAGTGGCGGCGTTCAGCCAAGCCCTTCGTCGCCGCGCCTCGGGACGGGGAACTCTCCGGTCTCGATGGTGCCGACCTCCTCTTCAACCGGCTCAGGAATATGGCGGACCGGAATCCGGATCAGGACCACAGCTCCCAGGCTGATCGCCGCCCCCAGCAGCATCTTCGCCGTGACCACCTCATGGGCCAAACTCCAGCCCAAGAACACCGCCACCAGCGGATTGACATACGCGGAGGTCCCCACCATCTGCGGCGTGGTGACTCGGAGCAAGTAGGCAAAGGCGGTAAAACCAATGATGCTGCCGAAGATCACCAGATAGACGAACGCGACCCACGACCCCGGCGACACCTGGCGAGCCGAGAACCCCCGAGTTTCGCCCGCCACCAGGGCCACCACCACGAGCTGCGCTCCACCGCCCAGCATCTTCATGCCGGTGGCCATCGCCGGGCTGGCCGGAAGGTGATGCCGATGGGCAAGCACCGACCCGACGGCCCAGGCCAACGAAGCGCCTAACAGGGCGAGAATTCCCCCCAGCGAGACGGCGCCGCTCGTTTCGCCCAGATTGGGCGACGCCAGCAGGATCAGGCCAATCATCCCGAGCCCAATGCCCGCCAGGACGCGGACCGGCGGGCGGCGCCAGCGATCGAGCCCGCTTTCCAGGATGACGATCCAGACCGGCGAGGTCGAGGCCAGCAGCGCCGTTCGTCCCGACGGCACGTGCTGCTCGGCCCAGACCACCAAGCCGTTGCCGAACACGAAGAAGAGGGTGCCCAAGAGGGCGGCGGTCATCCAGGCGGAGCGGCCCGGCAACGACTCGCCCTGCCATCGGGCCCAGGCCACCAAGATCGCCCCGGCCAGGAGAAACCGGACGGCCGCCAGCAGGAAGGGCGGCATGGTCTCGATCGCGATCTGAATCCCGAGGTAGGTCGACCCCCAGATGAAATAAATGGCCGCGAAGGCCCAGAACACGAGGGTTCGGTTCGGGGCGGACTTCACTGGGCTGGCGGAGGCGGTGCCACCGGGATTTCCTCGGTGAAGCCGCTCTGGGATCCGGCCCTCACGAATTCGTCCCGGTACATCGCCAAGATTTCGAAGAAATACGACAAGGCCAGCGGCCCGACCAGAAGGCCGAGGAGCCCGAAATAGCTCACCCCCGCGACCGCGCCCACGAGGGTAATCAGCGGATGCACCTGCGCAAAGCGATTGAAGACGAGCGGCCGGAAGATGTAGTCGATGACCCCAGTGGTCGCCATGCTCCAGATGGCCAGAAAACCGGCCGCGCCAAATCGGCCGTCGAACATCAGCACGACAACCCCGGGGCCCCAGATCATCCCGCTCCCGACCACGGGCAGGATGGCGAACACGACCGTCACCACGCCCCAGAACACCGCATCGGGCAAGCCGGTGAACAGGAAGCCGAGGGCCACCGCTACGCCTTGGGCGCTGGCGGTCACGCCGGTGCCGATGACGGTCGAGACCGCCACCGCCCGAAATCGCTCCCGGAGCCGGTCAGTGTTGGCCGGAGAAAATGGAATGTAGGGCCGCACCGCCTGCCAGACCGCGTCCGGCCGGAGCAGCAGATAGTAGAGCCCGAACAGGGCCAGGAGGATATTGAGCGCCAGGCGAGTCACCGTGCCGAGCAGGGATAGGGCGTTACTTCCAAGCCAGCCGACGACCGTCTGGCCCAGCCTGACGAGCTCGGCGCCAACATCGAAGGGACCGATTTGGAGCAGGCGGATCCGCTCCAGGATTGGACCGGCCATCACCTTCCCGCCCATTTCTTGAGCTTGCCCAATGATCAAACTGAGCAGCGATACCCCCGGAATCACGATCAGCAGGATGGTGAGGAGAATGACCAGCCCCGCGGCCTTGGCCGGGCTGAGCCATTTGGTCAGCCAGCTGTGCACCGGTTCCAGAATGACGTAGAGCACCGGCACGGCGATTAGCCCGGTGGCGTAGGGGGCCAAGGCAATCGCCAGGCCGACCGTGAGCAGCCCAAGGACCATGGCGGCCCGCTGGTGCCGAGAATCAAAAATGGCCATGGGGTGAAGAGTAGGGAGAGCCCGAGACGCTGGTCAACCGGTGGGAGCGCCTCTATCCTTCAGAACTCCCGAGAAACCGTGCCGATGACCGCTCCGGCGGACCTTTCATCCCAGTTGGCCGCTCAACACGCGACCGAGCCCCTTCTCGTTACCGACCGAGACCGGGTCCGGTTTGCCAACCAGGCCTTCGCCAACCTGGTGGGGGTTCCACTCTCGGACCTCGAAGGCAAGGGGATCGATCAGCTGGTCACGATCTTGGATGAACCGCTGGTTGTCGAACGCCTCCGGAACGCCCTCAAGCAGGACCAACCGTTCCGGGGCGAAGCCTCGTGTCACACCGTGAGTGGCGGGACCGTGCCCATCGATTTGTCGGTCATTCCGGTTCGGACCGACGCCGAGACGCTCTACGCGGTCTCGGCCATCGATCTCCGGCACCGGAAACGGCTCGAGCATCAACTGTGGCAGTCCCAGCGGCTCGATGCGGTGACCCAACTGGCCGACGGCATCGCCCACGAGTTGAACAACGCGGTCCAGGTCATTGCGGGTTTCACGAGCTTGGGCAGCACCCAGCCGACCGACATGCCCACCCTCGAGCGAGCCGCCCGGCGGGCCAGCTCGCTGTTCCAGGAGTTGCTCGAATTCTCCCGGCGGCGGCCGACCACCCGGGGGCCGCTCGACTTGAACGCGGTCATCACCCAGTGGCACGGACTGCTCGAAGCGCTGCTCGGGCCCGAGGTGATCCTCACCCTCGAATTATCGGAGGGTCTGTCGCCCGCCTATGCCGACCGGGTTGAGTTGCAGCACATTCTGATCAACCTGGTGGTCAACGCCCGCGATGCGATGCCGACCGGGGGCACCCTGACCATCAGCACCCACCCGGTGCGGCCTGATGAACGGCTCCACCACGGCGGCCTCGACGAGCGGTTAGGCGAATTCGTGGTTCTGACGGTCAGCGATACCGGCGTCGGCATGGATGCCGAAACCAAAGCCAAGTTGTTCCAGCCGTTCTTTACCACCAAGGAAACGCCGGGCGCCCGGGGCTTGGGCCTCAGCACGGTCCAACAGATCGTTCGGGAAACCGGTGGGCTGCTCTGGGTCCGGAGCCAACCGAACAGCGGCACCTCGGTCGAGGTCCATTTCCAGGCCCTGCCGGAAACCGTCCCACCGGCCGACCCGGACGCGCCCCACACCGCCTCCCCGCGCCGGGGATCGGAAACGATCCTCCTGGTGGACGACGAGCCCGGAGTCCTCGAGGTCGCACGCCGAGGCCTCGAATTTTTCGGCTATCGGGTCGTGGCGGCCGCCAGCGCCGCGGAGGCCACCACGGTCGCGGCGGAACGGGGCGGCGAAATCTCGGTCCTGGTCACCGACATCATCCTGCCGGGGCAGCGCGGAACCGGGTTGGCCGAAGAGCTGATCGCCGATTGGCCCCACCTCAAGATCCTCTTCATTTCCGGCACCCCGACCCGGGGCGACACCCTCGCGCCCCGGGCCGCCCATCTCACCAAACCATTTAGCCCGGACCAACTGGCCCGGGCAGTCCAGTCACTCATCGATGCCTAACAGTTATCGGAACGGTCTGGCCGCAATCCTCGCGGCCCTGGCGGCCGGTTGCGCCGAGCCCCTCGAGCAACCGGCCCAGTTTATGGCCGACCTCGTGCTGGCCCCGACCATTCAGACCGCAGCCCCGGTACCCCGGATCGACCAGGCGAAGATCCGGATCGGCCGGGTGTCGGCCGAACGGGTCCTCGATACCACGGTCACCTTTCCGACCGACGCCTCGCAACTGAGTCTCCGGCTTCAGGTGGCCCTCGCGGCCCGTTCCGAGCGCCTTGGCGTCACGGTCGACCTCCTGAGCGGCGGTCAGGTCTACTTCTCGGGAACCGACACCGTGGTGGTCGTGGCCTTGGGCACCGGACCGGCCGCCACGCCGAGACTCGTGCTCAGGTACGTCGGACCGGGGGCGAACATCCGGACCCTGCGGATTGGTCCCCGCGATTCAACCCTGGCCTTCGGCGACCCGCTGACCTTTCGGATCACGGGGTCCGATGCGCAGGGCGCCCCGGTCACCAACTTCCCGGTCACGTGGTCGACGACCGATGCCCAAGTCCCGATCAGCCAAGCCGGCGTCATCGTTGCCCCGCCCCGGCGGGTCACGATCCGAGTGGCCGCCATCATTCCGACCGGGGTGGTCGACACGGTCGCCCTGACCTTCGTCCCCAAGCCGGTGGCGATTGGCCTGGTCAGCGGCGCCGGGCAAACCGGCCGGCCCTTGGCCGCGCTCCCGGTCCCGTTCGCCGTGGTGGTCAAAGCCGCCGATTCGCTCCCGATGGCCGGCGTGGCGGTACGGTTCCGCCCCCTGACGTCCGGCGGGTCCGTACGGGACACGACCGTGCTCACCAACAGCCAAGGCCAGGCCGCGACGACGATGCTGTTAGGCGGGTCGGTTGGGGTCTTTTCCTACGACGCGACGGTGACCGGTATCCCCGCGGTCGCTCTCACCGCCATCGCGACGGCCGGCCCGGCGGCCCGGGTACTCTATCAAAGCGGCGGAGCCCAGGTGGCCCGGGTCAATACTCCGCAGGCCCAGCCGCTGGGGGTACTGGTCACCGACAGCAACGGCTTCCCGGTCAGTGGAGAAAAAGTCAGTTGGTCGGTCGTGGCGGGCGGGGGCCAGGTGGCCGCGAACAGTTCGTCGAGCGACGCCCAAGGCATTGCCACGATCACGACCACGACGGGAACCCTGCAGGGCGTGAGCCTGATTCGCGCCACAATCGCCGGGCCCACGAGCCCGCCGACGGTCACGTTCGCTTCGTTCGGGACCGCCGGTCCGACGACCTCGCTTCAAATCTTCAACGGCAACGGCCTCCCGCCGTTTTTCGCAGCCACCCTCACGGTCCGCCTGAGCGACGCATTCGGGAACCCCGTCCCCAGCATCAACGTGACCTGGGCAATTACCGTCGGCACCGGCACCCTCAGCGCCCCCGCCACGACCTCAGGCACCGATGGATTGGCGGCGGTCGGCTATACCCCGAACAACCAGAACGACGTCGCCGTCCAGGCGACTATTCCGGGTGGCCAGAGCGTCACCTTCTCGTTGCCCACGCGCCAGAATCCGACCGGATTCGTGCCCAAGAGCGGTGGTGGGCAGACCGGCATCGTGACCCAAACGCTGGCGAGTCCGGCCGTCGCCCGCCTCTCGGATCTTGGCACGAGCGTTCCCGGCGCGACCGTGACCTGGCAAATCCTCGAAGGCGGCGGCAGCGTGTCGGCGACGTCGTCGGTCACCGATACCAGCGGGTCTGCCGGGGTGTTCTATACGGCGGGCACCAAGGCCGGTACGGCCCGGATCCAGGCCCGCGATCCAGTGTCGGGGTTAGTGGCGAATTTCTCGTTCCTGATCGGGCCCAGTCAACCAACCCAGCTGGTGGCGGCCGCGGGCGACAACCAATCGGCCGTGGCCGGCACGGTGCCCCCACTGTCGCTCCGGGTTCTGCTGGTGGACGGAAACAACAATCCGGTGCCCGGGGTGTCGGTCGGCTGGGCGGCCTTGGACGGCGGCTCGACCGCGGCCCCGTCCGTGAGCGATCAGTTCGGGGTGGCGGCCACGACCGTCCGGCTCGGCCCGACCCCAGGCCCCCAGCGGTTCCGGGCCACTGCCGGCACGCTCGCCCCGCTCACGTTCATCGTGACCGCGAGATAAGCAACGGCCGGATCGCCTTCCAGACCGTTGCCGCGACCAGTTCCTGACCCCGGGCCGTGGGATGAATCCCGTCGGCCTGGTTCAAGGAATCGACGCCCGCCACCCCGGCGAGCAGGAACGGGATCAGCACCACCTCGTTGGCCTTCGCCAATTCGGGATAGATCGCCCGAAACCGGGTGGTGTAGTCCCGGCCCAAGTTGGGCATCGCCTCCATGCCCGTCAGGACCAGCTTGGGGGCCGGTTCGAGCGCCCGGGCTCGATCGAAGATGGCTTGGATGTTCGCCCGGGTGGAGTCCGGGTCCTGCCCCCGCAATCCGTCGTTGGCCCCAGTCTCGACCATGATCACCGCGATTTTGCCCTGGTCCAGGACCCAGCCGATTCGCCGAAGCGCCCCGGCTGAGGTCTCGCCGCTGACCCCGGCGTTGACGGTCCGGTAGCCGAGGCCGGCCGAGTCGATTTTTCGCTGAATCAGTGCCGGATAGGCCAGTCGCGGGTCAGGCAGCCCGTACCCGGCTGTCAGACTGGTCCCCACGAACACCACGAGGGGGGTCGCGTCGGGAGCGACCGGGGCCGGCTGGCCCGCCGGAGGCGGTGGCGAAGAACTCTGCCGGGGCTCGCCGCAGCCCGTGATCAGGCCGGCGGCCAGAATGAAACCGAGGGGGTATCTCACTATCATTGTGCCACGTTATGAACAACTCCATTGAACCCATGCTGCAGTGTCAGGGACTCACCCAGACCTATCTGTCGGGTGGCCGCCACCTTACGGTCCTGAACAATATCACGTTCGCCCTCGAACGCGGGGGCTTCCTCGCCATCGTCGGGCCCTCGGGCAGCGGCAAAACCACCCTGCTTGGCCTCTTGGCCGGCCTGGACCGCCCGACGTCGGGAACGATCCGGCTCGACGGCCACGACTTGGGCGCCATGACCGAGGACGAGCGCGCCATCCTCCGGTCCCAGAAGGTCGGGTTCGTGTTCCAGTCGTTCCATCTGATCCCCACCCTGACGGCCCGCGAGAACGTTCAGGTGCCCCTCGAACTCCGGGATGAACCGGCCGAAGAACGGGCCCAGGACCTCCTCAGCCGGGTCGGGCTCGGCGATCGGGGACATCACTACCCGGCCCAGCTCTCCGGCGGCGAGCAACAGCGGGTGGCGCTGGCCCGGGCCTTTGCCTCCCGGCCCCAGATCCTCTTTGCCGACGAGCCGACCGGCAACCTCGACGCCAAGAACGGATCCAGCATCATCGACCTGATGATCGGGCTCAATACCGAATTGGGAACCACCCTCGTCATGGTCACCCACGACCGGGAGCTGGCCGGGAAGGCCCGCCGGATGATCCGGCTCGCCGACGGCAAGGTGGTCGAGGACGTGACGACGCCATGAATCTCAAGTTCGTCTTCAAGTTGGCGTGGCGGGAAACCCGGGCCTCGCGGCGCCGGTTGAGCCTCTTGGTCGGTTCCGTCGCGGCCGGGGTTGCCGCCTTGGTGGCGATCAACGGCTTTACCGAGAACCTCCGGACCTCGGTCAGTTCCCAGGCCAAGGCTCTGCTCGGTGCCGACATCGCCATTTCGGGCCGGAAGCCATTTCCCGACCGGATCGAGCGGCTGGTCGACACCCTGATCCGGGGTGACTCGGCCGCCACGGGGGCGGCGGCCCGAGTCACCAGCTTTGCCGGGATGGCCTACGTGGCGCGGACCTCCGGGGTTCGGCTGGTGCAGGTCAAAGCCCTCGAGCCGGGCTACCCGTATTACGGCCGGATCGTCACGGCGCCCACCGCGCGGTGGGGGTCGGTCGCCGCCGGGGGCCGGGCCGTGGTCGATCCCGCGCTGCTCACCGCCCTGAAAGCCGAGATCGGCGATACTCTGATTCTCGGCCAGGGCCGGTTCGTCATCGATGCGACGGTCACCAATATTCCGGGCGACATCGGGGTCGCGACCTCGATCGGCCCCCGGGTGTTCATCGCCGCGTCCGATCTCCCGGCCACCAACCTGCTCCAGTTCGGCTCTCGGGTCGAATACGAGCTGTTCCTCAAACTCCCTAACCCCGCCAAGGCCCAATCGATTGCCGACGACCGCCGGCTGTCACTCCGCCAGATCCGTTACGGCATTCGCACCGTCGAAGACGACCGGGAGAACCTCACCGACTCCCTGACCCGGCTCGGCAACTATCTCGGTCTGGTGGCCCTGGTGGCCTTGCTGTTGGGCGGCCTCGGGGTCGCCAGCGCCACCCATCTGTTCATTCGAAAGAAGCTCGATACCATCGCGGTCCTCCGCTGCCTCGGCGCCACCTCGGGCCAGGTGTTCCTGGCCTACCTGGCTCAGGCGCTCGCCATGGGAGCGTTAGGCAGCGTCGTCGGGGCCGCGCTTGGAGTCGGGGTCCAGCGAATCTTGCCGCTCTTGGTCAAGGATTTCCTCCCGGTCGATGTCCAGATCGCCCTGGCGCCCCAGGCCCTGATCGTCGGGATCGGGCTCGGGCTCTGGGTGGCGCTGGTGTTTGCGTTGCTGCCCCTGCTCGGCGTCCGGCGGGTGTCGCCCCTGGTCACCCTCCGCAGTGCCTACGAGGCGGCCCCCGGCCGCGCCGACCCGCTGGCCTGGGCGGCGTTCGGCCTCCTGGGCGCGAGCGTGGTCGGGCTGTCGGCCGTCCAGGTCCAGAACCTCCGCGACGGAGCCATTTTCGCGGCCGGCGTCGGGCTCGTGGTCTTGGTGCTCTGGCTCGCGTCGTTGGGCTTGATCGCGGCCCTCCGGCGGTGGTTCCCGCGGCGGCTCCCGTATCTGTACCGCCAGGGACTGGCCAATCTCTACCGGCCGTCCAACCAAACCGGCACCGTGGTGCTCGCGTTAGGCTTCGGCGCCTTTCTCCTGGCCACGCTCTTCTTGGTGCAACACAACTTGCTCAGGGAATTTCGGGTCGGCGGCGCCAGCGGCGGCGGCCGGCCCAATCTGATGTTTTTCGATATCCAGCGCGACCAGGCCGCCGGCGTCGAAGCCGTGCTCAAGACTGCCGGCTACGCCGCCAGCGCCCCGGTCCCGATCGTCCCGATGCGGGTCGCGTCGCTCAAGGGTGTCGCGATCGTCCCTGATACCATCCGCCGCGACACCACCGAGGGCGAGCCCCAAGGTCCCCGCCAGCGGCGGGCGGGCGGGTGGGCGGTGCGCCGGGAATATCGGTCGACCTATCGCGATACGATGACCGCCAGCGAGAAGCTGGTGTCCGGATCGTGGTGGTCCGGCGCGCGCGGCACCGGGCCGGCCCGAATTTCGGTCGACGCCGATCTCGCTGCCGACCTCGGCGTGACCGTCGGCGACGAGATCGTCTGGGATGTTCAGGGAATCCAGATTCCGAGCCGGGTCGCCAACCTCCGCCAGATCGACTGGGGCCGGTTCGAAACCAACTTCTTCATCGTCTTCGAATCAGGAGTGCTGGAACAGGCCCCCCAGATGCTGGTGACCTTGACCCGGGTGGACAGCGCCGCCGCCCGAGGCCAAGTCCAGCGCCAGATCGCCGAAAAATATCCGAACATTTCGGGCATCGACCTCTCTCAGGTCCAGGAGGCAATCGAGGGCGTGCTGGCCAAGGCGGCGCTGGCGGTGCGGTTCCTGGCGCTCTTCAGTCTGGCCGCCGGCACGATCGTACTGATCGGGGCCGTCACCACCGCCCGGCTCCAGCGGCTCCGCGAAGGCGTCCTGCTCAAAACCCTCGGCGCCACCAGGCGTCAGGTCCTCCAGATCTTGGTGGCCGAGTACGTGGCCCTCGGCCTGTTGGCGGCCACCGTCGCCATCGTGCTGTCGGCCGCCGCGGGGTGGGCCCTCGCCAAGTGGGTGTTCGAGGCCCGGTATGACCTTCCCCTCGGCTCCCTGACCGGGTTGACCGCCCTGCTCGTCCTACTCACGTTGCTGGTTGGATTGTGGAGCAGCGCCGAGGTCCTCAAGCGGCCGCCGCTGGCCGTGCTCCGCGCCGACACTTAGGAGATGACATGCTCGCTATCGATCTTCGTGGCAAACGGGCGTTGGTTGCCGGAGTAGCCGACGACGGCGGCTTCGGGTTTGCCATCGCCAAGGCCCTAGTCGAGGCGGGCGCCACCGTGTGCGTTGGGACCTGGCCGCCCGCGATGGGGATCTTCGAGAAGATGCTCGATCGCGGCAAAATGGACGAATCGATGGTCCTGGCCGATGGGTCGAAGCTTTCGTTCGAGCGGATCTATCCGCTCGATGCCGCCTTCGACGTGCTCGATGACGCGCCCGCCGAGACCCGGGAAAACAAACGCTACAAGGAGCGGGGTGACTTCTCGATTCGGGGTCTGACCGATCGATTCACCACCGATTTCGGACCGGCCTGCCTCGACATCGTGGTCCACAGCCTGGCCAACGGCCCCGAGGTCAAGTCGCCGCTGCTCGACACCAGCCGCCAGGGCTATCTGGCCGCGATCAGCGTCAGTGCCTACAGCAACATTTCGCTGGTCCGGCATTTGGCCCCGCTGATGCGACCCAACGGATCATTCCTCTCACTGACCTACATGGCGAGCGAGCGGGTCATTCCCGGGTATGGCGGCGGGATGTCCTCGGCCAAGGCGGCGCTTGAGTCCGACACCCGAACCCTGGCGTTCGAGGCCGGCCGCCGATTCGGGGTCCGGGTCAACACCATTTCCGCCGGACCCTACGCGTCCCGGGCCGCCACGGCGATCGGGCTGATCGGCCGGATGATCAGCTACACCAAGCAGCACAGTCCGCTGACCCGAGAATTCGAGGCCACCGATGTCGGCCACGCCGCGGCCTTCCTGGCCAGCCCGTTGGCTCTGGGAATTACCGGGACCGTGATGTACGTCGACAACGGCTACCACGCCATGGGCATGGGCGTCGAAGTCCCCACACCACGAGCCCAGACCGAATGAACGCCCGGACGGTGCTCGCGATGGCCGGTCTGGCCGGAGCGTTAGGCGTCGCGCTCGGCGCCTTCGGGGCCCACGCCCTGGCCGCCCGCCTCTCTCCCGCCGATCTGGCCACCTTCGAAACCGGGGCCCGCTATCAGATGTACCACGCCGTCGCCCTCCTCGGTGTCGGAGCCTGGATCGACCGGCACCCCGCCCGGCACCTCCACTGGGCCGCCCGGGCCTTCGGATTGGGCATCGTGGTCTTTTCGGGAAGTCTTTACGCCCTGGTCCTCACCGGCCAGCGGTGGCTCGGCGCGATCACTCCGATCGGGGGTGTGGCCCTGATCGCCGGGTGGGTCCTCGTGATGGTCGAGGGCGCCTCCACCATGGACAGCCCCGGGTGACCACCCCGCGGTACCTTCCGCTCCTCGAGCAACTCGATCAGTGGCAGGCCACCGCCCACACCCGCCATCCCGGAGTGATTCCCTGCCGCTCCGGGTGCACCGCCTGCTGCTTCGGGCCGTTCGATATCTCGGTGGCCGATGCCGAGCTGGTCGCGGGGGCCGTCCGTCAGCTCGAGCCCGGCATCCGGGCCGGTGTGCTGGCTCGCGCAGAGGCCCAACTGGAGCGGATGAAACGGCTGGAGCCCTCGTGGCGCGCTCCCTACGACATCGCCGCCATTGGAGAAGCCCGGTTCGACCGGCTGACCGACGATCTGGCCGATCTGCCCTGCCCCGCCCTCGACGACCAAGGCGCCTGTACGATCTATCGAGACCGGCCCTTCGTCTGCCGAGTGATGGGCCTCGGCATGGTGGTCGAGTCCGACGACGTGATCGAAAACGCCTGCCCGATCCAAGACCAGTTCCCCGACTACGCGGCGCTCCCGCCCGAACCGTTCCGGCTCGAGCCCTTCGAAGCCGGCGAAGACGACGCCAAGATCGCCGCGGCTCGGCAATTGTTTGGCGACGGGTCCCGGTTCGGCTACGAGACGACCGTGGCCGGCGCGATCACGACCTGGCGTGAAGCGGACGCCGCTGACAGTTTGTAGTCATGAATGCGCTCCAGGAACTGATCCACGGCAAAGGTTCCCACGTCGACCCGATCCTCGCGGTCGATGACCTGGCCTGGGAACTCGCCGGCGGGCGGGTGCTCCACCTCCCGCATACCGTGTGGCAGGAACTCGGCCACATCAACTACTGGATCGATTTCGATCTCAAGGCAATCGAAGGGGCCCGGCCCAAGCTACCCGAGCATGACGACGCCAGTTGGCCCAAGGCCGATGGTCCGGCCGATGAACTCACCTGGCAACATGAGGTCGCCCTCCTCCGGACGAACCTCGACCAGATGACCACCCTGGCCGATGCTCGGGCCTCGACGCTTACCCGGATCATCGATCCGAAGAGCGGGGCCACCGTTGAGAGCCTCCTCTGGCAGTTGGTCACCCACAACAGCTACCACTGCGGCCAGATTGTCCTGCTTCGGCGGTCACTCGGAGCCTGGCCTCCGGCCGGGGGCGGCTTGAGCTGGTAGAATCACCCGCCGGGCCAGGTCGGGAAAGTCGGTAAAGAAACCATCCACGCCGAGTTCGACCATCCGCCGCACTTCGGCGGCGGGGTCGCCGGCGTACCCCTTGGGCAGGAATGCAGGATCGGCCCGCAGAGTCCACACATGAACGAAGAGCCCGGCCGCGTGGGCATCCGCCACCAGCGACGTCGGCCGGCCCAGGCTGCCATCGGGCCCGATCGGCTGGACCAGATCTTTCGACGGGCCGATCCCGTCCGCAAAGCCGGCGATCTCTCGTAATCCAGCCGGCTCGATCAGCGGCCCGGCGGCTTCGATCAGCCGAACCAGCCGGAGCTTGGTTTTGGGGCGGGCGGCTCGAAGGTTGGCCGACTCGAACGACTGGATGAACACCGGCTCCGATCGATCCCGGTATCCGTGCCGGGCCAAGACCGATAGCAGGGAGTCGGTGATCGGGAGACCTAACGATTCGTGGTAGCTCGGATGTTTGGTCTCCGGGTAGATCCCGATCCGCCGGCCGAGTCGCCGCTCCTCCCGCCGAACGAAAACCAGAATTTCTTCGAAGGTCGGGATCTCGAACCGGCCGTCGAATCGGTGCGACCGAAACTCGAGCCGCTCGCGGGCCCGGAGCTGCTTCAGTTCGGCCAGGGTAAAGTCTTCGGCAAACCACCCCGTGGTCGACTGGCCGTCGATGACTTTGGTGCGTTTCCGGTCGGGGAACTTCGCGGCCGCATCGGTCGTCGCGCCGATTTCGTTCTCGTGCCGGGCCACCAGAATCCGGTCCTTGGTCATGACCAGGTCCGGCTCGATCACGTCGGCGCCCTGCTCGATGGCCAGGCGGTAGGATTCGATGGTATGCTCGGGCCGGTAGCCGCTAGCGCCCCGGTGCGCGATGATCAGCGGAACCCCAGCCTGACTCATCAGGCAGCCAACCAATCCAATGATCCCCACCCTCGATCAGCTCACGCCCGGCCGGGTAATGCTCTTGACCAGCCGAAACATGAATTCGAGCCCCTGGTAAAACGCCTCGGCCGAGATCTTTTCGTTCATCCCGTGGGCGTTGGGGTCGGTATAGAAGAGGCCTGAGACGCCGTAGGTCGGAATCCCGGCGGTCCGCAGGTAGACCCCGTCGGTGGCCCCGGTGCTCATGGTCGGAATGATCGGCACCCCGGGCCAGAGCTGCCCGGACACCCGCTCGATCTGGGTCATCAGATCCGCCGTGAGCGGTGACGGCGGCGAGTTCCGAGCGGTCCCGAGCTGGGTCACGGTCACCTTCGGATTGCCGATGACGCGCTCCAACGTTCTCTGGACGTCATCGGGCGATTCCTCAGGAAGGACCCGGCAATTGACGTGAGCCCGGGCACGCTGCGGGAGCGCGGTGCGGGCGTGCCCGCCCTCGAGCATCGTCGCGACGCAGGTAGTGCGCAACTGCGAGTTGTACCGTGGGTCCTCGGACAAGATCCGGGCGGCCTCGGCATCGGCCGGGTTGGTCGCGATCGCCTTCATGGCGGCCGAGACCCGGCCCTCGGTGACCAAGGCCGACCGGGCAAAGTAGGTCTTGGTAATTTCGTTGAGCCGGACCGGGAAATCGAACCCGCCGAGCTTGACAAGAGCTTAACCGGCACTGAGCTGTGACCACCGGGGTTGGTACTCTCGAAAGTGAAGCTCGCGACCTTCTTCTCGCTGGCCTGGACGTCGTTCGACAGCTTGATGCCATCGCGGACCCGGCCGCCGCCGCCCTCGTTGAACGCGTATTCGGCATCGATCAGTGGACGCCGGTTCTGGAGCAGCCACTCCACCCCGTTGGCGGGGCCGCCCTCCTCGTCCGCAGTCAGCGCGACAATGATATCCCGATCGGGAACGAGGCCCTCGGCCTTCATTCGCATGATCAGGGTCAGGTCCATGGCGGCTTCATCCTTGTTGTCGGCCACCCCACGGCCGAAGAAGGTGCCGTCCTTTTCGATGAAGCTGAACGGCGGCAACGTCCAGTCCTCGGGCTTCGCCTCGACCACATCGATATGGGACAGGAGGAGAATCGGCTTCTTCCCGCCCGATCGGCCCCGGAGCCGGGCGATCAGATTGCCTTTTCGCGGGGCGTGTTCCACTACCACGACATCCGAGTCGGGAAACCCGGCCGCCTTGAGTCTGGCGGCCATCGCGTACGCGGCCTTGGCCGTGCTCCCCTCGCTCTCAGAGGTGTTGATCTCCACCAACTCCTTGAGCAGGTCTCGGGCGGTCCGCTCCCATTGGCTGAGTGGCCGGGGCGCCTGGGCAGACCCGTTCTGAGCCGCCAACGCGACCAGGGCCACTATTGGGAGCATCGCTTTGGATCGTTGCATCGGACAACTCCGGGCTTGATTCGGTCGGGTCAAACGGTGGAAGCGAGGCGGAGCCGGGCGGGCTGGGGCGGAGCGGGCGAGCGCCCGCCCCGACGTCATCGAGCGCTAGTAGCTTGCCTTCAACCAAAGAATCTTGATGACAATGAGCGCCATGACGATCCCAGCGGCCAGTCCGAGCGGCCAGACGAACAGGTTGGTGAACAGCTTGGAGTCCTGCTTCAAGTGCATGTAAAACATCGCCACCAAGGCGAACTTGAAAGCGGAGAGCAGCAAAAGAATCGGCACCACCATCGGCCCGACGATGCCATACATGGGCCAGGCCGGCCGGTGGCTGACTTCGTAGGCCAGCACCTCAAGGGCCGTCAGTGCAAACAGCACCAACGCTACTTTGAGATACAACCCTGGGGTCGGATGGGCATGATCCCCAGCACCGTGTGCCTCTGTCGCATGAGCGTTCATGTCGCTGAATTCCCGGTTAGCGCATCAGGTAGACGACGGGGAAGATCACGATCCAGACCACGTCGACGAAATGCCAGTAGAGCGCAGCCATCTCCAGATTGAGCGACTTCTCGGGAGGCACCTTGCCGCGAGCGGCCAGGATCAGCATCGTCGAAAGCCAAATGACGCCGAGGGTGACGTGAGCGCCGTGAAAACCGGTCAGCGTGTAGAAGGTCGAGGCAAAGAGATTGGTGCTATATCCGAGACCTTCGCCGGCGAAGTGACTGAACTCGTAGACTTGCATCCCGATGAAGAACAACCCGCAGATGACCGTGGCGGTAAGCCAGGTGAGCAGCTGCTTGCGGTTTCCCCTTTGGGCGCCGTTGAGGGCCAGCACCACGAAGAAGGAGCTGAACAAGAGCACCGCGGTGCCGAAGGTCACCAGCGGAATCGAAAAGATCGGCTCGCAGGCCTGCATCTTTCCATGCAGCATGCACTGCGATTCTTCGTGCGGCAGCGGCCCGACCAGGCTCTTCCCGCGGTAGACAAGGTAGGTCGAGATCAACGACGCGAAGAACAGGCACTCAGAGCCGATGAAGGCCCAGATCGCGACCTTGCGGCTGTTGAGCCCGGTCGAGGTCCAGTGGTGCTCGTCGATTTCGCCGGGGGCGTGGGCGGCAGTTGCGGCGTGGGCCACGGTTTCTAGTCTCCGTTTTCCTAGTTAATGCCCGGTCGGCTCGAAAGCCCACTTGAACACGCTGAAGAACAGGAACAATGTGCTGGCGATCATGAATTGCCACCAATGGGGCCAAATCCGGACAAACAGCAGGCTCCCGAGGACGAGCACGACACCGATCGCGGCCATCAGGGGCCAATACGACGGATTCGGCATCGGAATGTCGTCGCCGCTGACCAGCGCCGGTTCCGGCAAGTGTCCGCCCGCTGCCCGGCGAGCATCCCACTGCGGCATCGAGCTTCCGACCACCGGAAGTTTCGGAAAATTGAACTCTTGCGGAGGCGATGGAATCGACCACTCGAGGGTGGCGCCGTGCCACGGGTCGGCGGGAGCGTCTTTGGGCCCGATCCAGGTCTTGATGATGTTCACGATAAACACCAGGAAGGCGGCCGCGATCAAGAAGGCGCCGACCGTCTCGATCTGGTTCCAGAACTCGAAGTTGAGGCCTTCCGGATAGGTGTACACTCGGCGCGGCATTCCGTTCAGCCCGAGGATATGCATCGGGAAGAACGTCAGATTCATGCCAACGAACATCAGCCAGAAATGGACCTTGCCCAGTCCCTCATGGAGCAGGCGCCCGAACATCTTGGGCCACCAGTAGTAGGCGCCCGAGGTCAGCCCGAAGATCGAGCCGCCGAACAAGACATAGTGGAAGTGGGCGACGATGAAGTAGGTGTCGGTCTGCTGGAGGTCGGCCGGCGGCGAGGCATGCATCACGCCGGACAACCCGCCAACAATGAACAGCGCCACCATCGCGATCGAGAACATCATCGCGCTGGTATAGCGAAGCGACCCGCCCCACATGGTGCCGATCCAGTTGAAGATCTTGACCCCAGTCGGGATCGCGATCACCATCGTGGCCATCGAAAAGAAGGTGTCGGCAAACGGGCCCATGCCGGTCGCGAACATGTGGTGGCTCCACACGCCGAAGCCGACGAAGCCGATGAAGATCCCGGAGAACACCATGGCCGTGTAACCGAACAGCGGCTTCCGCGAAAACACCGGCAGCACTTCGGAGGCGATCCCGAAGGCCGGAAGAATCAGGATGTAGACCTCCGGATGGCCGAAGATCCAGAACAGGTGTTGCCACATGATCGGATCGCCGCCGCCGTCAGGCATGAAGAAGCTCGACCCGAAGTTCCGGTCCATCATCAGGTAAACCAGCGCCACCGTGATGACCGGGAAGGCCAGCAACAACAGGACCTGGACGACGAAACTCATCCAGACGAACATCGGCATCCGGAGCATTTTCATGCCCGGGGCCCGGAGATTGATGATCGTGACGAAGAAATTGAGGGCCGCCGCGATCGAGGCTATGCCGAGGATCTGAAGACCGATGACCCAGAAGTCGATGTTCATCCCCGGGGCCGGCGCGGCGGCGGTCGCTTCCATCACCCGGCTGCTGGTCAGGTTGGCATAGCCGAACCAACCGCCATCCGGCGGGGCGCCCACCAGGAAGCTGACGTTGATGAAGATCCCGCCGAGCAGGAAGACCCAGTAGCTGAAGGCGTTGAGCCGCGGAAACGCTACGTCCCGGGCCCCAATCTGGATCGGGATGAAGAAGTTGAAGAACGCGGCGCTCAGCGGCATGACCCCCAAGAAGATCATCGTGGTGCCGTGCATCGTGAACAGCGCGTTGTAGGTGTCCGGATCGACCAAGGTTCCGTTCGGACCCATCAACTGAAGCCGGATGATCAGGGCTTCGACCCCCCCGAGGAGGAAGAACAGGAAGGCGGTGGCGCCGTACAAGATGCCGATCCGCTTGTGGTCGACCGTCGTGATCCAGCTCCACAACCCGGTCTTGGAGTAGGTGTGGGACATCGCGGGAGCGCGGTGTTCGAGTACCGAGGTAGCCATAGCCGTTGCCTCGCCTTACTTGTGCATGCGGAGATAGGCCACCAAGGCCGAAATCTCCGGTTCAGTCAAGGGACGCGGAAGGATCATGTGACTGCCCTTCTTCATCCCCTGGGGATCCCGAAGCCACTGCGCCAGATTGGTCGGCGTGTTCTCGTACATATTCGCGCCGATCGTGGTCCGTCCGCCGATGTGACTCAGATTCGGGCCCCGGAGCTTGAGCGCGCCGGCCAGCGGAGTGCCCACCATCGCGTGACAGCTGATGCACCCACCCGCGAGAAACGCCGCCTGGCCCTTGGTATGAATCGTGTCGCGCTTCCAGCTGCTGTCGAGCCCCGGATCAATCTTGCCACCGTTCACTAGCGGTGAGCCGATCCGGGTGGCCGCGACCCACTGATCGAAGTCGGCCTGGCTCTTGACGATGACTCGATGCCCCATCCGCCCATGCTGAATCCCGCAGAGCTCGGCGCACTGCCCGGTGTAGTCGCCGGCCGTGTCGGCCGTGAACCAGAGCGGGTTGACCTTCTTGAATTTGGTCTGCGAGAAAATCGGGAAGACATCGCGCTTCGAGGCCAACTGCGGCGACCACCAGCTGTGGAGCACGTCGGCGCTCCACATCCGGAGCCCGATCATCTTGCCCTGAGGCACCACCAACTCGTTGGCCGTCACGATCCCGAGCTTCGGGAACCGGTATTCCCACCACCACTGGTGGCCGATGACCTCGACTTCGACGTCGGGGTTGGGCGCCGGCACCGAGGTCTTGAAGATGGTCTTGACCGTCGGAATCGCGATGAACACCAAGATGATGGCGGGGATCACCGTCCAAAGGATCTCGACCGTGGTGTTGCCGTGGCTCTGCTCCGGCTCCGGATCATTCGGCTTGGCCCGGAACCGCCACAGGGCGTACACCAAGGCGCCCTCGACCAGGACGAACACCGCGGTGGCCCACCAGAAGGTGGTTCGGAACAGACTGTCGATCATCCGGGTGATATCGGATTTCGGCGCCAGGGTGGTCTGCGGATAGTCCTTGGCGCAGGCCGCTACGAACAACAAGAGTCCGAGCCCGAGGGCCCGAGCCAGCCACGCGCGCCAAGCGCGTCTGAGGCCTTTATCCATGCGTTGTGCGTCCGAAATGTGGGGACAGGGACCGAGGTTGCATCGAACCCGATGAAGTACCCTGAAAATTAGCCTGCCCAATCGGTTGGGTCAACCGTGTTCCGTTCCAACCCGGAAATTGCTATCTTCATACCTGAGCGACACTTGGCGCCCGGCCGGCCACCCCGACCGGGCCGGCTTCTTTTTGTCCCAGGCAGGCCGACATGATTCAGGAAATGCGGGAAAAACTTGGCAAGGAGATCGAGGCACTGAGCCATGAACTCATGGTCACCCTCCCCCAAGCCATCGCCACCGCCGTGGCCATGGGAGACCTCCGGGAAAATTCGGAATACAAGGCCGCCCTGGAACGCCAGCAACTGGTACAGGCCCGCCTCGGCCAATTGCATCTGCGGCTTTCCCAGGTGGCGCAACTGGCCAACACCGAGGCTCCCAAGGACCGGGTCGGCCTCGGATCGAAGGTCACGGTCACCGACCTCGAGACCGACGAAACCGAGACGTTCCAACTGGTCTTGGCCGAGATGATGGACATCGACGCCGGCCACATTTCACTGATGTCGCCGCTCGGCCGGGCGCTGATGGACAAGAAGGTCGGCGAAGAGGTCCAGCTCCGCCTCCCAACCATGTCTCGTCGGCTCAAGCTGATCGCATTGATCACCGTCCACCAGGCAAAGTAGGACTATGGAGTTTCCGCCCAAGAAGATTCTGGTCGTGGGTGATCGGGTCCTGATCACCCCCGGTGACGGTGAGGAGCGGACCCGGGTTGGGCTTTACCTCCCGGCCACCGCCATCGACACCCAGCAGGTCCAAAGCGGCCTGATCGTCGCCACCGGCCAGGGCGACCCGGTTCCGGACCTCTCGACTTTCGACGAGGAGCCATGGCGGGCCATGGAAAAAACTCCCCGCTTCCGCCCGATGCAGGCCCGGGTGGGCGACCAGGCGATTTTCTTTCGCAAAGCGGCGGTTGAAATCAGCTTCGAGGACAAGAAATACCTCGTCGTCCCTCAAGCAGCGATCCTGGTGTTGGTTCGCGACGAGCTTCCGATCTAGGGCGGCCCCGATTCCTCGCCACCGGCAGGCAGGACCCGACCCGTTTCCGCCGCCCCGGACCCTGTTCTCCCGGGCGCTCCGGCTTCGTTGTCCGGTCTGCGGCGGTCACCCGATTTTTCTGAGCTGGTTCACCGTCTGCCCGTCCTGCCCGGTCTGCGGATTTCGCCTCGACCGTCATGAGCCGGGCTATTGGCTCGGCAGCTACACCATCAACCTGTTCGCCACCGAAGTGGCCTTTTGTGTCTTCTTCGTGGCGGCGATGGTGGCGACCTGGCCCGCCGTACCCTGGAATGCGCTGCTGGCGGGCGGACTCGCCACGGTGGTGGTGACGCCGGTGGTGATCTTCCCGGTGACCAAAACCGTGTACCTGGCAATCGATCTCTGCTTCCGCCCCCCCGCCCCGCCCGACCTGGCCACGCCGATCGAGCGGGGGTTCATCGCGCCGCCTACGATCCGCTGATCGCGCCGGCCGACGGGCGGAGTCGCCGCCAGCCGGCCCGGAACACCAGCAGCCCGAGCCCCGCCAGCACCACCACTGGAATTAGGCCGCCGGCCGCCGCGATCCCGCCGGCGATCACCGACACGAAGTTCCGCCAACTCTCCTTCAGCGCCTGGACCAAGACGTTGTCCCCGGGGGCGCCTACCAGCGGGCTCGGCTCGAAGACGGTAATGGCGATGGTACTCATCGAGACCTGCGCCTTGAGGTACCGAATCCTCCCCTCATACCGCTCGATTTCCTCGCGAACCCGGGCCAGCTCGCGCTCGACCGTGAGGACGTCATCGAGCTTCCCGGTCCGGGTGGCCAGCAGGTTAAGGAGCCGATCCTCGAGTTTTCGGGCATTGGATACCCGGGCCGACACGTCGACGAATTCTTCGCCGACATCCTGGCTGGTGGTGGTCGCCGACCTGACCTTGCCGACCTGGTTCAGTCGATCGAATGTCCCCTGGTATCGGTCGGATGGGATCTTCACTTCGAGAGTGGCGGTCCGGGGGGCGTTCTGGCCGGTCTGGATCGAGGTATTGGCCAGGAAGCCGCCGGCCGCCGTCGCGGCCTCGCCCACCAGACGGATGGCCCGCTCGAGCGAATCGACCTCGATGGCGACCTGACCGGTGCGGATGATCATCTGGGACGGCAGGACGATCCCGCCCTGACGGGCGGCATCGGGTGCCGCCAATCCGGCCGGCATGGCCCGAAGCGTGTTCAGGTCGGAGGCAACCGCCATTTTGGGACTCGTTGGAGACTCTTCGGCGGGGGCGCTGGAACGAGCGGCCATGCTGCAGGCACTGACGAACACCAGAAGGGCCGTGACTTCGGAGCGGATTCGCATCGGAACCATTTTCTGAAAGAGTGACGGCCTGGGAGAGTCCGGCAGCCGTCACCCTTGCACACCGGCCCGGTTCTCAAGGCACGGCTTTGGCCCCGCAGGTCCCATCGGGAGAGCGGACCGTGGGGTACTTGATCCCCAACTGGTCGAGGTAGGTCTTGTACTTGGCCGGATCGTAGTAGAACGGCCGGAGCTGGTCTCGGTATTTGGCCAGGATCGCGGCGTTGAGGTGGATCGCGGGCCGGTCGTCCGGCCGAATCAGCGGCTCGTATTTCACATCCTTGGTCTGGACGTTCTTGAAGTAGTCCCACGCATCGGTGATCAGCTTCGGCGTGAGCAGGATGTCGAGCATGGTCATGGCCATGGCCTTCGCTCCGGCGGTGGCGCCTTGGTGGGCCACCGGCGTGGCCATGGCGATCGCATCGGTCCAATTGTGCCCCGGCAGGCCGGGAATGTTCGACGGAAACCGCAGCGTCACCGACGGCAGGGTCCAGGTCACGTCGCCGATGTCGTCGGAACCGCCCCCTTTCATGTCTTCCATCTTGGGGGGCGTCTGGAGTGTGTCCGACACGGCGCTGTCGAGGCCCTGGACCTTGACCTTCATTTCCGTCTGCAGCGCCTTGGCGAACCGCTGGTCGTCAGCCGACCACTTGGGCATCCCGACGTGCTTGATGTTCTCGAGCATCGCCACGGCGATCGGCTTGTTGTGGTGGTTGGGCCAGGCCGAGCCTAACACCCGAGTCGGTTCGAGGGTGGTCCCGGTCATCATCGCGGCGCCCTGCGCCACCGAATCGCCGATGGCCCAGAGGGTCTTGATGCTCGGGTAGTCGAGCTCGCGGAAGTAGTACCAGACCGAGGCCACCTGCGGGACGACGTTGGGCTGGTCGCCGCCGTTGGTCACCACGTAGTGCGACCGGTGCGGCAGCCTGAGGTGCTCGCGGCGGTAATTCCACCCGACGTTCATCAACTCGACGGCGTCGAGGGCGCTCCGGCCCCGCCACGGGGCGCCGGCCGCGTGGGCCGACTGGCCCCGGAAGGTGTACTCGACCGACACGAGCCCGGTGCCATCCGGCTGGCCCCATTGAACGTCGAACTTGCTGGCGACGTGGCTGAAGATGTTGATGTCGACATCGCGAAACAGGCCGGCCCGGACGAAGTAGGCCTTGGTCCCGATCTGCTCCTCGGCCACGCCGGGCCAGAGCTTGATCGTCCCGGAAATCCGGTCTCGTTCCATCAGCCGCTTGACCGCGAGAGCGGCCGTGATGTTGAGCGGCTGCCCCGCGTTGTGCCCCTCGCCGTGACCCGGGCCGCCCGGCACCATCGGGGCCCGGCAGGCCACCCCGGGCATCTGCGACGCCTGGGGAATTCCGTCGATGTCGGAGCCTAACGAAATGACCGGCTTCCCAGAACCCCACGTCGCCACCCAAGCCGTGGGAATGCCAGCGTAGTTCTCCTCGACCGTAAAGCCTTCCTTCCGAAGAACGCTCACCAGGAATTTCGAGGTCTCGAACTCCTGAAAGCCGAGTTCCCCGAAGCTGAAGACCTGGTCGACCAGCTCCTGGGTGAACTTGGCCCGGGCCTCGACGTCGGCCACGACTTCCTGTTTGAGTTTGGCCAGCCGCGGATCAGGCTTGGGCGGTTTGGCCTGGGCTCCAAGAACGTTGCCGGCCGAAGTCAGGGTCAGGGCCGTCAGCATCAGAGTGCGGATCGGAGTTCTCATGGCGTCGCCTTGGCGCCGCAACTGCCGTCGGCGGCCCGGACGGTCGGATACTTGATGCCGAGCTGGTCGAGATAAGTCGGGTACGTGGCGGCATCATAGTAGAACGGCCGCATTTGATCTCGAAACCGGGCCAGGATCTGGGCGTTGAGCTCGGTGGCGGGCCGGTCATCGGGACGAAGGAATGATTCGTACTTGGTGTCCTTCGTCTGGACATTGCGGTAGTAGTCCCACGCGTCGGTCACCAACTTCGTGGTGGTCAGCACGTCGAGCATCGTCAGCGCCAGCGCCTTGGCGCCGGCCGTCGCGCCCTTGTGGGCGATCGGGGTGGCCATCGCGATGGCGTCGGCCCAATTGTGCCCGGGGGTGCCCGGGACGTTCGAGGGATAGAACAGCTGAACCGTTGGCACCGCCCACGACACGTCACCGATGTCGTCCGAACCGCCGCCCTTCCGGTCGGCATCCTTCGGCGGGGCAGCGAGACCCAGGGTCAGGGTGTCGAGACCTTGCTCCGGCTGCCCCATCTCGTGCTGAATCGCCTTGGCGAAGCGAATGTCGTCGGCCGACCATTTGGGCATCCCGACCCGCTGGATGTTGGCCGCGAGGGCCTCAGCGACCGGCTTGTTGAAGTGGGGAGGCCACGCCGCGCCCAAAACCCGGACGCTCGCCAGCTTGGTGCCCGTCATCAGGGCTGCGCCGGCCGCCACCGAATCGGCAATGGCCCAGAGATCCCGAATTTTCGGCGCGTCGAGTTCCCGGAGGAAGTACCAGACCGAGGCAGTCGAAGGCACCACGTTCGGCTGGTCGCCGCCGTCGCGGATCACGTAGTGGGACCGGTGCTCGAGCCGGAGATGCTCGCGCCGGTAGTTCCAGCCGACGTTCATCAGCTCGACGGCGTCGAGCGCACTCCGGCCCCGCCACGGCGCCCCGGCCGCGTGAGCACTGATGCCCTGGAAAGAATAGAGGACCGACACCAGGCCGCTGTATTCGTTGGGGGCGCCCCACGGGGTCGAAAATTTGTCATACACGTGGGTGAAGAAGCTGATGTCCACATCCTTGAACAATCCGGCCCGGGTAAAGAACGCCTTCGCGCCCAGCTGTTCCTCGGCCACGCCCGGCCAGACCTTGATCGTGCCGGAGAGGTGTTCCCGTTCCATCAGCTTCTTGACCGCCAGCGCGGCCGTGACCACCACGGCCTGCCCCGAATTGTGCCCTTCACCGTGGCCCGGGGCGCCGGGAATCATCGGTTGCCGGCAGGCGACACCGGGCATCTGGGACGCTTGGGGGATCCCGTCGATGTCGGAGCCCACCGCAATCACCGGCTTGCCGGTGCCCCAGGTGGCCACCCAGCCCGTCGGCATGCCGGCGTAGCCTTCCTCAACCGTGAACCCCTCCTTGCGAAGGAGGGTCACCAGATATTTCGAGGTCTCGAATTCCTGGAAGCCGAGCTCGCCGTAGCTGAAGATCTGGTCGTTGATCTCCTGGGTCTGCTTGGCCCGAGAATCAACGTCGGCCATGAGCGACTTCTTGAGCGATTCGAGCCGCGGGTCAGGTCGCGGCGCGGCCGGCTTCTGGGCCGCGAGCGGGATGGCGAGGCAGGTCACCACGGTGCATAACGAAAGGGCCCTTCGCATGGCGGGGTTCGAGCTCCCAATTGGTCCGATGGAACGGGGGTAACGGCGTCCGCTCAATAATGGCTCGGCGCCGGACCGCGCGCCACCGACGGCCCAGCATCGCGCCACCTTCCCTTGACAGCCTAGAGAAAGACGCTACACTACTCTCGACCCTCTAGAGGAGCAGCCGTGGCCAACCCCCAGGCCGACATTCTCCAAGGCACCCTCGATCTCCTGATCTTGAGCACGCTCTCGCACGAACCGATGCATGGCTGGGGCATCACCCAGCGGATCGAGCACATGTCGCGGCAAGTGCTGTCGGTCAATCAGGGATCGCTCTATCCCGCCCTCGAACGGCTGAAGCGTCAGGGCCGGATCAAAGACGAGTGGCGGATCACCGAGAACAACCGCCGGGCCCGGTTCTACGAGCTGACCATGAAGGGCCGCAAGCACCTCGCCGACGAGCGCGCCGGCTGGCAGCGCTCGTCCGCCGCCGTCAACTGGATCCTCGAATGGGCGGAGGCACGATGACTTGGCTGTCGGAAACATGGAGCCGGCTCCGCGGACTGGTGACCGGCGCGCGGGCCGATCGGGACACCCAAGACGAGATCCGGTTCCATCTCGAGATGGAATCCGAGAAGCACATCCGGGCCGGGGCCTCGCCGGCCGAGGCCCGTCGGCTTGCCGCCGTGGCGTTCGGGAGCCGGCCCGAGGCCCGGGAATCCGCCCGGGACGAACGGGGCATCCGCTGGGCCGAGGAGATCACCCGGGACCTTCAGTACGCAGCGCGACAACTGGCCCGGACGCCGAGCTTCACCGCAGTGGCGGTGGCCACCTTGGCGATCGGGATCGGAGCGACCACCGCGATCTTCAGCATCGTGAACGGCGTCCTGTTGCGACCGACCAGCGTCCCGGACCCGGAGCGGGTCGCGGTCCTTTGGGCCACGGACCGCCGAACCGGAACCACTCGTGAACCGATGGCCGGCCCGGACTTCGCCGATCTCGAACGAGACGTCCGGAGCCTCGCAGTCTCGGCGCCGGTCATCGGCGTCCAACTCAATTTTCGCCCGACCGACGGCGATCCGCTGCGGCTCTCGGCCGTCCTCACCACCGGCCAGTATTTCAGCTTGATGGGAATCGGGCCGATTCGGGGCCGGGTGTTCACCGCCGAGGAATCGCGGCCGGGCGGGCCGGCGGTAGCGGTTCTCGGAGAGGGTTTCTGGCGCGGCCGTCTGGCCGCCGACCCGGCCGTCATCGGATCGGAAATCCGTCTCAACGATTCCTTGGTCACCGTCGTCGGCGTCGTCCCACGCGTCGCCGATTTCGGACTCGATGAACTTCACGCCCGGGCCGCCTACCATGCCCCGTACGTCGGCGCCGGCGAGACCGATGTCTGGATCCCCCTCCGGGCCAGCGAGGCGGAGTCGTCCCGAGACAGCCACTCCGTGCTCGCGGTTGGGCGCCTCGGGCCCGGTGTCAGCCTCGCTCGGCTCCAGGAGGAACTCACTGGGCTCGCGACCACGCTGGAGACCCGGTATCCGCAGTCGAACACCGAGCGGGGGTTCTTCGCAGAGCCACTGGAGGACGTGGTCTTCGGTGCGATTCGGCCGGTGTTTCGGTTGCTCCTGGCCGCCGTCGCGCTCCTGCTCATCGTCGCCTGCGTCAACGTGGCCAATCTGCTCCTGGCGCGGGGAGCTTCCCGGTCGAGGGAGGTGGCCCTCCGGGCAACGCTCGGCGCCAACCGGTCTCGTTTGATCCGTCAGTTCCTCGCGGAGACGGGGCTCTTGGCGCTGGCCGGCGGAGCGGGCGGGGTCGGCCTGGCCGCGATCGTCCTCAACGGCCTCCGAGCGTTGGCGCCAAGCGACATTCCCCGGATCGGCGAGGTCGCGATCGACGGCCCGGTCCTGGCGATGACGCTCGTCGTGTCGTTGCTCGCCGCCGTGGCATTCGGCCTGGTCCCGACGCTGCAGGCGGCCCGGCTCAACATCGGCGAGGTCGTCCAACGGGACGGTCGATCGGCGTCGGGCAGCCGGCGCCAGGGCCGATTCCGCCGGGGCATGGTCGTGGCGGAGCTGGCCCTGTCGGTCACCTTGATCGTCACGGCCGGCCTGCTCGTGCGGAGCTTCTGGACCTTGCGGAACGTCGACCCCGGGTTCACCGCCGCCGGAATCCTCAAGGCGGAGTATCAACTGCCCGAGAGCCGCTATCCGCGCGACTTCACCCGGTGGCCCGCCTTGACCGAGATCCACAACTTCAACGCCGCCGTGTTGGCGAGAGTCCGTGCGACACCGGGTGTCACCAACGCGGCCATTGCCGGGGCCCATCCTCTCGACGCGGCGTTCACGAGTTCGTTCCGGATCGTGGGCCGGGAGGCAGAGGCTCGGGATTGGCCGGAGATTTCGATTCGGCTGGTGTCGCCGGAGTACTTCCCGACCATGAACCTCCGAGTCGCTCAGGGGCGGACGTTGGGGTCGGGCGACGCGACCGGTGGCCCGCCGGTCGCGGTGATCAATCAAGCGGCGGCCGATCGATTCTTCGCCGGCCGCGATCCGCTCGGCCAGGAAATCCGATTCTGGGGTACCAAGCGACGAATCGTCGGCGTCGTCGCGAACGAACATTTTCAAGGGCTGGCGGCGCCAGCCCCGATCGCGGTGTATGCCGCGCTCAGCCAAGCCCCGTCGAATGCCGGCGTCCTTCTCGTTCGGTCGAGCGGCGATCCGATCGCGGTGGCCGGAGCCGTCCGTGAGGCGTTTCGGAGCGTCGACCCGGGACTCGCGATCTACGGGGTCGAGCGACTCAAGAAACGCTGCAAGGGTCGATTGCTCAACGCCGCTTCACCATGACCGTGCTCGTCGTCTTTGCCGCGATCACCCTGTTCCTCGCCCTGATTGGCGTCTACGGCGTCCTCAACTACGCCACGACGCAGCGGACCAAGGAAATCGGAATCCGAACCGCCTTGGGAGCGACCCGGGCCGAGGTCGCCGGCCTGGTGGTCAAGAACGGCCTCCGAATGGCGGCCGCGGGCGTGGCTCTAGGCCTCATCGGCGCGGCGTTCAGCTCGCGCCTGCTCACCAGCATGTTGTTCGGCATCGGCCGGTTCGATCCGGTCACGTTCGTCGCCGTTCCGCTCTTGCTGTTCGGAGCCGCGGCCTTGGCGACTTGGCTCCCGGCGTCGCGGGCTTCCCGGGTCGAGCCGATCACCGCCCTTCGAAACGACTAACCGGATCCGGAGCTGGCCAGCCCGCCGGCGCCGATGGCGCCGAAAACAGATGCTGGTGTTCGGTGCCACGCTCGGGTCCGCGTTGCTGCGCCGTCGACGCGGCTGGTTGGACGGTTGAGCGCCGGATACTATTCGGGCACCGTCGGCCAGGAACGGAATGTCGTCCAACCTGATCCAGGTCACTTCGAGCACCAGCCCCGAGCCGCTCCGCTTCACCGAGACGGTGCGGGTCGGCCGGGCCGTCGGCAATGCGGTGGTGGTCGACCACGAGCTCGTGAGCGACGAACACCTCGAACTCCGCCTTGCCGGCACGGGCTGGGAAGTCGTGGACCTGGACAGCCGGCATGGCACGTTCGTCAACGGGGAGCGGGTGACCCGGGCGCCGGTCCGGGGTCTCCTGACGGTTCGGCTGGGACTGGAAGGACCGGAGCTTTGGCTCGCGATTCCGCGCCTCTCCACGAGGGGCTGGACTCCGCTCGGGTTCGCCACGGATATCGCCGGGCGCTACCTCTCCGACGACGACCCCGAGAACATGTCGAGCCGAACGGCGGTGATCCGGGCGGCCTTTCGAGTCCAGCGTGATCAGGTAACGCGCTCCTGGCGGCAACGGATCCGCTCCCTCCGTGTGGCACTCGGTGTCGCGGTCCTGGTGGCGGCGGCGGCGGGGACGGCGGCGGTGTGGCAGGCGCGCCGGGTGGCGGCGCTCCGGGCGGCCGCGGGCACCGTCTTCACCACGATGAAGGCGCTCGAGCTCGACATCCGGCGCCTCGAGGCCACGGCCGGTCCTGACTCGTCGATCGAGGTGCGCCGGGCCCGGCTCGAGAGCCAGTACGACGACCTGATCAAGACGCTGGGCATCTACGGCGATGGGACCCCCACCGACGTCCGCCTCATCTACCGGACGATTCACCGGCTCGGCGAATCGGAGGCGACGGTGCCGAGCGGGTTCATCAAGGAGGTCCAGCGCGTCATCAAGCGGTGGGAAAGACCGGACATCGAAGCCGGCTTTGGCCGCGCCGTGGCCCAGGGGCTCGGGCCGTTGATGTCCAAGATCTTTGCCCGCCACCACCTTCCCCGCGAGTTCTTCTACGTCGCCCTGCAGGAGAGCAAGTTCGACCCCCGCGCCATCGGCCCCTCAGGTCGGTTCGGGGTGCCCAAGGGTCTCTGGCAGATGATCCCGTCGACCGCCGAGGCCTACGGGCTCAGGCTCGGCCCGCTGCAGGGCGACCGGGTGTTCGATCCCCAAGACGAGCGGCACGACCCGGCCAAGGCAACCACCGCGGCCGCCCGCTATCTGGAAGACATCTACTCGACCGATGCCCAAGCGTCGGGTCTGCTGGTCCTCGCGTCGTACAACATGGGGGAGACGCGGGTGCGGGGGCTGCTGCGGTCGCTGCCGGAGTCGCCGGCGGATCGGAACTACTGGGCGTTGCTCGCCAGGCACCGATCCCGGATCCCGCCCGAGACGTATGACTATGTGCTCCGGGTCATTGCCGCGGCGGTGATCGGCGAGAATCCGGGGCTGTTTGGGTTCGAGGTGGCGGCGCCGCTCGCGGCGAGGCCTGACCAAGCGACCCCCTGAACCCCATTTAGTCCTGGCGCGGTGACGTCGTGCTTGTCTCAGTACGGCTCAGTGCGGTTACGTATTGTCCTGAAACGGTTTAGATGTAGCCGCGAGTTCAGTTGCCTTCCGGCCAGAATTGGCCCGATTTGCCGTGTTGGCACACTATTGGCACACAGGATTGACCACGAGTTCCCCCAATCGCCGAAGATGAACAAAGTTGGAATCCACGCTGGCCCAACTTTATTGTCCCAGCGAAGGTAGATCTTCTCGGGGACCGCCGATTAGGATGAGGGGCATGGTGAAGGGTAGCCGGAGAGCGAACGTGGCTGGGCAAGGGGGACCTGGAGCCTCCATGAATCGAATTCGCAACATTCCTCGAACCCGCCATC
>JAYTTT010000111.1:0-9788 GCA_043744895.1 Gemmatimonadota bacterium | reverse complement strand
TCTGAACGGCAGGGGTGACCGAGGCGGCCGCCCACGATGAGGTGGCGGGGGCGGTTCGGCGGGCGTTTCAGGCGGCGGCGTGGGCCGACAAGTATGATGGGCGGGTCCATGCGACGCCGATGCGGAATGTGACGCTGGCCATGCCGGAACCGTTAGGTGTCTTGGCCATCGGGGCGCCCGAGTGGCCGTCGTTGCTCGGGTTCGTGTCCGTGGTATTGCCGGCGGTCGCCATGGGCAATACCGTGGTGGTGGTCCCGTCGGAAACGGCGCCGCTCGCCTCACTCGATTGCTACCAGATCTTCGATACCTCGGATGTGCCAGCCGGGGTCATCAATATCGTCACCGGCCGGGCCGCCGAGCTGGTGCCGGTGCTGGCCGGGCACGACGATGTCGATGGGATCTGGTACTTCGGCACCAGCCAGATCAGCGCGGAAGTCGAGAGGCTCTCGGCCGGGAACATGAAACGAACCTGGGTCGATCATGGGAAGGGTCGCGACTGGTTCGATGACGCCGAAGGATCGGGCGAGGAGTTTCTCCGGGAGGCGACCCAAGTCAAGAACATCTGGGTTCCCTACGGGGCCTGACCATGTATAGCCACTGCCTCTCCTGCAATGCTTCGCTCGGCACCAACGACGTGATCGAGGAATTTCCGATCGGACGGCGGCTGGCGTTCGATCCGGCTCGGGGCCGGCTCTGGGCCATTTGCCGGTCGTGCGACCGGTGGAACCTGGTGCCGATTGAGGAACGGTGGGAGGCCGTCGAGGCCTGTGAGCGACTGTTCCGCTCCACCCGGCTTCGCTATTCGACCGCCAATATCGGCCTGGCCGAGGTGTCGCCCGGGTTGGGATTGGTCCGGATCGGGTCGCCCCTCAAACCGGAAATGGCGGCCTGGCGCTATGGGCGTTACCTCCAGCAGTGGCTGCCCGCGGCGGCCGACCTGGGCTCCCAGTTTGGTCGGATCGCCGATCGCGTCGTGGGGGCGGCCGCGGCCCGGTTCGGGCTCCGGCGCGACTATGACCTCGGGATGTGGCTCCGGCTCCGCCATCGCCCCGACCGGGTGGTCGCGCTGGTGGAGTCGAACGGCCGATCGGTCCCGATTCGGATCCGCGATCTCGAGCATGCTGAGCTCAAACGGCCTGATCCCGGCGAAGGGTGGCGCTTAGTCGTGCCCTCGGAGGCCGGAGTCCTGACGCTCTCCGGCGATCGGGGGCTCACGGTCGCCGGGAAGCTCCTGGCCCGGCTCAATGGGCGGGGTGCCTCGGAGCAGGCGGTCCAGTACGCCGTGGCGAAGCTCTCTGACGCCACCAACCCCGATGGCTATTTTGCGCGGGTAGCCGCGATCGCGCTCCGCTCCTGGTGGGGCCGGCACCCGGATGGTTTGCCGCTTCCGGCCGCCGCGATCGCGTCATCCGACGCGGAACGGATGGCCCTCCACCTCACCAAGCGGTCGTTCTGGGGGCGGGGTGGGTTCGGCAGCGAGCCGGCCACCCGGCTGCCGCAGCTGCCCCTGGTCGACCGGCTCGCGCTCGAAATGGCCGCCAACGATGATAGCGAGCGGCGGGTGCTCGAGGGCGAGTTGGCCCTGCTCGAGTGGGCGTACCGGGAAGCGGAAACCTTGGCCGCAATTAGCGACAGCCTGCCGATGGGCTCCGGTTACCGCTTGGCATACTGGGCTCGAGCCGCCTCGTAGTGCGCGAGGTACTTCTTGAGGGTCGTTCCTTTGATCAGCTTGCCAATGGCCGGAAGCGGCAGGTCTTCGGGAGGGTGGAAGTAGATGCAGGACTTTCCCATCCGTAGTGTGAGCTTGGCTTTCTTGAAAGACTCCTGGAGAAATTGGAGCTGCGCCGGGACCGCGTACACCCCCATCAAGTAGAGCGTGCAGGAGTTCTTCTGCGAGGCGAGCCCCGCGAGGCAGAGGGGCTGTTTGTTGTAGGTGTTGGGGTAGGTCGTCAGGGGAACTTCGTAGGTGATCATGCCCCAGTCCATGGTTTCCCGGTACCCGGCTGGGAGATTCTTCCGGATCACCGCCCGCACCGCGGCGATCGCCGCCCGGCGGTCGGCCGGCAATTCGTCAAGGTACTCCTTCACGGTCGCGGCGTTGCTGGATGCCATGGGACGGCTCCTTTCACGTAGTCGAAATCACCACTTGCCGCCTCAGGACCTTTTCGAGCACATCAGCTTTGCGGGCGGCACCCCAGACCTCAAGCGAGAGGTCGGCGCCACTCTTCTTCGGAGCGACCTTGATCGAGAGCTGGTCCTTGGTGAGCCTGGTGGTGATGTGGTCGACCATGGCCGCGTGCCCCCGATCGAGGCCGTCGGCCACCCGGAGGATTCCCGACAGCCGGCGAACCGTCTCCTGGTCGGCCTCGGAGAGCCGGGCAAACTCGTCGTGCTTTACACTCGGCCCCTTCTTCCGATGGTAGCGGCTGATCAGCGCAACCAGCATTCGGTCGTGCGAACCGAGGCCGAGGCGGTCGGCGTGGAGGATCAGCTGGTAGCTGTGTTTGTGGTGGCTTCGATAGCTGACCACCTGGCCGACGTCGTGGAGAAGACCCGCGGCTTCGAGAATCGCCCGCTCGGCGGGCGGTGCGCCGAGGACATGGTGGAGCCGATCGAACAACGCCAGCGCCAGGACGCGGACCTGTTCGACATGGCGTTTGTCACCCTGGCACCGGTCGATGAACTCGCGCATTGCCCGGAGCGGATCGACCGCCAGCGCCCGCTCGTCACCGACCATCTCGAGCAGGAGCCCCTCCCGAAGTCCGTACGCGCTCACGGTCAGGAGTGGTGCTTCGATCAGATCGAGGAGTTCCGCCGTCACCCCGATGCCGGCCAAGATAATGTCGGCCCGTTGGGGATTGAGGCCCGGCACCGCTCCCCGTTCTTCCGAGGTCTTGGTGGCCAGCCACTCCAGCATCTGCTCTACCTCGGCGGTGGAGACGGTTTCGCCGTGGACCGCCTCGCCGACGTCCACGCCGCGGCGGGCCCGGACCATTCGGGCCAAATTGGTGAAGGTGCCACCGGAGCCAATCATCGTGGCGTTGGTCCACTCGCGCTTGGCGAGCGCTTTCTTGAGCCGCTTCCGGACCCAGTCGCGGAGGTCGTCAACTTCCTTCTGGGTTGACCGTTTTCCCGTAATCCACATCTCGGTGAGCCGGACGGCGCCGAGGGGAAGCGAGGAGGTAACCTCAACCAGGCCATTGACGGCCCCCACCATCTCGAGGCTTCCGCCCCCGATATCGGCGATCAGCGCCCGTTTCTGGTTGAGCTGGAAATGATGAGCGACCGAGCGGTACGAGAGGGCGGCCTCGACATCGCCGGTCACCACCTCAAGGACGAGGCCGGTTTCCCGCTTGACCCGCTTGACGAACTCGCGTCCATTGTCGGCTTCCCGCACGGCCGACGTGGCGACCGCCCGGATCCGGCTGACCTGGCGGCGGTCGGCCACTTCCTTCATCCGCCTGAGTGCCGCGATCGCCCGTTCCATCGCGAGCTGGTCGAGCGAGCCGGTGGCCGCGATGCCCATCGCGAGCCGGGGCTGATCTTTGACTTCGTCGATAATGCGGAGGCCGCTCGAGGGGTCGTATTCAGCGACCGAGAGCCGAATCGAGTTCGAGCCGACGTCGATGGCGGCGATCCGCTCGGGAACCGCGGGGGCGAGGGGGTGGCTCGCGGCCGTCACTGGGCTTGGGAATCCTCCGCGTGATGCTTGATGGATTTGCCTTCGACCAAGAAAACTACATCCTCCCCGACGTTCGTCGCCAGGTCCGCGATCCGTTCGAGGTTGCGCGACACCAACAGCAGTTCGAGCCCCGACCCGATCGAATGGGGGTCCTCCATCATGTGGGTCAGGAGGATCCGGAACATCGATCGGTTCAGGGCGTCGACTTTGTCGTCTCGGCGGCAAATCTCCCGGGCCGAATTCGCGTCGCCCCGAACGAAGGCTTCCAGAGCGTCGGACAGCATCTCCCGAGCCAGCCGGGCCATCTCGAAGATCTCGGGTTCCGGCGTGATCAGGCGGTGCTGGGCCAGCCGGTCGGCCGACTGGGCAATGTTGACGGCATGATCGCCGACCCGCTCGAGATCGTTGGCGATCTTGATCGAGGCGACGAGGAGTCTCAAATCGCCGGCCATCGGTTGCTGGAGGGCGAGCAGATTCAGGCATTGCTCCTCGACCTCGACTTCCATCCGGTCGATGACCCGGTCGCCCTTGATGACTCGCTCAGCTTTCTCGGCGTTTCGTTCCAGCAGCGCCTCGACGGCCAGTTGCACTGCCGCCTCCGCCTCGCTCGACATCGTCAACAGACGGACCTTGACTTGGCTCAACTCGTCGTGAAAATGCCGGTGGCCTTCGCTGGTCATCCGAACCTCCCGGTGATATAGGCTTCCGTACGGTCGTGCTTCGGCGCCGTGAAGATCTGATTGGTCACGCCGTACTCGATCAAGCGGCCGGCGTCGAAAAACCCGGTCATGTCCGACACCCGGGCGGCCTGTTGCATATTGTGAGTGACGATCACAATAGTGTATTGCTGCTTCAACGCGAAGATCAACTCCTCGATCCGCTGGGTCGCGATCGGATCGAGCGCCGAACACGGCTCGTCCATCAGGAGGATGTCGGGCCGATTCCCCAACGCCCGGGCAATGCAGAGCCGCTGCTGCTGGCCTCCGGACAGTCCGGTGGCCGGCTGGTCGAGCCGGTCTTTGACCTCGTCCCATAACGCCGCCTGGCGCAAGCACTGTTCGACGACCTCTGGCAGGTCGCGCCTGGCGACGAGGGCGTTGAGTCGGGGCCCATACGCCACGTTCTCAAAGATCGTCTTCGGAAACGGGTTCGGCCGCTGAAACACCATCCCGACCCGCCGCCGCAAGCCCACCACGTCGGTCGACCGATCGAAGATCGAGTCGCCCTCGATGGCAATGACCCCCTGATACCGGGCTCCCGGGACGAGGTCGTTCATCCGATTAATCGATCGCAGGAACGTCGACTTCCCACACCCCGACGGCCCAATAATCGCCGTCACCGCCCGCCGGTCCAACCCAAACGACACCTCAAACAAAACCTGCCTCACCCCATAAAAAAATGAAAACCCCTTCACCTCGAGTGCCGAGTGCCGAGTGCCGAGCGCCGAGTCCGTCATCCGAACCGGCCGGTGATGTAGGCTTCGGTTCGCTGATTCGCCGGGGTCGTGAAGATCTGCTTCGTCGGTCCGGTCTCGATCATCTCACCCAGATAGAAGAACGTCGTCGTGTCCGACGACCGGGCCGCCTGTTGCATGTTGTGGGTGACGATGATGATGGTGAAGTCGTTCTTGAGCCCGAACAGCAGCTCCTCGATCCGCTGGGTGCCCTGGGGATCGAGCGACGCCGTGGGCTCGTCGAGCAGGACGACCTCGGGCTCGGGTGCGATGGTCCGGGCAATGCAGAGCCGTTGCTGCTGGCCGCCGGAGAGGGCCATGGCGCTCCCCTGGAGCCGGTCTTTGACCTCGTCCCACAGGGCCGCCTGCCGCAACGCCCGCTCGACGATCTCGTCAACCCGCGGCCGGGGAAGTCGCTCGCCCACTTTGAGCCCAGCCGCCACGTTCTGGTAGATCGACATGGTCGGAAAAGGCGTCGGCCGCTGAAACACCATCCCAACCCGCCGCCGTAGCTGGGTCAAGCTCACGAGGTTCCCGTACACGTCCGCCTCGTCGAGCAGCACCCGCCCCGTCACTCGCCCCCCCGCCACCTCATGGAGCCGGTTAATCGTCCGCAAGAACGTCGACTTCCCGCACCCCGACGGCCCAATCAACGCATGAACTCGATTGCTCTCAAACCCGATGGTCACATCCTTCACGGCGGCCACGGCCCCATAGAACGCCGTCAGCCCCTCCGTCCGAACCCGCGCCCCCCCCTCGAGTGCCGAGTGCCGAGTGCCGAGTGCCGAGTCCACTACCGCTGCCTCGTCGCCAGCCGGGTCAGCACACTCAACACCAGCACCACCATGATGAGCACCAGGGCTGTTGCCCAGGCGATCCGATGCCAATCGTCGTACGGGCCGGTGGCATAGGTAAACACCGCCAGGGGGAGCGCCGCGATCGGCTGCGAGAGGTCCCGGCTCATGAACTGGCTGCCCAGCGCCGTGAAGAGCAGCGGAGCCGTCTCGCCGGCCGCCCGGGCAATTGCAAGCAGGCTGCCGGTTACGATCCCGGGAAGGCTGGTCCGGACCACGATCGACAGGCTGGTCCGCCACCGGGGGTAGCCTAACGCAAGGGCCGCTTCCCGGAGGGAATGGGGCACCAACCGGATCATTTCCTCGGTCGTCCGGAGGACCATCGGAGTGATGATGATGGCCAGCGCGACGCTCCCGGCAAACCCCGAGAAGTGCTTGACTCGGGCCACGATCAGGGTCCAGACGAACACCCCGACGACGATCGAGGGCGTTCCGTTCATCACGTCGGCCACGAACCGGGCCACGGTCGCCAGTTTGCTTTTCGGATACTCGGCCGTGAACATCCCGGCGCCGATCCCGACCGGGAGGCCGATCAGGCCGGCCATGCCGACCATCAGGAGGGTGCCCACGATCGCGTGCGCCACCCCACCCCCGGTTTCGCCGGCCGGAACGGGCGTCTTGGTGAAGAAATCGAGGTTGATGCTCCCGGCGCCCTTGGCGATCAACGTGCCCAGTATCAACAGCAGCGGGGTGATCGCGAGCCCGACCGCGGCGATCATCAACCCGACCATGATCCGGCTCTTCCAGCGGCGCCAGACCAGGCGGTTCATACCCCTTGGCCTCCGCCGGCCTGCCCCTTCGAGACCCGCCAGATCAGGAGCCGGGCCAGTGCGTTGACCAGGACGGTGACCACGAACAGGACCAGCGCCACGTAGGTGAGGGCCGCGAAGTGGATATCGCTCGTGGCTTCGCTGAACTCGTTGGCGATCACCGCCGCCATCGTATACCCGGGTGCGAACAGCGAGGCGACCATTTCGTTGCGGTTCCCGATCAGCATCGTCACCGCCATCGTTTCGCCGAGGGCCCGGCCCAGCCCGAGGATGACCGCCCCCAGAATGCCCGAGCGGGCGTACGGCACCACCGCGGTCCAGGCCGCTTCCCAGCGGGTGGCTCCAAGCCCCAAGGCGGCCTCGCGCTGGCTGGCGGGCACCGCGTTCAAGACCTCGCGGGACACCGACATGATGTAGGGCATCACCATGATCGCCAGGATGATCCCCGCGGCGAGCATGGAGTTGCCGTAAATCGGACCCTGGAACAACGGCAAAAATCCGAAGGTGCTGCGGAGGAAAGGAAAGACCGTGGACTTAAGGACCGGAATCAGGAAGAAAATGCCCCACAGCCCATACACCACGCTGGGAATGGCCGCCAAGAGTTCGATCAAGAATGCCACCGGCTGGCGGAGCCATTTGGGTGCAAACTCGGTCAAGAAGATGGCCACACCCAGCGACAGCGGCACCGCGATCACGAGTGCGATGGCCGCCGACACCAAGGTCCCAAAGATGAGCGGCAGCGCCCCGAATTCCTCGGTGACGGGGTCCCACGTCGCCCCGGTGATGAAGCCGAATCCGTATCGATCGATCGCGAGGCGGGACCCGATCCACAACTCGTACACGAGGAAACCCAAGAGGGCCGGTACCGCCAGCGCAGCGGCGGTCAGGGCCCCCCGAAAAATCGCATCACCGGGGTTCCGACCTTCCAGGACCGACCCCGGTACCCTCATCAGGAAATGGCCTTACCCATCGCTTTGAGGACTTTGACCCGGTCCTTGACCAAACCGGACACCTCACCCGGCAACGGGGCATACCCCAAGTCGGTGGCCATCTTTTGGGCCTCTCCCGACACCATCCAGCTCAGGAAATCCCGAATCTGTTTGCCCTTGGTGGCGTCGGCGTTGTCGGCCTGGATGAGAAGCCAGGTGAAGGAGGCGATCGGGTAGGCCTTGTCGCCGGGGGCATCGGTGATCGAGACCCGGAAATCCGTCGTCTTCGCCAGCTTCGCGCTGGCCGCCGCGGCGGTCACGGATGCGAGCGTCGGGTCTACCATCTTCCCGGCGTTGTTCCTGACCGAGGCGTACTGAAGTTTGTTCGCCAGGGCATACACGAGCTCGACGTAGCCGATGGTGCCTTCGAGCTGCTTGATTTGCTGGGTGACCCCTTCATTGCCCTTGCCGCCCAGTCCGGTCGGCCAGTTGACCGCATTGGCCGCGCCGACCTTAGTCCGCCACTCGGCTGACACTTTCGACAGGTAATCGACGAATACGAAGGTGGTCCCCGACCCGTCCGACCGGTGCACCACGAGGAGATCGGCGGCCGGCAACGTGAGGCCGGGGTTCAGGGCCGCAATCCGGGTATCGTTCCACTTGGTGATCTTGCCCAGGAAAATGTCGGCGATGGTCGCCGCATCGAGTTTGAGCTTCGTAGCGCCGACCGCCGGGAGATTGTAGGTCAGCACCACGGCGCCGAGTACGGTGGGGATGTGAGCCACGTTGCCTTTGACTGAGGCAATCTGCTCGTCGGTCATCGGGCTGTCCGAGGCCCCGAAGTCAACCGTCCCCTGGGTGAATTGGCGAATCCCGCCGCCCGACCCAATCGACTGGTAGTTGATCTTGACCCCGGTCTTCTTAGCGTAGCCGTCGAACCATTTGGTGTAGATCGGATTGGGGAACGTCGCCCCGGCTCCGTTGAGGTTGGCCTGGGCGGCCACCGGCCCGGCCAGGACGGCGCCAAGCACGACCACATTAAGTGTTTTCACAGCAAGACTCCTTCAGCGAAAGGTGCCGTAACAAAACCAGTTCTCGTCACAATCCGATCACGGATCGGTCAAAAATTCATCGTCATCGCGGTCCGGAGGCCGGTAATCGTCTTGCCTCCCACCGCATCGGGGTGCTGGGTCTCAATCATCAACCTGATCTGGGCCTTGGCGGTCAGGTACAGGTTGACCCCCGCCGAAATCAGCGTCGAGGCGTCGGCGGCCATCTTGGCGTTCGGATCGGCCCAGTCGAACCGCACCACCGGCTCGACGGCAAACAGCGTCTTGCCCGTCGCCGTTCGGGCATGATAGGCCGCGACCAGCGACAGACCCTTCATAGAGTGCAGATCTTTGGTGAAGTCCTCGCCGGTCATGTAATCCGCCACGACGAAAAGTCCCTTGTCACCCGGCTTACCCCATTGGGCTTCGAGGCCCACGGCCTGGTTCCGAAATGAGCTGTCGGACGTGGTCGGGGTCAGCGCGACGATCCCATCGTGCGAAAAAAAGGCGACGCCGAGCATCAGCTTCTTCGTCACGTCGGCCAGGGCCTGCGCCCCAATCGACTTGGAGCCGTTGACGTCATTGACGCTTTCGCCCTGGCCGTTGTAACCGCCCAGCTGAAAGGTGAAGTTCCGCCCTTCGCCCAGCTTGTGAGCCACGATGATCGAGGCCCCGAGGTCCGTGGCGATATAGCCCGCGGTTTCGAACAAGTTGTTCGAAGCCACCGGCAACAGCCCCCGGCCGGCGTTCCGCTCGAGCGACGGCAGGTTGTTGGACGACAGGAGCTCATAGCGCCCGAACGGCTTCTTCTCAGCGCCGGTCCGAAGCGTAAAGGCAGTCTTGGAACCGGCCTTGGTCAGCCGAACGTCGATATAGGCGTCGCGGAGTCTGACCCCGGTGGCTCGACCGCCCTCGAACGATGGCTGGATCACCAGGCTCACGTTCTCCCGGAGCTTGGCATTGACCTGGATCCGGGCCCGCCGGATGAAGAAATTACTGCTCGATCCGGTCCGGGGTTGGTTGTCGTTGTCGAAGGAGTAAAACTGGGTTT
>JAYTTT010000110.1:0-2521 GCA_043744895.1 Gemmatimonadota bacterium | reverse complement strand
CTCTTCGAGCCCGGCCGACTGGAGGACCCGCTCCCGCAGCACGTTGAGGTGACTCGCGACCGTGTCGGTCGCATCGTGCAACCGACGAATTTCCCGATCCACTTCGTCCGGCGCGACGGACCGATCGGGCACATCCGGAAATCGCCACTCGAGCACCACGGCCGGCGCTAGGGCAATACCCGGCGAGACACCGATCCCTCGAATCGTTCGGTCGTTGGTCATTTCTCCCCGAATCCGCCTGCGATCAATGCGGCCAGAGCCGTCACCGCGGCCTCCGCGTCGGCCCCGTCCGCCCGCATGGTAAACGAGCTTCCGCACTCGGCCGCCAACATCATGACGCCCATGATGCTCTTCCCGTTGATGGAGGCCCCGTCGCGGACCACTTCGATATGCGAGGCATAGCCCGCCGCCAGTTTGACGAACTGGGCGGCCGGGCGGGCATGAAGCCCAAGCGGGTTCACGATCGTCACCTGTCGTTCGATCATGCCGTCACCTCCAGTGCCAAAGAAGTACCGCCATCATGACCACCAGGGTGAGCCGCCGGGCAGAGGGGACCCGAAACCGAACCAAGGCCGCGACCGCGCCACCGATCAATCCCAGCGCCGGGGCCTGCCACCACCACCGTGAGCTCGAAGGGTCCGCGAGCCAGCGAAACAGCGGCGCGACGGCCCCGCCCACCAGAAACCCCGCCAGGAGGCCGACCCGGCGAACCTGGTCGGGCAGCCCCGAGGCCTTGAGCGCGCCGGCAATCTGGAGACCGGAGCGAAGCCCGAGCCGAAGTCCCCACACCGTGACGTAGAGGCGGACCATGACGTACAGCAACACGCCAAGTCCAACCGCCGGAATCCCGGCATCCCACGACAGGGCCAGCAGCATGGAGGCCATCACCGCCGGTACGACCCCGATCCAGAACAACTGATCGCCTAACGAGCCGAGCGGCCCCGCCAAGGCGGTCTTGAGGCGTTGAATGGTGGCCCCCGGCACCCCGTCGATTTCGGCCCTGGCGGCCGCCCCGACCGCGATCCCTGTCAGATAAGGATGGGCGTTGAAGTATTCGCTGGCTCGCCCGACAGCCGCTCGATAGGCGCCCGAATCGCCTCGCAGCGGCTCCAACAGCGGCAACGAGGCAAACCCGACCCCAACGCCCTGGAGCCTTTCATAGGTCCAGGCGGCCTGCACGATCAGGAGGCGAAGGGCGGTCTGGGCGGTTCGCTTCATCCGGCCGCCACCGCCGCGATGCCGACGCCGAGACCGGCGACAGCCCACCGCCACCGAGGACCCGACCGGCCGCTCGTTATGGCCCCATGGGCGACGGCCCAGGCCGCGCCGGCACCCGCCACGGCGGTCAGTGCGGTCCCGGCTGCCCCGCGAGGTACGGCTCCGAGCCACCGGATCGCCACCGCGATCATCAGGGTCGACCCGGCCACGACAAGGCTCCGGACGGCATCGTGCCCAAGCCCGGCCCAGTGGACCCTTCGGACGGCTCCCTCATCGCCGGCGGTCAGCCGGTCCGCGTTGGCCCGGACGGTTCGGGCGTTGAACCGCCGGGTGACCGGGAGCGTCATACCGGCCAGGGTGGCCAGGACCAAGCCCACGCCGGTGGCCGCGCCAAACGTCTCATGCACCGGTTGCCCGGCGGCCACCACGACGGCCGCCGCCGTCGCGGCGCCAAAATCCGGATAGCGGGAGCTCCCGACCGGGACCACATCGAGCGCGAACAGCTCCAGCAACGCGCCGACCCGAAGGCCGGACTCAACGTCTCCGAGGATCCACCCGGCCCCGGCCCCAACGACGAGGGGTCGCGACAACAGCCCTTGGAGCACGCTCGCCAGATCGAGCCCCGCCACGGTTCCCCAGGCGATCAGGCCGCCGAGTACCGCAGAGCCGCCGATCATGGGTGGAGCGCGGCCAGCGGGACCGGCGCCGACGTCGGCAGGTCTTGGGCGGTGACCTCGATCCCCGCGGCCGCCACGGCCCGAAGGCCGTCGAGCTCCGGGCCGGTGAGATAGACGTAGCGAAGGTATTCCCGGCGGCCCGGCCGGTCGTGGATGCCCCCGAGGTTGACTGCGCGAATAGCCCCGTGGCAGGTCGTCGCGAGGGCTACCATGGTATCGACGGATCCGGTCAAGACCAGGACCCGATCCGGCTCGGCGCCCAACGCTTCGATCCGGGCCGGCGCTTGGTCCGGGGCAAGAAACTCGACCTCGATCCCCGCTGGAACCGCCATGAGATAGAGCTCACGTTCGAACTCGCTTGCCGCCACCTCGGCATCGACCAAGACGATCCGGTTGAGCTCAAGCGGGCGGCCCCAGCCGATCACTACTTGGCCGTGGACCAGCCGGTCGTCGATTCGTGCGACGATGATGCTCATGAACGAGCCGAAATCGCTTTGGTCCCGGTCTCGATCGCCCGATCGGCGGCTTGGTCGGGCGAGAGTTGGCGGTGAAAGACGAAATCCAGCAGCATGGCAAGGTTGACGCCGGTCACCAGGCGGGCCCCGGCCACGCCCGAGAGCCGTCGC
>JAYTTT010000109.1:0-34204 GCA_043744895.1 Gemmatimonadota bacterium | reverse complement strand
AGATCGTGATTGCCAAGGCTGGAACCCCGGTGGCCCGCTTGGTCCCGCTCGCGGGCGCCGAGCGCGGACGCTCGCCCGGCGGCTGGGAGGGTGTGGTGTGGATCGCCGACGATTTCGATGCGCCGTTGCCCGCTCACCTGCTGGCGGCGTTCACCAATGCCGAGCCACCGACATGAAGCTCTTGCTCGACACCCACGTCTTTATTTGGTGGCGGGCCGATCCACGCCGGATCGACCGGCAGGTCGAGCGCGCCATCAGCCGGTCGAGCCTGGTGTATGTCAGCGCGGCATCCGGGTGGGAAGCGGCGATCAAGTCGCAGTTAGGCAAGCTCCGGTTTCCCGGCTCGTTTTCCGAAGCCGTCGAACAGAGCGAGTTCAGCCGCCTCGAGGTCACCTTCGAGCACGCCGAGGCGGTGCGCGACCTGCCGGCCCATCACCCCGACCCGTTCGATCGGATGTTGATTGCCCAGGCGACCGTCGAGGGCCTGACGCTGGTAACCGCTGACCGGCAACTGGAGCCCTACCGGATCCCGGTCATGTGGACGTAAGGGCGCATTCCACGCGATCCCGATCCGATCTGAAGGTCCACCCGCCCCGCGTTTTTCTGGACCGGTCGGCGGTGAATTGGTTACCGCGACCAGCCGGACCTCGGTAAGGACTTGACACATGACACACAGTACTTATACTCATGACATGAGTAAACGACTCCAAGTCATCGTCGATGACAGCGAATACCGCGACCTCCAGCGGGTGGCCCGTCGCCACAAGCTGACCGTGTCGGAGTGGGTCCGCCGTGCCATCCGGGAACTCGCCCTCCGCGAACCGGCTCAAAGCCCAGACCGGAAGCTCGGCATGGTTCGCGAGGCGGCGCGGGGCAGCTACCCCACGGCCGACATTGAGGACATGCTGAAGGACATCGAGCGGGGATACCTCGAGTCGGCGCCGTGATTTTCGTCGACTCGAACATCCCGATGTACCTGATCGGAGTCACCCATCGCCACAAGGTCGATGCCCAGCGGCTGCTCGAGCGCGCCATCGCCGACCGGGAAAAGCTGGTGACCGACGCGGAGGTGTTCCAGGAAATCCTCCATCGGTATTCGGCCATCAACCGGCGCGACGCGATCCAGCCGGCGTTCGATGCGTTGAGCGGCGTGGTCGACGAGGTCTACGCGATTGGCATGGAGCAGGTCGAACGGGCCAAGACCATTGTCCTCGGCCGCCCCCGGCTCCGGGCTCGCGGTGCCATTCACCTCGCGGTGATGGAGCGCCACAGCGTGGCGCGGATCCTGTCGTTCGATGCCGACTACGACGGGCTCCCCGGATTCACCCGGGTTCACTAGCCTCCGAGCACCACCCGCGCGTCCGCCGCCACCGCGCCGTCGGGGTAGGTCATCAGCGGATTGATGTCGAGCTCCCGAATCTCCGGACAATCCTCGAACAGTTGAGACACCCGCAGCAGCACATCCTCCGCCGCGCGATAGTCGATCGGGCGCTGGCCCCGAACGCCGGCCAGCAGCTTCGCCGCCTTGAGTCCCTCGATCATCTCCCGGGCCTCGGACCGGGCCACCGGCGCCATCCGGAACACCACATCGCGCCACACTTCGACATAGACCCCGCCCAAGCCGAACATCAGCATCGGGCCGAACGAGGAGTCGCGGTTCCCGCCGACGATCGCCTCCCGCCCCGGTGGAACCATGGCCTGGACCAGCACCCCGGTGATCGCGGTCCCCGGCGCGTTCACCTCGATCGCCTCGACGATCCGGTGGAAGCCCGCCCGGGCCGCCTCGCCGCCCCGAATGTCGAGCAGCACGCCGCCGACATCGCTCTTATGAATGATCGAGGGCGCCACCACCTTGAGCACGACCGACCCGCCAAGGCGGTCCGCAATCGTGGCCGCCTCATCGGCACTGGTGGCGAGTTCCGACCGCGCCGTCGCGATTCCATAGGCGGCCAGCAGGGCCAGCGCCTCCCATTCCGGCAGCTTGGCCGTTCCGCCGGCGTGGGCCCGGTCGAGAATGGCCCGGGCCGCCCCGTGGTCAACCGGCAGCCGTTCGAGTACCGGCACCGGCCGGGCACTCCACTCGCGCTGCCGGCAGAGCGCCGCGAGCGCCCGGGCCGCCGATTCCGGGAAGATGTACGCCGGAATCTTGGCGTCGTAGAGGCCCGCTTTGCCCTGGGGTAGACCTTCGTGCCCCATCAGCACGGCCAGCACCGGTTTGTCCGGCCGCGCCACCGCCGCCTCGGCGATCGCCTCGGTCACGTCTCCCTGCTTCACGCCTAACGGGGGCACGAAGATCGCCACCGCCGAGTCGACCGCCGGGTCGGACAACAACGCGGTGAGTGCCATCTTATATCCGGCGGGGGTGGCCGAGGCGATCATGTCGAGCGGGTTCCGAATCGAAGCGTATTCCGGGAAGAGCGGCTGGAGGACCGCGACCGTGGCCGGCGATAATTCGGGAATCTCGATCCCGGCCCGTTCGAGCGCATCGGCGGCCAGGATCCCGGGCCCGCCCGCGTTGGTCAGCACCGCGGTCCGCCGCGAGCGCGGGGTGGCCTGCCCCGAGAATGCCATGGCATAGTCGAACAACTCTTCAACCGAGCCGGCCCGGAGCACGCCCGCCTGGGCCAGCATCGCGTCGACCGCCGCATCGCTGGCCGCCAACGCCCCGGTATGAGAGGAGGCCGCCCGGGCGCCAACCCGGGAGCTGCCCGACTTGACTACGATGATCGGCTTCGTCCGGGTGATCCGCGACGCGATCTCCTTGAACCGGCGCGGATTGCCGAAGCTCTCGACGTACATCAGGATCACGGCCACGCCCGGATCGTGTTCCCACGCTTCGAGGAGATCGTTGCCCGAGACATCGGGTTTGTTACCGACCGAGACAAATTGAGAAATCCCGATCCCGTACTCGCGGGCATAGTCGAGCACCGACAGGCCCATCGCGCCCGACTGCGACACGAACGCCGCCTGACCAAAGGGCGGCAAATTGGGATAGAAGGTGCCGTTCATCGAGACCGAGGGGTCGCCGTTCAAGACGCCCATGCAGTTGGGCCCCACCATCCTGATGCCCCGCGCCCGGACGAAGTCGGTGAGCCGTCGTTCCCGTTCAGCGCCTTCGCCGCCGATTTCCCGGAACCCGGCCGAGATCACCACGACACCTTTGACACCGTGGTCGGCGCACTCGGCCACCACCGACTCCACCAAGGCCTTGGGCACCACGATCACCGCCTGGTCGACGAGATCGGGCACGTCGCGAATGCTCCGGTAGGCCCGGATCGAGCAGATCGAAGCCGCCTTCGGGTTGACCGGATAGACCGGGCCGGTAAACCCGCAGCGGACGAGACTGGCCACGATTTCGTGGGCGACGGTCCCGGGGGTCCGGGAGGCTCCGACCACCGCGATCGAGCGGGGCCGCAGAATGGAATCGAGATCGTTTTTCACGGCTGCAAGCTACCCTGAGTTTGACGGTCGCCAAGGCCCGGCTATTCTACCGCGCATGACATGGTATCATCGGGCGCGGCGGGCGCCATGGATCGTCGGCGGCGTCGGACTGCTCGGATGCGGGCCCACGACCATCACGCTGACCGGTATCGTGACCACCAACGACGTGCTGGTAAGCTCCCAGGTCGCCGGGCAGATCGACACCCTGTTGGTCACCGAGGGTGACTCGGTAACCCGGGGCCAACTCCTGGCCGTGGTGGCCCCCGGCGAACTCCGGGCCGAGAATGAGTTCTACACCCACAGTGCCCAGAGCTCGACGGCCCAGGTCCGCCAGGCCGAGGCCACGCTCCGGTGGCAGAACCGCCAGACCATTGATCGGATTGCCCAAGCCGAGGCCACTGCGGCGGCGGTGGCGTCGCAGCAGCGGGCGGCGGAGGCCGATTTGGACATGGCCCGGCTCACCTTCCAGCGGGTCGAGGGCCTCGCCACCCAAGGGCTCGAAACCTCCCAGCAGCTCGATCAGGCCCGAACCGGCTTGAACACCGCCAAGGCCCGGCTTGATGCGGCCGCCAAACAAGCCGACGCCGCCCGGGCCGCCCTCGAGCTGGCACGGGGCGATGCCGAGCAGAACGTGGTCCGCCAAACCCAACTCGACGGCAGCCGTCAAAGCGCCGCAGCGGCCGCCGCCCAGCGGGCCCGGGCCGGCGTTCGGCTCGGCTACACCGAGCTTCGCTCGCCGGCCGCCGGGGTGATCGACGTCCGGGTGGCGCGCCAAGGCGAGGTCGTTTCGGTCGGCCAGCCGATCGTCACGGTGGTGAACCCCGACGATCTTTGGGTCCGCGCCGACGTCGAGGAGAGCTACATCGACGACGTCCGGCTCGGCGACAGTCTGGCGGTTCGGTTCCCTTCTGGAGAGGTCCGCCGCGGGGCGGTGTTCTTCCGCGGCGTCGACGCCGCCTACGCCACCCGGCGCGACGTCAGCCGGACCAAGCGCGACATCAAGACGTTCGAGATCCGGGTCCGCCTCGACAACCGGGACCGGCGAATGGCGCTGGGCATGACCGCGTACGTGGCGCTGCCCGTGGGCCGTTAGGCATGGCCGGCACCGCGATCGACGTCCGGGCCATCGTCAAGCGGTTTGGCGATTTCACCGCCGTGAAAGGGATCTCGTTCACGGTCGGCGAGGGCGAAATCTTCGGCCTGCTCGGTCCCAATGGCGCCGGCAAATCGACCCTGATTCGGATGCTCACCACCCTGATCCCGCCGACGGAGGGCACCGCCCTCGTCGGGGGGTTCGACGTCATCAGCGAACAGGACAAGGTCCGCCGGGTAATCGGCGTCATCCCCCAGGCGATGACCAGCGACACCGAGCTGTCGGTGGAAGAGAATCTGATCATCTACGCCAAGCTGTATGGGGTACCCCGCGACAAGCGCCGCCGGCTGATCGACGAGTTGCTGGCGGCGGTGGAGCTGACCCAGTGGCGCGACAAGCAGGTCCGGCAATTGTCGGGCGGGATGCGGCGGCGGGTCGAAATTGCCCGGGGGCTGGTCCACGAGCCCCGGATTTTCTTCCTCGATGAACCGACCACCGGTCTCGACCCGGTGTCGCGCGCCGCCGTCTGGGAAATGCTCCGGGCCATCAAGGCCACCCGCGACCTCACGATCCTGATCACGACCCACTACATGGATGAGGCCGACAAACTCTGCGACCGGATCGCCATTGTCGACCATGGCGAGCTCAAGGCCCTCGACTCCCCGCTCAAGCTCAAAGCGGCAATTCCGGGGATGAACCCCGCGATCCGGCTCCATCCGCTCGAGCCGGCGAGTTCCCCGACGCTCAGCACCGGTCACCAGGTCGGGAGCCACCGGATCCAAGGCATTTCCGACGAGTTCATTCCGCCGATCGTCGACCTCGGGGCACTCGATCAAGTGGTCGAGGCCGACGACGGCGACTCGATCCTGATGGCCCAGAAGCTGGCCTGTGAGCTCGGCCTGGCGGTCGGGATTTCCTCGGGTGCCAATCTGATCGGCGCCTCGCTGGATCAGGAGTTCCTCGGGCTGGACGCGGTGGTGGTAACCGTCTTCTCCGACAGCAACAACTGCCCAATGTGCGTTCCGGCCGACCGGCCCGACGCCGACGATTGAGGCACCCAGCCGTTAATCGCGCGTTTAGGTCATCTGCGCTAGGTTCTACCATGCTCCATCTTGCGACCCCTGCCTCCGCCGGGGAGAATCCGCCGTGACCCGGTGGCTCCGGGCAGTCCTGTTTTTGGTCGGCGTCGGGTTGTTCGGTCACCTGGTGGCCGGCATCGGCGTGGCCCGGCTTTGGTCCGACACGGTGGCGTCCGGTTGGATGATGGTACCGATCGTCTTGTTGTTTGGCGTGGTATACGCCCTCGACACCCAGGCCCTGCGGCTGATTCTCAAGGACGAGCCGAACCCGCCGGACTTCCCAACGGCCTTCGCAACCGTGGTGTCGGGCAACGCCCTCAATTTCATCACCCCGATGATCAACGTCGGTGGTGAACCTTACAAGATTGCGACGCTGGCGCCGAACCTCGGTGCCGGCCGAGCCACGGGCGCCGTCATCGTTCACTCAATGATCCGGATCCTGGCGCAACTCCTGGTTTGGGTCACGGCCGTCCTCCTCGGCTTCTTCCTCCTTCCCCTGCGTCCCCTCACGGTTGGGTTGCTGCTCCTGGCGCTGGCCTGCCTAGGCGGACTGATCCTCGGGCTGCTGGTGCTCCACCGCCAGGGAGGAGCCGCGCGCCTGGCGGCGTGGCTTAGCCGGGTCCGCATCCTCAAGCGGCTCGCGGCCATTCTGGGACGGGCCCAGCCGGCACTCGAGGCGATGGATGGCCAGATTACCGATTTCTACCACCGGCATCCGCGTCGGTTTTTGGAGGCCCTGGGTCTTGAATACCTGAGCCGGGCGGTATTCATGACCGAATTCATTCTGATCGGCCTGTCGGTTGGCGTCAGCGTCAGCTACGTCGACGCCTTCACGATCGGGGGACTCGAAGGCCTGATCAGTAACGTGTTCTTCTTCGTGCCCTACGGCGCCGGGACCCGTGAAGGCGCCACCGTGTTGATGTTCCGCCAACTGGGTTATTCCGGCCGGATCGGGCTGTACGCCGCAGTGGTGAGCCGGATTCGGGACCTGATCTGGATCGCGATCGGATTGGGCTTGATCTGGGTCCGCAGCCGCCGACCCGCTCCCGCGGCCGAACCGATCAGCGAGGCGACCGGATGACGATCTTCGCCCAGGTCCTGGCACTCGGAGTCGCGCTTGGCCCGGCGCCAACATCGGACTCCCTGCACGTCGAAGTCAGCGGCACCGGCCCGACATTGGTCATCGTCCCCGGACTGTTCGGAGCCGCCTTCGGATTCCGCCGAGTGACGCCGTTGCTTCGCGCGGCCGGGTATCGGGTGGCGATTATCGAACCGCTCGGGGTCGGCTCCTCCTCTCGTCCCCCAAAAGCGGACTACTCCCTTGCCGCGCAGGCCGACCGGATCGCGGCCGTCCTCGACACCCTGGGGGGTGGTCCGGTGATTCTGGTAGCGCACGCCTTGGGTGGGGCGATCGCCTTTCGCATTGCCGTTCGCCATCCCGCGCTGGTTCGCGGCCTGCTTTCGATCGAGGGCGGCCCGGCGGAACAAGCGACCACGCCGTCGTTCCGGCGGGCCCTCCGATTCGCACCGTTGCTTCGGATCTTCGGCGGGGCCGGGCTGGTCCGCTCGAAAGCCCGGGGCATGATGAAGGAGTCGGCCGGCGATCCGTCGTGGGTGACCGAGGAAGTGGTTCGGGGCTACACCGACGGGGCGGCCCGTTCGATCGGCGCCACTATTCACGCCTTCCAGGCGATGGGCCAGGCCCGCGAGCCGGAGCGGCTGGAGCCCCGGCTCGGGGAAATTCAGATTCCGGTTCGGATCCTGGTCGGCGGCCTTCCGAACCTTGAAGGCGGGGTCGGCGACGACGAGGTGGCGCTGCTTGGCCGCCACCTCCGGTCCTTCGGGGTGGACAGCGTCCCCGGCATCGGACACTATCCCCAGGAGGAGGAGCCCATGGCCATCGTCCGATCGCTCGCTCGGCTCGAAGCCTCGCTGACCTCATCGGCTCGCGCCGAGCGGCATTAGGACCTCCGATGCGGATCGCTCTGGTGGCCGAGTCCTACTATCCCCAGTTAGGCGGAATTCCCGAGCATGTCCACCATCTGGCCGTGGAACTGAACGGGCGGGGCCACGACGCCATCGTGATCACTGCCCGGATGGGAGACCACTCGGACGCCCCCTTCGTCCGCCGGGTTGGCCGCAGCGTCGTCATGTACGCCAACGGCGGTATGGCGCGGCTCACCGCCGGCTGGCGGCTCACCGAACAGATCACCCGGGTGGTGCGCGAGTTCCGAGCTGACGTGATGCACGTCCATGGCGGCCTTTCGCCGGTGTTGGGCCTCGTCGGGCCCTGGGCCGCCGCACGGGCCGGCATCCCGGTCGTGGCGACCCACCACTCCTGGTTTCCCCGATCGGTCGGGTATCGTCTGTTCCGCCGGCCGCTCCAGCGGCTCCTCGACCAGCATGCGGCGTCAATCGCCGTGAGCTCGGCTGCGATCGATGCCATGAGCCGGTACTTCACGACCCGGTGGGACATCATTCCGAACGGCGTGGATGTCGACCTCTTCACCGACCGGGGCCGCCAGCCGGCTGCCTCGGGGCGCCGCCCGCGGCTCCTCTTTCTCGGCCGGCTCGAGCCTCGCACCGGCCTCGACGTGGTGCTGGCCGCGATGCCGAGGGTGGTGGCGCGGTTTCCCGACGCGGAGCTCGTGGTGGCCGGCGGCGGCCCCTGGCTCGGCCACTATCGCAAGTACGCGGCCCGGCTCGGCGTCCCGGTGACGTTTCTGGGTCGCGTCCTGGAAGAACGCCCGGCTCTGTACCGGAGTGCGGACATCTACCTCTGCCCCACTTCGCGCGCCTCCTTCGGGGTCACCCTGCTCGAAGCGATGGGCTGCGGTGCGCCGATCATCGGGTCCGATCTGCCGGCGTTCCGGGAAGTCGCCGGTGACCAGGCCGTCCTGGTCCCGGCGGCCGATCCCGAGGCCTGGGCCGCCGCGACGATCGAACTCCTCGCGGACCCGAGCCGCCGGGAGGCGATGAGCCACGCCGGGCGGCTAGCGTCCCTTGAATTTGCCTGGCCGAAGATTGCCGATCGGCTACTTGAGGTATACCACCGGGCGGCCGGCACCCCACCTCCGCGACCGTCCGGACGGCGCCACCGGCCCGTTCCCCTTGGAAACCAGGTCGGGTGATCGGCGCCGCTGTGGCCCTGGGCGCCCTCAGCGCCGGGGCGATCGGGGCGTACTACCCTAACGCTTGGCTGTTCGGTCCGGTCATAAGCCGCGGTTCGCGGACCGGCCGCGACCTCTACTTGACGTTCGACGACGGGCCCAACCCCGAAGCGACCGACCGGATTCTCGGCGTCCTGGCGGTGGAGCAGGTTCCGGCGGCGTTCTTCATGGTGGGGGAACACGTGCGGCGATTCCCGGACGTGGCTCGAAGGGTCCGGGCCGCGGGCCACGAAATCGGCAACCACACCGACACCCATTGCAAGCTTCATCGTCGGGGCCCTAACCGGATCCGCACCGAGCTCTCGGCGGCCCACCGGACCATCGTCGACCAAGTCGGCATCGCCCCGCGGATCTTCCGGGCGCCGCACGGCTATCGCAACCCCTTCGTCGGGGCCGCCACTCATCGGCTCGGATATCAGACCCTGGGCTGGACCTTCGGAGTATGGGACTCCGACCGGCCCGGCACCGACCGGATCCGGTCCCGGACCCGAACCCATCTCCGCTCCGGCGCCATCATCCTGCTCCATGATGGCGACGGCTCCGACCCCCACGGGGACCGACGCCAAACGGCGGAGGCCCTTCCCGGCATCATTCGCGATGCCCGGGCTCTCGGTTATACCTTCCGCCCCCTCGAAGCCATCCTCCGTTCCCGCTAAGCTGGTTCGTCAGGCTTCATCGATCATTCATTCGAGCCAGACTATTTTTCGGGATGACCAATTTCCCCCGCGGCGCGCTTGGCTTGACGTTCGCCTTTGCCTCGGCCGCTCCGCTCTTGGCCCAATCCCCGACCAGCGCCGACTCGGCCCCAGTCTCGGCGCCGTGGGCAACCCACCTCCGCAGCGAAGGCGGGCCCCGGCTCGCAACTCTTCGGCTCGGCATCGCCCCGGACACCCTCCGGCGTCGGTCGGCCAAAGCGATCGAACTCAGTGACGGCTATGCGATCCGGCTCAAGATTCACCAGATCGCGAGCTTCACCGAGTTCCCGATCTTCGCCGCCGAAATCCTCGTGGGTCAGAAACTTGCCCGGGACCGGGATAACGGGGTTCGGTCGTCCGAGTCACTGCGCGGCGCGCACAGCGCCCTCGCCGCTGGTTTGGGGGTCTTGTTCGGCGTCAACACTATTACCGGGACATGGAACCTCGTCGAGGGCTGGAAGGAGCCCAAAGGGCGGACCCGGCGATTGATTCACAGCGTGGCCATGCTGGCCGCGGATGCGGGCTTCCTGGCCACCGCCGGCACGGCCCCCGACGACGATCGGCTCGAGGGCCGGGCCGGCGGGGGCTCGAGTGTGAGCGCCCACCGGACGTGGGCCATTTCGGCGTCGTCGGTGGCCACGGCCGCGACGCTGATGATGTGGCTCTGGAAGGGCTGACCTGACCCGCCGTTACGGAGCCTTCCGGCGGGCGAGCGGGCAGGTGGGCCACGCTTGCGCCTGCCCGTTCGGCCCGGGAGCCAAGACCCGGCGGTCGCGCCCCATCGGCTCGGGGTCTTCGGAGGCGAGATAGGCCAGCATTGCCGCCACGGTGGCGTTGTTCTTGAGATCGTCGATGATCAGCTTGTCGTAGGTGTCACGATTGGTGTGCCACGTATACTGGCGGTAATCGGGATAGTTCGATTGCAGCCGAAAGGCCGGCGCCCCGGCGCACAGAAATGACATGTGGTCGCTGCCCCCCCGCTCGGGCTCGCCGGGAATGTCGAGATCGATCAGGTTTTCGATTTCCGACGGCAAGCTCGAAAGCCATCGGCCGAAGTGACTGCCCGCCCCAGTCAGGCCCATCATCCGGATGTACTCCACCCGCCAGGTCCCGTTGTCCTGATTGAAGGCCGTCTGGAGTCCGTTCACGACTTCGGGATGGTCCTCAGCGTAGGCGCGCGAGCCGACGAGGCCCTGCTCTTCACCGCCCCAATGCCCCACGAGGATGGTCCGCTTCGGATTGGGATAGGACGCTTTGAGGAGCCGCATCGCTTCCATCATCATGATCGTGCCGGTGCCGTTGTCGGTGGCCCCGGAGGCCCCGTCCCACGAGTCGAGGTGAGCCGAGAGCAAGACATATTCGTTCGGCTTCTCGGTCCCTTTAATCTCGCCGACGACATTGAACATCGGCTGCTCGCCGAGTTCTTCGGAGCGGGCGTCGAGCCGAAGGCGGGGGCCCTGGTTGTTGCCGGCCAGCCGGAACAGGAGTCCGTAATCTTCACAACTGACATCGACCATGGGGACGGTTTTGGTCTGGGCGCTGAAGATCTTGTTCACCCCCCAGCCCGCGGACCAGAGCGAGGTCACGATCCCGGCGGCGCCACTCTGGTCGACGGCCGCGATGGCGCCGTGCCCGAGCTTTTGGATCCGGGTATTCCAGGCTCGGCGGGCCAGGTCGCGCTCCTCCTTCATCCGGGTCACCGAGGCCGGCCGAGCCAGCCGTTCCCAGTTTTCGTCGGGCCGGCAGGTCGGCTCTGCTTGCGACCAGAGGATGAACTTGCCTTTGGCGCTGGGCAGCCAGGCTTGGAAGGCCGCCGAGTCGGCGAGGTCGGGCGCGATGATGACGTCACCCTCGACCGATTTCGCGGTGCCCGGACTCCAGGCGAGCATCAGCCCTTCGAGTGTCCGCTGCCGCGGCGCGATCAGGTCGATGTGGCTGTAGCCCCGCCGCCAACCGCGCCAGGTTCCGTACTTCTCCTTCTTCGCGGCAATGCCCCACGCCGCATAACGGGCGCTAACCCAGTCAGTGGCCGCGGCAAAACCGGGCGAACCGGAAAGCCGGGGACCGATCGAGTCCGTGAGGATTTGGGCGAGGGTGCCGACCTGTGACCGCTCGGTCATGCCCTCCTCCCAGATCCGTTTGATCACGGGATCGGCGGTGGGAAACGTCTGGGCCGGGGCGAGCGCGGGGAGCGCGAGGACCAGGCCCAGGGCTAGCCGCAGCGAGGAACTGCTCATTGAAGGAACTCCGGAGAAAGGGTCATGGCCGCTCCGCGCGGAGCCACGCTTGGGCCCGCGGCAGCGCTTTGTTGCCGTGGATCCCGTCGGAGAAGAACTTGCTGGCACCTCGATACCGGGCCTGCCACCCGTGGGTCGAGTCGCTGTCGATCCGGACCGTGCTTCCTTGGCCTGGTTTTCGGCTCGGACCGAGGTATGGTCGGACGATTCGGTCGAGGTGGGCGTAGGTGGCGCCGGTCAACGCATCCTTGATCGCGCGATAGGTGACGTGGTGCCGTCGGGCCGCCGCCGCGATCAGAAAGATGCCGGCGGCCCGGCCCTGGCGCCGCATCCGAAGAACCAAGGCATCACCGAGTTTGGCGGAGCCGTGACGAGAGCCTCTTGGCGGCATTGGGATTTCTTAGTTCTTGGCTAAAGAGTGGACCCGCAAAGTAACCGGTTAGGGCGTTGCGTTTACTCCAATCGGCGAGCGTTGCCCGCGGCCCGACCAATAGTCTCGCCGGCTTTAGCGGGCCCGGAAGAGGAGCCAGAGGAAGGAGCCAAACCCGATCGCCACGACGGACCGGCGCACCCACACTTGCCCGACCCGCTGGGCCAGGCGCGACCCGGCATAGCCGCCGATCAAGCTGGAACCGGCCATCACGAGCGCCAGCGGCCACACCACGAAGCCTTTGGCCGCGAACAGCAGCGCGGCGACCAGGTTGGCCGCCAGCGCCCCCCACACCTTGAGCGCGTTCATCTTGTGAATGTCGGTCAGCCCGAACAGGCCAAGCACGCCTAACGTCAAAATCCCGATCCCGGCGCCAAAGTAGCCGCCGTAAATCCCGACCAGAAACTGGACCACCAGGAACGACGGCGGCGGCTTGGAGGCAACCTCGCCGACTCGCTGATGGCCCCGCAGCCATCGGAGCAACGGGCCGTTCAGAACGAACAGGACGGTGGCGCCGAGCACCAGAAAGGGCACGATCTGTTCGAACCGGTCGTTGCCGGTGGTGAGGAGAAGCCAGGCGCCTAACAATCCGCCCAGCACGCCAGCCACCCCAATGCTCGTGACCCAGCCGCCAACGCCGGCAAATTGGCGCCGGTAGCCCCATAGGCTGCCAAAGGCTCCCGGCCACAGGGCCATCGTATTGGTGGTATTGGCCGTCAGGGGCGTCAGACCGAGCGCGACGATGATCGGGAAGGTGACCAAGGTGCCCCCGCCGGCAATCGAGTTGATCGCGCCGCCGACCAACCCCGCCAGCGCGGCCAGCAGGAGGGATGCAACCGGCATCAAGGCGTGACGCCGTGCGCCGCCCCGACGACACCGCCGAGGAACGCCCGATACTCGGCCCACCGCGGACCGACGTTGGGTTCGGGCCACGCACTCCAGATGACCACGACGACTCGTTCGGCTGGGTTGAGGTAGAGGATCTGACCGAAGATCCCCTCGCCCTCGAAGGCGCCATCGTGATTCGGCAGGGCCGCCGGGCCCTTCGGATACGACCACCAGAAATAGCCGTAGCCTAACGGATAGTCGGGATACAACTTCCCGTAGCCATTCGCCGGTGAGTCGTCCCGGGGGTGGCTGGCTTCGCCGATCCATCCGGCCGGGAGGACCGGTTGACCCGCGGCGTTGCCACCATCCAGGATGAACTGCCCGAACCGGCCGTAGTCCCGGAGGGTGGCGTTGATGCCGCCGCCGCCAAACTCCTGACCTCCATCGGACTCGAGGAGCCAGTAGCCGTCACTTTCCATCCCGAACGGCTTCCAGATCTTTTCCGAGAGGTAGTCCGACAGCGTCTTGCCGGTCGCGGCCTGGACCGCGAGTCCGACCAGATGGGTTTCGCCGGTGTTGTAGTTGTAAAGGGTGCCGGCCCGACCCGCGATCGGCAACGCCTTCATGACGTCGAGGATGCAGCCGGGCACCCGGCCATCGAGGCATCGGGTGATCTTGGCGATATCCGCACCTCGGTCGCGATAGTCTTCGTTGTACTTGACGCCGGAAGCCATTTGCATGGCCTGCCGAATCGAAACCCCTTCATATGCCGACCCCTTGAGCGCCGGGAGGTACTTGGTGAGGGGGTCTTCGATACTCGCGATCGACCCGTCCCGGACGGCGGCTCCGACCAGGGTCGACACGAACGATTTGCCAACCGAGAACGAGATCCATTTGGTGGATGCATCGTTGCCGAAGGCGTAGCGTTCCCCGAGGATCTTCCCATCTTTCAGGATCAGCAACCCGGCCACTCGATTGCGAACCATGAAACTGTCGACACCGACCAGCGGCAACAGGGCGGTCGACCGAGGCAGCGGAGACACGGTGGCGCCCCGTGCGACCACGCGAACCGGCGAGGCCTGGTCCATGTGGCGGTAGCGGGGCACCTGCTGTTCGGGCCGCAGGAACAGGATGTTTTCGGCCAGGCCGAGGGAATCGGAGGCGGACGCCGTCGCGGCCGTCGGGGCCGAGTCGGCGCAGCCGGCCAACCCGGCCGCCGCGATGAGGAGGGCGGTTCTCGAGTGGATCATGGCAATAACTACCCTCGCATTCGCCTGACTTGGGTATTGAGTGACCACGTCGTCCGAGCCCAGCGGTCGTCCGGACCGCGCACCACCACGGTCGCCGACCCGCTCCCCCGCGCCACCAATTTTCCCTCGACCTCAGCAGTCTCCAGAAGAAATCGGTCGCCCGCGTTCAGGCTCGACAACGGCCCGGCCGGATCGAGTTGGACCTGGAGCCCGAGGGTCAGTTGTCCCGGGGGAGCGTGGTCGGCAGCAAGATGATAGGTCGACATCAGACACGAAGGGGAGACGGATGGCCCGGACACCGAGCCGTAACCTAATCACGCAGGAGCAGTTTGCCTCGCACGGTGATGAGTTGGGCCCGATAGATCGAGCCGCCGCCGGTCGGCCCCGCCCCGGTGGCGGCGACGTTCGAAAACGAGTAATCGGCCGCGACTTCGAATCCGGGCGCCGGCCGGTAGCCGATGCCGGCCGCAATCCGCTGGGTGCCCTTGGTGGAGCTGGCGCTGGAGAAGGCGACCTGCTGCGCCCCGAGCCCGGCGTCAACCGAAAGGTTCCAGCCGAGGTCGCGGCCGCGCGACCAACGAACCCCGAGCTCACCGTGGCGAAACCGCTCTGGCGCGAAGTAGCCGTCGCGGGGAGATTCATCGTATCCCAGGGACCGGCCGGCTGCCGTCACCGCGAAGCCGCGGGACGGCCGCCAGCGCAACGAGGCAAACCCGACCCGCCGCCGGTTTAACACCGACCCACCCTCGAGCCGCCCGACGTCCCCACCCAGAGCCGCTCCGATCCGGCTGCTGACTCGGACCTCGGCCTCGGCTCCGAACGACGTCACTTCGACGCCGGAGAGCATCATCAGGGCCGTCTCGTCGAACCCAGACCGCCGGACGTTAGCGCCCACCGAAAGTCCGGAAGTGACCCGGGCCGTGCCGGCAATCGAGCCGGTCCACAGATCGTGAGCCTTGGCCAATAGGCCGGATGCCGCTCGAATCCGGATGGCGCCGACATCGCCGACGAGACCAACCCCTGATCCCACCGGAAGGCGGAAACTGACCCGACCCGAGGTCGACGTGCCGGTCGCCGGCGCGAGGTCCGCCCACCGTTCGCTCACGAACGTCGTGGCCTGAACCGGGCCGAGCCACCCCCGGCCGGAGCTGCCGATCAGCAACGAACGGTTCTGGTCGCTGTCCCAACTGCTGGTGACGGAGGGTTCGATCGCGGGTGCCAGGTCGGCCCGGACCCAGCGCAGCTGCTCGGCGGCGTCGGGGTTGGCCGGGTTGGCGGCCAGGGCCCGGTCCAGCGCCTGGCGGGCTTGATGCGGACGACCCGACCACCGAAGCACTTGCGCTAGGCCGACCCAGGCTTCGCCGTCCTTCGGAATCCGGGCCGTGATCCCCCGCCAGAGTCGTTCGCTTCGCCCCAAGTCGCCGCGCCAGGCGGCGACGACCGCCACGCCCTTGTCGGCTTCCAATCGCTCGCCGCGGGCGGCAATCGTCTGGTAGGCGCGCTCGGCCTGACTGAGCTTGCCGGCCCACGCGAGGGTCCGGGCCCGGGCCAGCTCGGCCTCGACGTCCTTCGGCTGCTCGGCCAACCAGCGGTCGTAGCGGGTCAGGGCCGCGCCAAACCCACCAGACCAGGCGAGGGCCTGGGCCGCGCCTAACGCCGCGTCTCGATAGGTCCGGTCCCGCCCGAGAATCGAATCGTAGATCGCAACCGCCGAGGCGGTCTCGCCATTCCAGGCCAGGGCCTTGGCGAGGGCAATTCGGCCTTCCTCATCCCGGGGTTCGAGCACGGCATAGCGCTGGTAGAGCGGAATGGCCCGGGCCAGTTGGCCGTCCCAGGCGTGGAGCGTGGCGAGCCGGAAGACCGCGCGTGACGACCCAGCCGAGTCGAGCGCGACGGCTTCGAGATATCGGGTTCTGGCCTCCGGAAACCGGCCGGCCTTCCAGGCCGAATCCCCAGCCCGCACGATCTCCTCGAATCGCGTCACCGCCGGCTGGGCCAAAAGCGGCCGACCCGCCAGCCCCAAGACCGCGGCGCCGACGACCAGAAATCTGACCCGGTAAGAACGGGGTAGCGCAATCGCAACCCCCTGATTTGCTTTCACTTATGCAGCCATTCTCGAACCGGTTTGGGAGAGCCGCCGGGGTCCTGGCGGCGATGTTGGTTCCGACCGTCTTTTCCCCCCTCGTGGCGCAACCGAGACCGGTAGCAGAATGCATGCCCCTTGGCCCCCGCCTGGCGGCCGCGTTGGACTCAGCCTGGGGATACTACCGCGCTCAGCGGATCGGGTTGGCCGACTCGACCTTCCAACGGGTCGTGGCTCAATGCCCCTCCGAGGCCGGCGCGTTGGCCGGCATCGGCTACGCCGCGATGCGACGAGGCGAACTCGACCGGGCTCGAGCGGCCTTTCAGCGGTCGCTGGCTGCTCGTCCCAACAACTATGACGCCCTGACCGGCCTCGGGATGGCGAGCTACCGGGCCGGCGATATTCCCGCGGCCCGGCGACAGTTTACCGAAGCGGCCAAGCAATTCCCCGCCGACTCGCTGATTCGCGGGCATTTGCGACGCTTAGGCGAGAGCGTCTCGGACCGGACCTTGCCGGCCATCGTTAGGCCGGCCCGGCTCCGGGTCGATGCCCGGACCGGGAACCGGGTGTTCGAGATCCCGGCCGGGCCCGGCTGGAAACCGATGTGGCTCAAGGGCGTGAATATCGGGGCGGCGCTGCCGGGCAAGCATCCCTCCGAGTTTCCGCCCGACGACGGCACCTATCAACAGTGGCTCACACTGGCCGCCGACATGGGGGCGAACACCCTCCGGGTCTACACCATTCACCCGCCTCACTTCTACCGGGCGCTAGCCGAGTGGAACCACACCCATCCGAACCGGATCCTCTGGCTGATCCACGGGGTCTGGACCGAGCTCCCGCCCGGGCGGCTCGAAGAGCAGTACGACGATCCGGCGTGGCGCCAAGAATATCGGGACGAAGCCAAGCGGGTCGTCGACTTGCTCCACGGGCACGCGGCCATCGAACCTCGGCCGGGACATGCCGGAGGATTCTACGAGACCAATGTGTCGCGCTGGGTGCTCGCGTATATCACCGGGCGGGAGTGGGAGCCGTATTCGGTCGTCGCCTATTCGAAGCTCCACCCTGACCGGACCAAGTTTCGGGGCCGGTTCCTCCAAGTCGCCGGCGGGAACGCCGCCGAGACCTGGCTGGCGGAGGAATCCGATTTCCTCCTCGATTACGAGGCGACCACCTACAACACGATCCGGCCGATTGCCTATACCAACTGGCCGACGCTCGACCCCCTCCATCATCCGACCGAAAGCACCCGCGAGGAAGAACAGCGGCTCCGGAAATGGACCATGCCCGAGGAGACCCACGAGTTCGACAACGATGCCGTCGGCCTCGACGCCACCAAGATGCGGCCCACGGCCGCGAACCCAGCCGGCACGTTTGCCTCGTACCACGCCTACCCATACTACCCCGACTTCATGGTGCTCGATCCGGGCTACGCAAAGGCCCGGTCGCCCGAGGGGCCGAGCAGCTACTACGGCTACCTCCGTGAACTGGTCGAGTATCACGGCTCGATGCCGGTGGTGATTGCCGAATATGGGGTCCCGTCATCGAGGGGCATCGCGCACTTCCAGCCCCAAGGGTGGCATCACGGAGGCCATTCAGAAACTGAACAAGCCGCGATCAACGCCCGGCTCACTCGGGACATTCATGCGGCGGGAAGCGCGGGAGCGCTGTTATTCGCCGTGATCGACGAATGGTTCAAGAAGAACTGGGTCGTGATCGACTTCGAGCAGCCCCTCGAACGCAACCGGCTCTGGTTCAATGTCCTCGACGCCGAACAGAACTACGGCATCGTGGCGATGCGGGCCGGGCACCGGGACTCCGCGATCACCATCGATGGCAATCCCGCCGACTGGGGCGATCGCGGCCGCACCTGGGCGGCGATCCCTGCGGACTCGGCCCTGCCCGGCCCCCTGAGGGTCCGCGACTTCCGAGTTCGGTCCGACGAGGCCTTCGTCTACCTCCGGCTCGACGTCGGGGCCATCGACTGGACGCGAGGGCGCTATCTGATCGGCATCGACACCCATCGGAGCGACCTGGGCGGATTCCGGTTGCCCCGTACCGGCACCCGCTGCCCGATCGGTCTCGAGTTCGTGGTCGATCTGACCGGACCGACCGACAGCCAGCTCTTGGTCGACCGGCGGTACGATCTCTATCGCACGGTGCCGCTGCCCGGCAGCGACCCACCCCGTGTGACGCAGGTGTACAACCGCCCGTGGGAGAGCGTGGCTCACGACGACCTTCAATGGGACACCCTCCGGGTCGAGACGAACCGGGCCCGAATTGGCAGGGACGGGACCGTCTATCCGGCCATCACCTACCAGCGAAACCGGCTCCGCCACGACCGTCAAGCGAATCACTCCCTCGCCGATTGGTTCGCCGATCCTGCCACCGGCACGATCGAAATTCGGCTTGGCTGGGGCATGTTGCACGTCCTCGACCCCTCCTCCCGGCTGGTCCTCCGCGGCATGGACCGGGGCGGTAGTCCCGCGGGCGTAGCGACTGATGGCTTCAAGTTCGTGGTGGCCAGTTACGATCCCGCCGACCCCGCCGCCGCTGGGACGCGCCTCGGGTGCGGGCCCGGCCCGGCTCCATTTCAGTATCAATGGCGGCCGTGGGAAGTTCCCGCTTGGCACCAAGAGCTGAAGCCGCTGTTCGACTCGATGAGGACCACGTTTCGGGGCCTCACGAACCTCCCCGCCGGTCGCACCCGCTGATTGGGCCCGATGGCATCGGAGAGCGTCGAGCAGTTCCGGCAGTCACTGGCGGCCTACGTCGACGCCCTCGAAGCGGCCCGCGAGGCGGTCACGACCGATCTCGATTCGGCGGCCTCGGTCCGGCGGATGGCCGAGCGGCTCGAGTCGGCGAGCGGGCGGCACGGCTTTCGATCGGTCCAGATCGCCGCCCGCGCCGTCCAGATGAGCGAAGGGAAGGAAGTGGCGGGCGCGGTCGATCAACTGTTGTACGCCCTCCTGAACGCGGTGTCGGTCAACGAGGCCCGCGACGCGACCGTCCTGATCGTTGAAGACGACGCCGTGTTCAGCCGATTGCTCCAGAAAGTCCTGGCCCGACGCGGGCGGCATCTCGAGATCGCCGAGCGGGCCTCCGACATGCTCAGAGTATTCCGAACCCGGTGGGTCGACTTGATCGTCCTCGACATCGGCCTCCCCGATATGGACGGGCGCGAGGTCTTGACAGCGCTCCGGAAGAATCCGATCACCGAGAAGATCCCGGTCCTCGTGCTCTCGGCCCGGGACGAGCCCTGGGTCGCAGCCGAGTGTCTGGCATTGGGTGCCGATGGGTTCATGTCGAAGCCGGTCGACCCGGTTGCCCTCGACGCCGTCGTCTCCGGCCTCTTGGCACCGCCCCCAAAAGAGCCGGCCGCCGCTCCGGACGATGCCCGGCTTGGCGTTCCGATGATTTCGGGCCCGGAACGCCCCCTGAACCGCGAGGTCCTCTTGGCCGAGCACGACCCGCTGACCTCGCAGATCATTCGGCACCGGCTGGGCCGGGAGGGGTATCACGTCCGTCACTTCACGAGCGGCACGGCCGCCCTCCAGGCCGCCAAGAGCCTGACCCCGTCGGTGGTGATTCTCGACGCCATGACGCCGGGCATTGACGGGATCGAGCTGCTCGTCCGGCTCCGGGAGCTGCCCCACTACCGCACTACTCCGATGCTGGTCCTGTCGGACATCGGCAGCGAGCGCGAAGTGGTCCGGGCCCTCGAGGCGGGCGCCGATGATTGCATCCGGAAGCCGTTTTCGCCCACCGAGCTGCTCGCGCGGGTCGAGCGGCTGCTCAAACGCTCATGATCTGGCAACGGGTCCTCGACTTCTATCTGGAGCGGCCCGGTCTGGCGCTGCTGATTCTCGGCAATGTGATCTTCCTGGCCGGCACGATTTCCCTGGCGTTCGCCGCCTTGGGCCTGCGAATCCGCAACGACCGGAAAGCCGCTCGATGGCGGAGACTCGAACAGCTCTGGGAGACCAAAACGCTCGAGGTCGTGACCGAGACGGCCCCCCCAAAGGCGGCTTGGGCCTTGGTAACCCCCAAAGACCAGCTCCGCTTCATCACCTTCCTGCTCCGGTTTGCCCGCCGGCTCACCGGAACCGAGCGGAAGCGAGTCGATGACTTGGCCGGCCCATATCTCGACCGGCTCCTGCCGCAACTCAAGGCCCGTCAACCGGAGCGCCGGGCCCGCGCCATCCAGACCCTCGCCACGTTAGGCCAACGCCGATACCACGCCCAGATCGAGCGGAGCCTGGCCGATCCATCGCCTCTGGTATCGATGGTGGCGGCCCGGTCGCTCGCCCGGCGGGAGAGTCCCGATTTTGCCGTCTCGATCCTCGACCACCTCCATCGCTTCGGGCATTGGCGGCCGAGTTTTCTTGCCTCGATGCTGGCGTCGGTCGGACCGGCGGTGGCTCCGGCTCTTCGGACGGCACTCGGGAACCCGGCGCTGGATCCGAAAGTCCGGGGGGTGGCCGCCGACGCCCTCCGCGAGCTCAACGACTACGCCGCTGGAGATGTGGCGGCGGAGGTCCTCGCCACGACCGCCGACCGAGACCTCCTGATCGGGACGTTAGGCCTCCTCGCCCAGATCGGCCGGGCCGAGCACCTCCCCGCGGTCCGCCGGCATTGGGCCGCGGCTGAACCGATCGTCCGGGCCCGGGTCGCCTCGGTACTCGGGCGGATCGGATCGGCCGACGACATCGCGAAGCTGACCGCGGCCTTCGACGATCCGTCGCCCTGGGTCGCCCTCCGGGCCGCGGAGGCCTTGCACGAACGGCGGGATCCGGCGTTGGCGATCTTGGCCGAGTCCGCTCACCCGCGAGCGGCCCTGGCCCGGCAGATGTTAAAGGGCGGGAGCGCGTGATCGACGTCCTCTATCGCCTAACGATCGGGCTCCTCGATGCCTTCAACGTCGTGGTCCTGGCCTACTTCGTCGTGCTGAACCTCGGATATTTCCTCACCGGCCTGTTCGCCTTCCGCTCGCTCCGCCGGTACGTCCGGCGGCTCCAGACCCTCGACATCGAAGACTTGCTTGGCAGCGCCGGCATGCCGCCGATTACCCTGATCGCCCCGGCCTTCAATGAGGAGCCGACTTGCGTCGAGGCCACCCGGTCGCTGCTGACGCTCCGCTATGGCGATTTCGAGGTCCTGTTCGTCAATGACGGGTCCAAAGACGGGACCATGCTCCGGATGATCGAGGCCTTTGCCCTCGAGCCGACCTACCGGCTCCCCACCGGCGAGATCCCGACCAAAGGAGCCATCCGGAGCGTCTATCGGAGCGCCAGTCACCCGAAGCTCTGGGTCATTGACAAGGAGAACGGCGGCAAGGCCGACACCCTGAACGCGGGACTCAACTACTGCCGGACCCCGCTGTTTTGCGGCATGGACGCCGACAGTCTCCTCGAGCGCGAGGCCCTGACCCGGATCGTGCGGCCCTTCGTCGAGGATGCCCGGACGGTGGCGGCCGGCGGGATCATTCGCATCGTCAACGGCTGCACGGTCGGCGAAGGCACCGTCACCAACGTCCGGCTCCCGGGCGAACTGGTGCCCCAGTTACAGGTCCTCGAATACCTCCGGGCCTTCCTGGCGGGGCGGATGGGATGGCACGAGTTGGAGGCCACCCTGATCATCTCGGGGGCGTTCGGGGTGTTCCGGCGTGACATCGTGGTCGAGGTGGGCGGGTACGCCACCGACACCGTCGGCGAAGATATGGAACTGGTGGTCCGGCTCCATCGGCACTGCCAAGAAAAGCGGATTCCCTACACCATCGGATTCGTCCCCGATCCGGTGGCCTGGACCGAATGCCCGGTGACCCTTGCGGTGTTAGGCAGGCAACGGGACCGATGGCAGCGGGGTTTGATCGAGACCCTCTGGCGCCACCGGGTCATGTTGTTCAACCCCCGCTACGGCCGGGTCGGGATGATCGCCTACCCCTATTTCGTGTTTCTCGAAATGCTGGCGCCGCTGGTCGAAGTGTTCGGCTATCTCACCTTTGTCATCGCCCTGCTCCTCGGGCGGGTGTCGGACGTGTATGCCGTTGCCTTCCTGACCCTCGCCATCGGGTTGGGCATCGGGCTCTCGATCACCGCGGTGGCCCTCGAAGAAATGGGCTTCCGCCGCTACCCCAATCGGAAGGATCTCTATCGGCTGATCGGCTTGGCCGTCCTCGAAAACTTCGGATACCGCCAGCACACAACCTACTGGCGGCTCCGGGGCATGTACAACCTCCTCCGGAAGAAACACGCCTGGGGCACAATGGAGCGCCGTGGTTTCGGTCCGCCCCGCCCCGCGCCCTGACCGTCAGGCCAGATACGACCGGTACACCGGGTCGTACACCGTGGCCGCCACCAGCTCGGCGGCGCTTGGGGTGGTCCGCCGCGCCACCCCCTCGGTGATCCCAACTTCGACCACCGCCGCCGCGATCGCCGCCGACACCGAACGGATCGTCTCCAGGGGCGGAAACAGGGCTCCCCGGTCGAGGCTCTCTTGCTCGACCGCGGACGCCAGGGTCTCGGCCGCGGCCAGGAACATCGAATCCGTGATCCGGGTCGCGCCGCAGGCGATCGCTCCAAGACCCAACCCCGGGAAGATGTAGGCATTGTTGCCCTGGCCCGGTTCGAACCGGCGCCCCAACAGCTCGACCGGCGGGAACGGACTGCCGCTCGCGAACACCGCCCGGCCCTCCGTGAACCGGTAGGCGGCCTCGGCCGTGCACTCGGCCTTTGAGGTCGGATTCGAAAGCGCGAAGACGATCGGGCGCTGGTTGATCCGGGCCATGGCGCGGAGCACCTCTTCCGAGAAGGTATCGGGCTGGGCCGAGAGCCCGAGGATCGCCGTCGGGGCGATGGCCTCGACCGCCTCGAGCAACGTGCCGACCGGCGGATGGGCGTGTGCATACGGCCGTTTGTGCGGCGCCAGATCCGCCCGCCCGGCCACGACCAGCCCCTTCGAGTCGACGAACCAGCACCGGTCGCGGGCCGCCTCCGGACTCAAACCATCCCGCACCAAGGCCACGACGATCAGATCCGCGATGCCCGTGGCCGCGGCACCCGCCCCAAGAAAGAGCAGCTTCTGCTCGGCGAGGCCACGACCGGTCACCCGGCCGGCCGTTCCGCCATCGTCAACACCCGGGGTGGCAGCAGTCCCCGCAACCCGAAGGCATCGCGCTCGGCGGCCGTAAAGGCGGTGCCTTTGGTAACGTGGGCACCCCGCAGCGTCGGGGGCACTGGGCTGGGCGGTCTGGTCATGGTGCAAAGAATGGCCGGGTGACTGGTTCTCGGCACCCGTCCGTTCCGGCATCGCAAATCACGGTAATTTCATACGAATCTCCTTAGATTCAGGGGTCCGACGGTGCTCCCGAACCGCCTCCGTTCGCTTGGAGTTTTCTTAGTGACCCAACCGTTTCGCTACTGCCCGTCTTGCGGCGCTGCCCTCCAGGGACGGTTCTGTAGTGCGTGTGGCGCCGTCGCGGATCGGCCGAATCCGGACGGCCCCGCGGCCGGCCGGAGCCTGGTCCCCTACCTCCTTGGCGGGGCCCTGGTCGTTGCGCTCCTTGGGGCGCTCTTCTTGAGCGACCGCGGGGAGGCCCCCGCCCGGCCCCAACCGGCGCTGGCCCCGGCCGGAACGCCACCCGACCTGAGTGCGATGACTCCGCGCGACCGGTTCGACCGACTGTACGATCGGATCATGCGGGCCAGTGAGACGGGCGATACGAGTACCGTCCGGACCTTCACCCCGATGGCGCTCGCCGCCTATGGCATGCTCGAATCTGCCGACGCCGATGCTCGGTTTCATGCCGGCCTGCTCCGCTTGGCTGCCGGTGACGGGGCCGGCGCCACGGCCTTAGCCGACACCATCGAGGCCCAGCAGCCGCGCCATCTGTTCGGCATCTTGATTCGAGGCTCGCTGGCCCGCCAGAATCAGAATCCGGCCGCGCTCAAGGCCGCCGAGCGGGACTTCTTGGCCGCCTATCCGGCCGAGATCGCTGCCGGACGTCCGGAATACGCCGGCCATCAAACCCTGATTGATCGTTTCCTGAAAGAGGCCAAGCCATGACCCTTCTCGGTCAATTTTCCCTTTGGATGGCGTTCCTGCTGTCGATCTACGTCGCGGCCTTCGCTTTCATTCCCAGTTGGCGCCACCGACCGGATGCGGGCCTCGTGGTCGAGCGGTCGAGCTACGGCATTGCCCTGGTTCTCTGGGTCGCCGCGGTGTCACTCTGGAAGGCGCTCTTTGCCCACGACTTCAACGTCGAGTACGTGGCCTCGTACACCTCGCGGAACCTGCCCGACTACTACGTGTTCGCCGCGCTCTGGGCCGGCCAAAAGGGGTCGCTGCTGTTTTGGGCCTTGGTCCTGGCCACGTTCGGCGCCATCGCTCAAGGGGTCACCAGCCGCCGGTATGCGATGCTGCTGCCCACGGTCGGCGGGGTCACCAGCACAGTCGTGCTGTTCTTCCTGTCGGTGATCCTCCTGTCCGGAAGCGGCAACCCGTTCGAACGGCTGAGCTTCACGCCGCCGGACGGCAACGGCCTCAATCCTCAGCTTCAGAACCCCGGGATGGTGATCCATCCCCCGCTGTTGTATCTCGGGTACATCAGCATCACGATCCCGTTCGCCTTCGCGATTGCCGCGCTGGTCACGGGGCGGGTGGATACCGGCTGGATCCACGCGATCCGCCGGTGGACCTTGCTCTCCTGGCTCTTTCTCTCCGCCGGGATCACCCTCGGGATGTGGTGGGCCTACGTCGAACTCGGGTGGGGTGGATACTGGGCCTGGGATCCGGTCGAAAACGCCAGCTTGCTGCCCTGGCTGACGATGAGCGCATTCCTGCACTCGGTCATGATCCAGGAAAAGCGTGGCATGCTCAAGCGGTGGAACTTAGGCCTGGTCATCGGGTCGTTCCTGTTGAGCATTTTTGGAACGTTCATCACCCGGTCCGGGGTGATCGCGAGCGTCCATAGCTTCACCCAGTCCAACATCGGCGCCTTCTTCGTCGGATTCCTGATCTTGACGGCGTTCGTCAGCTTTTCCCTGCTCTATCTGCGCTGGCCGACCCTCGAACCGGAGAGTCAGCTCGACTCGCTGGCCAGCCGGGAGGCTGCGTTTCTCTTCAACAACTTGTTGCTGGTCGGGATCGCCTTCAGCGTCCTCTGGGGGACCCTGTTCCCGATCCTTTCCGAAGCGGTCCGCGGCACCAAGATTACCGTCGGCCCCCCGTTCTTCAATCAGGTCAACATCCCGTTAGGCCTGGGGCTGCTGGCCCTGACGGGCATCGGCCCGCTAATCGCCTGGCGCCAGACCTCCACGTCCAACCTCCGCCGCCAGTTCATCTTTCCGCTGTCGCTCGGCGTCGTGGTGACGGCCGTACTCTTGATCCTTGGCATCCGAGACCTCTACGCGATGATGGCGTTCGGGCTGGCCGGATTCGTGGTCGGCACCGTCCTTCAAGAATTCTACCGCGGCATTCGGGCCCGGCAACGGATGCACGGCGAGCACCCGATCGTGGCGCTCGGACGACTGATCACCCGGAACCGGCGGCGGTACGGCGGCTACCTCGTGCACACCGCCATGGTGGTGTATTTCGTGGCCTTTGCCGGGATGGCGTTTACCCGAACCCGTGAAGCGACGTTGAGCGTCGGCGAGACCGCGACGATCGGGAGCCCCTTCGGCCACGAGTATGGGCTCAAATTTCTCGGCATTTCTCAGTATGCCGCGTTCAACCGCCAGGTCTCCGTGGCCACGCTCGAAGTCCTCCGCAACGGCGAGAAGATCGGGATTATGACCTCCGAGAAGCGGCAGCACGTTGATAGCTTCGGGAAGCCGACCTTCCAGCCCTCCACGGAGGTCGGCATCAGGAGCGACCTCCGCGAAGATCTCTACGTCGTATACGCCGGCTCGGTCGACGGCACCGAACGGAGCACCTTCCGGATTACCGTCAATCCGCTGGTCTGGTGGGTCTGGGCCGGCGGTGTATTCCTGATCATTGGAGGACTCATCACGATGTGGCCTTCGGCCTGGAATTCGAACCTGCCGCCGATCCGGGACCGGACCCCGGCCGCGCCGGAACCGGCGGCCGTGGCATGAACCGGCGGAACCTGCTGATCGCCCTCGCGGCCCCGGTGGCTCTCCGCCGGCTTTGGGCCCAGGAGCAGACCCCGAAAACCGGCGCGGCTGATCCCCTTCGCGATCCCGGGTCGGTCGGCCAGCTCCGGGCCGAAGCCAACCCGCTCGACAACAACGAGACGATCAAGGGCATCGAACGGCGGCTCAAGTGTACCTGCGGCTGCAACCTCGACATCTTCACCTGCCGAACCACCGACTTCACCTGCACCTACTCACCGGAGCTCCACAAACAGGTCATCGGTCTCTACCAAGCCGGTCAAACCGCTGAGCAGATCGTCGCCGCCTTCGTCGCCAAACACGGGGAGCAGATCCTGCTTGCCCCGCCGGCTCGCGGCTTCAACATTCTCGGCTACATCCTCCCGACCGTGGCCGTGATCCTCGGCGCCGGTACCATGGGCTTCATTCTGGTCCGGCGCTATCGACTCCGGCTCGAGGCCCAGCTCGCGACCCCGAGCCGACCAGCCGCCCGATCAGGCCTCACCCCGGAACAACAAGCCGACCTCGATCGGGCGTTGAAGGAGCTTGACGCGTGATCCTGGAATTGATAACGGCGATCTTGCTCGGCGCCCTGGTCCTCTGGATGGCCTTGGGTTCGCTCGGATCCCGCTCGCCGGAGGATGGGCTCGAAGACGCCGACCCGATCGAGGAAACGCCCCGGGGGCGCGCCCTCCTGGCCATCAAGGAACTCGAATTCGACCAGGCTACCGGCAAGGTCTCGGACGAGGACTATCAGACCATCCGGGGCCGGCTGGCGATTGAGGCGATGCAGGTGCTCGACCAACCCGCCGCGGCCGTCCTCTTGGTCGGCACCGCCGTGGCGACGACCTGCCAGAAATGCGGTCCCCGCCCCGAGACCGACGCCCGGTTCTGCTCAGCGTGCGGTCGGCCCGTGGCTGAGGAGAATCGGGCCCTGATTCGAGCCAGGATTTGATCGAGGCCCCGTTGAAAGACGGGGTCGTCCTTGACCTTGTCGAATAGGCCGGACGTGTAGTAGCGAAAGTCAAAGCCGGTCGGCGAAACCTCGTGCGCCTGCTTGAGCCACCGAATCGTGCCGGCCGCATCCCCGAGTTCCGCCTGGTACACCCCAAGAAAGCCGAGCGTATGGACCTCAAGCGGCGTCCGCTCCGCTAACGGCGTCAGACGGTCGATGATCGCGGCCGCTTCCGCCACCCGGCCAAGCCGCCGGAGACAGATCGCGGTCACCGGCTCGGGCAGCTTCATGGCGACGCACTGGTCCGGCTTCCCGTCGAGCATCAGCGCCAGGCCCTCGATCACCCTCCAGTCGCGAAAGCCGGGAGCGCGCGTGGCGGCGAGCCGGGCCTCGGCGGCCGCCAGGGCGTACTCACGGGCGCCTAACGCCGTTAGCGCCAGACCGCCACCCCGGGTCGTCGCGTTGAGCGGGTCGAGCGCCACCGCCGCCCGCATTTCGTCGAGGGCCTCGCGGTAGCGGCCCACCTGGCCGAGCGCAAATCCCCGGCTCAGCCGAACCCGTCCGTCCGCGGGCGCGAGGGCCAAGGCCCGCTCGAAGTCGGCCAGGGCCAGCTCAGGCCGGACCCCGGTTTCAAGCCGGGACGCTCCCCGGGCGGCCCACGCCCTTCCCGCCGTCGGATCGAGTTGCACCGCGCGCTCAGCCAACCGAAGCGACTCGGCCAAGCTCTGATAGGGATCTCGCTTCCCCGACAAACCGAGGTCGACCCACGAGCGCAGGGCATCGCTCAATTCCACCGCCGCCATCGCGAAGGTCGAATCCAGCGCGAGGGCCTGTTCGAAGGCCGCGATCGCCTCGAGAATCAACGGCTCGCTTCCGCCATCCCGCAGCGCGACGCCCCGCGAGAGGGCCTCGACCGCGCCGGCGTTCCGCGAACCGCCGGCCGGAATCGTCGCCGCGCGTAACTCGGGCACTTGAGTCGCCAACGCCTCCGCCATCTTGGCTGCGATCGTCTCCCGCAGCATCAGGATGTCCCGGAGCGGCTGGCGGTACGATTCGCTCCATACACGCGCATCGTTCACCGCGTCGATCAGTTGCAGCGTGACCGCCAGATTCTGACCGCTCCGCTGCACCGATCCCTCGACGAGATACCGGATCCCGAGCGAGTCGGCCACGGTTCTGGTCGTCCAGCCCTTCGAATTGACCGCCTCCATCGTGGTCCGCGAAATGACCTGGAGGCGCTTGATCCTGCTCAACTGGGCCGAGATTTCCTCACTGATTCCGGCCGATACCATGGCCGCCGCCGAGTCGCCGCCAATGGCGTCGAGCGGCTTGACGCCGATCGAGCTCAGAAACTCGACGGCAGGCGCCGCCCCCGCAGGCATCGCGGCCGGTGGGGCGGGACCTCCGCGTCCCTTGAGCGTAATGGCGGCGATGACCACCAGGGCGATCCCGCCGCCGGCCACCAGCAGCTGTTTGAGAAAGGATGGAGTCGACCCCTGCGGCAAACCCGGCGTCACGCCCAACGGTGTGACGCGGGGCCGGGAGCCGGTCGGCGTCGCTCGCTCCAGGGTCTCGACCGCCTCAACCAGACTGAGGGCGTCGGTGAACTCCTGAGCGCTCTGGAACCGGTCCTCGGGCTCCCTCGCCAGCGCCCGGCTGACGATCTGGTCCAGCGCGGCCGGCGCGGCTGACCGGCACGATCCGACCGTGGGGGGCAGTTCGGTCAGGCGCATCTGCATGACTTGGCCGACCGTGGCCGCGACGAACGGCGGCCGGCCGGCAAGCATTTCGAACAGCACGCAGCCGAGGGAGTAGATATCGCTGCGGTGGTCGACTTCCCCGCTGCCCAAAACCTGCTCGGGGCTCATGTACGCCGGGGTACCGAGCGGAGTACCCACCGCCGTGATCGTGGCCTGGCCACTCTGCCGAATCGCCCTGGCAATCCCGAAGTCCGCCAACATCGCCTGGCCGGCCGAGAGGAGAATGTTTTCCGGCTTGATATCGCGATGGACAACACCGCGCCGGTGGGCATACTCGAGGGCACTGGCAACCTGACGAGCTACCTGCACGGCTTGCTCGATGTTGCACTGCCGTTCCCAGATCAGCCGCTCGCGCAGAGACTCGCCCTCGACATGGGGCATCACGTAGTAGACCAGGCCATCCCGAGCGGCCGAATCGATCAGAGTCAGAATGTGGGGATGCTGGAGCTTGGCGGTAATCTCGATCTCGCGGAGGAATCGCTCGGCCGTGGCGGCCGTCGTCAATTCTGGTTGCAGCAGCTTGATCGCCACCGCCCTATTGTGGCGCTTGTCCCGGGCCAGATACACCGTGGCCATGCCCCCACGTCCGATCTCGCGCTCGATGATGTACTGGCCGTCGAGAACGGCGGCCAATCGGGCGACCAACGGATCAGTGGGCAGGGGGCGACTCCATCATGAGATCGTGAACATGGCGGCTGCCGGCCGAAGCGGCCGGCCTGGTATACCGCCCTTCCGAATCGAGCGTCCAAGCCGTCGGCTCCGCCAACAATCTATCGAGTGTCCGCCCCAACCGTTCCTTCAGGTCCCGGCGTTCCACCGGCGCCAGCACCTCGACGCGGCGCCGGAGGTTTCTCGGGCGCAGGTCGGCCGAACCGATAAGATACTCATCCAATCCACCGTTTCCGAAGTGATAGATCCGCTGATGCTCGAGAAACCGGCCCAGCACGCTGGTAACCCGAATTCGTTCCGACAGTCGGGGCACGCCTGGGCGGAGCACGCAGAGGCCGCGGATCAGGAGGTCGATCTCGACCCCCGCGGCCGACGCTCGGTACAACGCAGCGACAATTTCTGGATCCTCAAGACCGTTGACCTGAATCCGAATCCGACCGGCCCGACCCGCTTCACGATGGTCGATCTCCCGGCCGATCCGGGCGAGCAAACCCGGCACGGTGCCATGGGGCGAGACCAGCAGCCGCCGGGTTGTCGCGGCCGGGGCTTGGGTTGAACCCATCAACTGATTGAAGAGGTCCCCCACGTCGGCGGTCAGGTCAGGATCGGCCGTGAAAAGCCCCAAGTCAGTGTAAGCCCGGGCCGTCCCCGCATGGTAGTTACCCGTGCCGATGTGGGCGTACCGCCGAACCCCGTCAGGGGTCTCTCGGATGACCAAGGCGACCTTCGCGTGGGTCTTGAGCCCGACGATGCCGTACACCACCTGGGCCCCGACCTCCTCGAGCCGTTTGACCCAGGTGGCATTGCGCGCCTCGTCAAACCGGGCCTTCAATTCGACGAACACCGCCACGTCCTTGCCTTGCTCCGCGGCCCGCACCAAGGCATCGATCAATCGCGATCGCTCGCCGACTCGGTAGAGGGTGATCTTGATCCCGGCCACGTCGACAGCCAGGGCTGCCTCCTCGATGAACCGAGTCACCGTCGCGTCGAAGTCGTCGAACGGATGGTGGACCAGCCGGTCGCCCCGCTCGATCAACCCGAGTACCGGCTCGGCCCCGAAAGGATCGCGGGTCGTGAGTGGTGAATACTGGTCGGCGGGAGGCAGCCGGCCGGCAAGATCTTTCAGGAACGACAGATCGAGCCAGGCATCCTGGGGGTAGACGTCGGCGCTGCCTAACGGAGCCGCACCACTCCGGCGCTCAAATCGGAGTTCCTTCATCAGCAGATCGAGCACCAGCGGGGGCGTGCCCCGTTCGACCTCGAGCCGCACGGCGGCGTTGAGCGATCGACGCCGGACGTCTTCTTCGATGGCTTGGAGAAGATCGCCGGCGTCCTCGTCGTGCGCCTCGATTTCCGCTCCGCGGGTGATCCGGAAGATCCAGGCCTGCTCCACCGGTCGCTCGGGATAAAACGCCTGCAGATTGGCCCGGACCACGTCTTCGAGCAGCACCAGATCGGCCGAGTCGGGCACCGGAATAAACCGCGGCAACCGGGACGGGATTGCCAGGTACGCGAAATGAATCGGCCCCGTGTGGATATCCCGGACCAGGACCGCGAACGCCAGGGTCAAGTGAGGGATGATCGGAAACGGATGGCCCGGCGCCATCGTCACAGCCCGGGGGGTCAGCAGCGGCAAGAGCTCGCTTTGAAAATGGCGGCTCAACGCGACTCGGGCCGGCGGATCGAGCTCGGCCCAGCGGCGGATTCGAAATCCCCGCGAGGCCACCTCGGCCAGAGCCCCCACCGCCGCCCGCCCCTGCCGTTCGACCAGCCCGGGCACCCGGGCCGCGATCGCCTCACACTGTTCGATCGCGCTCAACCCGTCGAAACTGCGCTTGCTATCCCCCTCAGCGATCGCCGTCTTGAGTGCTCCGACTCGCACCGAAAAGAACTCATCGAGATTGCTGCCGACGATGGCCAGGTACCGGAGCCGCTCCGCCAATGGCAGGAGCCGATCCTCACCCATTTCGAGAACCCGTTCGTGGAAGGCCAACTGGCTCAGCTCGACGTTCAAGAAATGCTCCGCGGGAGCATCGGTTTTGACCCGTCCGGCCGGCCGCTCCGGCCGGTCCCGCGGCCCAGCGTCCTTGCTGTCTTCCGCGACCCGGAGGGCCGAGGGCCGGGCGTTAGGCAGGGGTCGGTCTCCGATCACTGAACCCACGTCGAGCCGTGCCGCCAGCGCCAAGGCCGCCAGCGTCTCCGGATGCCGGAGCTCGGGGGTTCCGACCTTCGCAAGTGCCTCCGTCAGCGTGAGCCTGACCATCGGCACCGGAGGCGGGCCATCGCCCCGGCCTCGAATCCGGCGTCCCACCCAAATCTCGAGCGCGGCCCGCTCCTCCGACCCCGAGGCGTTGCCGAGGAGCGTGAGGTCGCCCACGCCGCTCCCGAAGAGATAGCGGAGCAGGTGCCGGCAGGCCTCCTCGCCACTACCCCGGGCAACCGGAAGTGCCAGTCCCTCGTTCTCCTTCAGAAACACTACCCCGCCGCCGTCGATGGCCAGGAGCGCCACCGCCCGCTGCGAGGCGATCATCCGGGCCGTGGCTTCGCCGGTCATCGCTTCGATCAGCTGCGAGGCCCTGACCGACTTCGACACCACCAACGGGCGGATGCCGTGGTCGCGCTCCAAGGCAGCCGAGATCTGGTCGAGGTGGGGGCCTCCGGGTGCGAGGCGACGGACCTGGATCTCTTCGAACGTCCGGGCCAGCCCGCCGTGCCGAACCGTTCCGAGATCGTACAAGAAGACGAACCGCGGCGTCCGGCGAAGCCAGCCTCCGTTCACGACCCGCGCCCATCGCTCGGTTTCGACCTCGATCCGGGGCTTGAGCAACGTCGGATCGACCATCCCTCGGAGGCGGCGAGCCGGTTCACTGGTGCCCTCGAGCGCCCGCCGAGCGTCCAGCTCCTGCACCGTCGCCTCCCACCGCTCGGGAGGATGATCGGCCGAGCCGCCGATGATCAACCCTAAAACCCGCTGGTCGTCGGTCTGAATGCGGAGCCGGCAGATGACGCCCCGGCTGCCCAGCGCATTGTCAGAAGTATCGAGATAGACGTCGCGGTGAAAGCTCCGAGTCGGCGGACCGGCGGTAAGCCCAAGCGGGAGCGGCGCGTCCTTGAGGCGTCCGAGCGCCTCCGCGCCGTCGACGGCACAGCGGAATTGGGAAAGGGGGGCCATCGAGCCTAGGTCAGATCAACGGCGAGAACTCGGCCGACGACCACCCGCCGGACCGCCTCCAGCAACGCCGGCCCCGGCACGGTCCGCTTCAATTTGATCTTGTACAGGATGGTCTGCCGCCCCAGGTCGGCCGTCGTCACGGCTTCGAGCTGCCAGAACTTGGCGTGTTCGCCTAACGCTATCTCGACGTCCCGACGGATCGGGTCGGCATCCCCGCCGGCCGCCACGATCCGGATCGTGGCGTCGAACCGGGGCGCCTTGAGCTCACCCGTCACCGCGAGGCCGAAGTCTTCCACGAGCCGTTCCCGGCGCTTCTGAGCCCGCTCGGCCAGGGCTTTGAGCTGCTCGGGCGTCATCGACTTGAGCAGCATCGAATCCACCTGAGCGACGAAGGCCCCGGTTCTCCGAGCCTGGGCCTGTCGCAACTCCGCCAGTCGGCGTTGAGCCGGCGGACCGTCGAACGCGGCCGGGCTCCGGCCGAAGTCCGTCCACCACAAGGTCAGGTTGATGAAATTGTAGAACACCGACAATACCACCGCCACCGACATCATTTGCGCGCCGCAGGCCAACCCGACCCCGATGGTCAGGAAAATCTGGATCGCGTCCTTGGTGTCCTCGAGGCGGTTCCGAAACGCCACTGCACCGACGATCCCCCCGAGGCCGAAGGCCAGGGGGACGCTGGTCTTGACCAGGACCACGATTGGGGCCACCACGATCGGCAGGATCATCAGGGTCTGCACCAACGATTGCTGGTAGCCCCGTTTTTGCCGGGTCAAGACATAGACCCACGCCACCGGCAGCATCAACAGATACGACCCGACCATTGCGATGATCGCTTGAAGGGCCGCCTCCCTGGCCGTCAACGGCACCACCGCCTCCTTGGAAAAAACCAGCGAAGGCGAGACGAGCTGGTCAAACCGCCCGGAGGTAAAGACCCCGGGTAACGTCGGCGCCACTTGATACAAAACCAAGGCGAGCGCGGCCAACAAGAGGTAGTAGGCCACGATCCGAACGATCGGCAGATCGGCCAGACGAGTGACCAAGCCTGGCTTGGAGTGAGCGGAATAAGTCATTCGCCGAATCTACCTCAGAACCAGAACCCTGCCCGGGCGTAGATCTTGTTGCCCTCGTCGCTATGCCCGATGACCGCGCTGACCACGTTCGTGGGGCTCAAGAAGCTGAACCAGACGCCGCCGCCGAAGCTCGAATGCCACTGGCGGGATGATTCTCCCTTGA
>JAYTTT010000108.1:0-2524 GCA_043744895.1 Gemmatimonadota bacterium | reverse complement strand
GTGTTGACGATGTCGCCGGAGGTGTATTGGCTTCGGCAGGAGGGTTCTCTGCCCCCGCTTGGGAATGGGCATTTGTTGGCCGGAATCAGCCGCCCCCCCAGCTCCTCGGCAAAGTGCGACATCGCCTCGTTGAGCCAGGTTTCCTCGGCGTTCCCGGACCCCTGGATCACCCGTTTGTTCCAGCTGATCATATGCTGGAGTTCGTGAATCAAGGTCGGCTTGACAAGGTACAGGGTCTGGACTCGGTTGATGGCGGCACAGGGCGGGGCCGACGGCGCGGGCACGAAGGTGTAGAAGATCTCCGCCTTGTTCGAGTTCACGGCCTGGCTCCCGGTCGTGATGAGATCCAGGCCGAAGAAATAGCCCAGCACCCGGCCATTGGTGCAGTCCGGCGTGAGGGCGTTGACCGATTTGGTCATCAAAATCACGATCCGGTCGTTGTTGTCGATGTCGGATTCGGTCCCGAAGGCCGCGGCGTCGATCGGATAGTGGTAGGTGTCGAACGTGCTCCCGAGATCCTGGTAGTCCGGGTCCTGCAAGGTGTCGGCGGTCGCGGGCGCGGCGTTGTCCATGTAGATCGCCGCTTTTGTTCCGACATACCGGGCGGTGGCGGTCACGTCGTCGAACAGGTTGCAGGCGAGGTTCTTACAGGCCTTGAACGTCCGAACGTCGCCGACGACGGGCGGGACGGCCGCCACGTTCGGCGCCGCCGTGATCGTCCGGTTCGAAGGGTCGGCCGAGAGCCCGGCCTCCCGCTGCCGCAGCATCATGTGAAATTGATCGGCCACCGTCGTCCGGGTCGGCGGCGGCTCGACGGCGTCGACCAACGACGGAGCCGCCGAGGCCACGCTCGACGCCCCCGGATTGCTCGATCGGACAAAGTACCCTCCGCTGATCCCGGCAGTGCTTCGATTGGAGGCCGCCGAGGCAACCACCACGATGTATTCGGCCCCCGCCGGGCCGGCCTGAGGGACCCGGACGCAGCCATTGGTGGCGGCCGGGTCAACCACCTGGTGCTGCCCGACCGAGAGCTGGAGAGGCGTCTGGGAGCCACACTGGGCTACCGGAGATGGGGGGGGCGGAGGCGGGGGGGGCGGGGGCGGTGTCGGCTCACTCCCGCAACCTGCGAGAACCACCCCAGCCAGCATCCCAGCGATCAGTGGACGAGATCCCTTCATTGCTCCCCCTCAGAGAACACGTAACTCATTGATTTACAACATCTTTTGACAAGGTCGAACCGGGCGGATACCTTCCCGCAAGGAAGACGCCTATCCTTACCCGAGCGACACTGAATTTGATACGGTCCCCTGACCGGTTCCGCGTTCGGAGCTGGTCCCGACCCCGCCCTGATGCATCGGTGGCCCGCTGGCCGCCGAGGGAGTCCAGCCGATGGCGTTCGCCCACCTCCATACCCATAGCGAATATTCGCTCCTCGACGGGGCCAATCAGATCCCCGAGCTGGTCCCCTACATCAAGAGTCTGGGCATGGACAGCGCTGGGCTCACCGACCACGGCAACATGCACGGCGCCTGGAACTTCTACGAGACCTGCAAGGCCAACAAGGTCCGGCCGATTCTCGGCTTCGAGGCCTACCTGGCCTACGGCGACCGTCGCTCCAGTCAAAAGCCGCCCGATGCTCCAGCCCACTACAGCCACCTCGTGCTCCTGGCCAAGAATAAGGTCGGCTATCAGAACCTGATCAAGCTGACCTCGATCGGTTACACCGAGGGGTTCTATCGCCGCCCCCGGATCGACAAGGAGGTCCTGGAGCAACACGCCGACGGAATCATTTGCCTGGCCGCCTGCCTGTCGGGCGAAGTAGCCTACAGTCTCCGCCAACAACGGTACGAGGAGGCCAAACGGAGCGCCCAATGGTTTGCCAAGCTGTTCGGCCCCGAGGGCTTTTGGCTCGAAATCCAGGACCACGGCATCCCCGACGAAAAAATCGTGCTCGATGGGATGATCGAGCTCTCCAAGGACCTCGGCCTTCCGGTCGTCGCCACCAACGACGCCCACTACTTGAGGCGGGACGACGCCGAGGCCCACGACGTGCTCCTGGCCATCGGAACCGGCGCCGACCTCGACGACCCAAAACGGTTCCGGTTTACCGGTCAGGAGTCCTACGTCAAGAGTGAAGCCGAGATGCGGCGGCTCTTCAAAGATCACCCGGAGGCAATCGACAACACCCAGCGAGTGGCCGAGCTCTGCGAATTCGACTTCGAAAAGCGGTATTTCCTCCCGAGTTTTCCCCGCCCCGCCGAGTACGCCGATGACGATGTCCTGGTGTCCGATCTGGCCCGGAAGGGCGCCGAGGGCCGCTATGGCGTCCCGCTGCCGCAGGCGGTCGAGGATCGGCTCGTCTACGAACTCAGCGTCATCATCAAGGCCGGATACTCGGGATACTTCCTGATCGTCCAGGATTTCATCGCGGCCGCCCGCCACCGGGGGATTCCGGTCGGGCCGGGCCGCGGCTCGGCGGCCGGCTCACTGGTGGCCTACGGGCTCGGTATCACCGATGTCGACC
>JAYTTT010000107.1:0-9862 GCA_043744895.1 Gemmatimonadota bacterium | reverse complement strand
GAGTGTCGTGGTATTTGCCTTCGCACTGATCGACCGGGTGCTCTGATGAAAAGGCTGACCAAAATTCTCGTGGCCTTGGTCGTGCTCGTGGCGGCTCTGGCCGGATACGTCTACTGGCGGATCAGTCCGAAGATTCCGGACCATCCGTTTGAGAAGCCCTCGGGGCCGTACGCCGTCGGCACCCAAGAGTTCTTCTGGACTGACGCGAGCCGGCCGGAGCCTTATACGAAGGATCCTAACGATCGGCGCAAGGTTGTGGTGCAGGTGTGGTATCCCGCCGAAACCTCGACCGGAGCGGAGCGGACCCATTATCTCCAACGGCCTGACGAATTCGCGAGCCAGACCGGCGCCCGGGCCGCGCGCAATGCCCGCACCAACTCGGTCCAGAACGCCTCGATCGCGTCATCGGACTCCGGTTTTCCGGTCCTCATATACAATCACGGCGGGTTCTGGACCCGGTGGAGCGCGACCTTCGTCACCGAGTGGCTCGCGAGCCACGGTTATGTCGTATTCTCGGTCGAGCATTTCGGTTTCAACCAGACGGTCAAGTATCCCGATGGCACACCGTTCGCCGCCGACACGCTCGCGATGCCCAAGGAAACCGGTGACGGCAAGAAAGACGCCCTTGCCAGCTGGGCCCACCTGGACGATCCCGTCTTCAAGATCTGGGAAGCCGACGCTCGTTTCGCGCTCGATCAGGTCGAGGTCCTCGCTCGCGACCCGGGCCCCTTCCAGGGTCGCCTCGACCTCACGAAAGTTGGAGCGTTCGGGTGGTCCCTGGGCGGCGCCCTTGCGATCCAGCTTACGTCGGTGGATCCCCGGATCAAGGCGGCGGTGGACCATGACGGGCAATTGTTCGGTGATGTGCGGGAGCGTGGCACGACCCGGCCGGTCCTCCAATTCCATCACGGGCTCGATGATGCCCTTGGCTATCCTGAAAAGGATCGGCCGATGGTCCGTGAGCTGATGGCCCTGACCGACGTCTGGGACAGCACCACCCGGATCCGCTCGACCGCCGACTGGTATTCGGCGACGATCGCCGGCACCGATCACGGCGATTTCTCCGATTTGGCGCTCTTCTATCCTCGCGACAAAGCCCGCCTCGATCCCAAAAGGGGCCACGAAATCATTCGGTCCCTCACCCTGGCCTTTTTCGATCAGTACCTTCGCGGCAAGCCGTCAGCGCTCCTGAGCGATTCGGGGCCTCGGATGGCCGAGGTCACCTTCCAGGCGTACCGAAAGCGGCCCGTCGATTCGGCGGCCGCCGCTCGCCCGCCGGCGCGGCCATTGGGTGAGTGAGTTCCTCGCTACCCGCGCGGTCGACCGCGAGCTCGATGCCTTCGGGCTCACCGACCGCGGCTTGGTCCGGGCCGAGAATCAGGATCACTTCCTGCTCTGCTCCCTCCACAAGTCGATGCGGGTTCATGGGACCAGTCTGCCAACCTCGGCGGAGCTGGAGTCGCTTGGCCACCGCCTCGCCTTCCTGGCAATCGTCGCGGACGGCGTCGGAGGTTCGACCGCCGGCGAGGCCGCGAGCCGGGCCGCGATCGAGACGATCGCGACCTACGTGACGACGACCATGCGGTGCTACTACACCGGCGATCCCCACGAGGCGGAGGAGTTCCTCACGGCGCTTCGCGAGGTCGCCTTCGAGGCGAATCGGGCCGTGATCGAGCGAGGTGACGCGGAGCCGGAGCTCCGGGGCATGGCCACGACGCTGACGCTGGCGATCGGGGTTTGGCCCTCGCTCTTTCTCCTCCAAGTGGGCGATAGCCGAGCCTATCTCCTCCGCGGCGGTGCGCTCCGCCAACTCACCAAGGACCAGACCGTCGCCCAAGGTCTCGTCGACCAAGGGGTCATGCGCCAGTCGGCCGCGCACCGTAGTCCGCTCGCCCACGTTTTGTCCAGCGCCATCGGGGGAACCACGGAACCGCAGGTCGACCGGATCGAACTGGAGCCGGGAGACGTTGTGCTCCTCTGCTCGGACGGCCTGACCAAGCACTTGTCCGACAATGCGATTCGCGACCGGCTCCAGAGCATGACCTCGGCCCGTCAGGTGTGCGAAGACCTGATTGCGGCCGCGCTCGCGGACGGTGGGAGCGACAACGTGACGGCGGTGGTGGTCCGCCAGCGGCCGGGGCAAGCGGCGGGCGTCTGACTCCGATGCCGTCCAGCAACGATCGCAGACGGATTCCCGAACCCCCGACCCGGAAAAGCGGCCGGCCGTCGCGACCGGTCAAACCGTCGCGCACCGACCCCCCTGGCCCGCCGAAACACCCAGTCCGGTCGCCGACTCCCAACCGACGAGGGGGGTGAGTTCTCGCAGCATATTCCGGGGGTTCAGCCTATTCTTGTGAGGCCCCCACACGGAGATTATATGCGACCCTCGAAACGAGCGGTGCGTGGCGTGCTGGTCGCCCGGCTTGCCGCGATCATCGTCACCGTCGGTTCGGCTTGGCCCGGCGCGCTCATGGGACAGAGCGGCCAGGCCGTGGATCAGGAGTACACCAAGAAGATCAAGGAGTACCTCCGCGACCCCCGGATCTCGACCGAGCTGGTCGATCACCTCCCGGCCTCGAACACGGTCCCGACCCCGCTCAAGTTTCTCGGCCGGATCGTCGGCACCCCCGGTGAGTTGACCTATGCCAAGGACATCCATCGCTATTTCGAAGCCCTCGACAAGGCCTCGGATCGGGTCCTGACCTGGAGCATCGGCAAGACCGAAGAAGGCCGCGACATGATCGTCTCGGCGATCGCCGACGCCGAGACGATTCGGAAACTCAAGCAATATCAGGGAATGCTGACCTCGCTGACCGACCCCCGAAAGACCACGGAAGCCGAGGCCCGCCGGATCATCGGAACGGCCAAACCGATCTACTGGCTCACCAGCGGTATGCACTCGCCGGAAACCGGCGGGCCCGAGATGCTGATGGAATTGGGCTATCGGCTCGCGGTGGAGGAGACGCCCTACATCCAGGCGATCCGGAACAACGTGATCACGTTCATTACGCCCGTTATCGAAGTCGATGGCCGAGAGAAGCAGGTCGACACCTACTACTTCAACAAGAAGCTTCCCGCCGGGGCCCCGCGCCTGCCACTGATGTATTGGGGCAAGTACGTGGCGCACGACAACAACCGGGACGGTATGGGGCAGTTCCTGGCCTTGACCAAGAACGTCACCAAATTGTTCGTCGAGTGGACCCCGACCATCATGCACGACTTGCATGAGTCGGTCACCTACCTCTACGCCTCGACCGGAACCGGCCCGTACAACGAGTCCCTAGATCCGATCACGGTGGACGAGTGGTGGCTCTTGGCCAAGACCGAAGTCATGGAAATGACCAAGCGGGGGGTGCCCGGCGTCTGGACCTATGGGTTCTACGACGGGTGGGTGCCGAATTACATGTTCTTCATTGCCCACACCCACAACGCCGTGGGCCGGTTCTACGAGGTCCAGAGCTACGGGCCGGATACGACCACGATCCGCCCGCCCGCCGCGACCACCAGCCGCGAATGGTTCCGCCCCAATCCGCCGCTGGCCTCGATCGCCTGGGGCCCCCGAAACAACACCAACATCCAGGAATCGGCCCTGCTGATCGTCTTGAACCACGTAGCCAAGAACCGGGAACTCTACCTCGAGAACTACTGGCTCAAGAACAAGCGGGCCGTCGAGAAGGGCAAGGCGGACGCACCCTACGCCTGGGTGATTCCGGCCGGCCAGCGACGGAAGGCCGACGCCGCCCAGGCCGTCAATGACCTCCGGCGCCAAGGGCTCGAGATTCATCGGGCCACCAGCTCGTTCACCGCCGGCAAGGTCTCCGTCCAGCCGGGCGACTACGTGGTCCGGGCCGACCAGCCGTATCGAACCCTGGCCGAGATGTACTTCTCGGTCCAGAACTACCCCCCGGCCAATCCGCGGCCCTATGACGACACCGGCTGGACCTTTGGCCTGATGCGGAACCTGATGATCACCCCCGTCGCGGAAAAAACCTTCCTCGATCAACCGATGACGATGATCACGGCCGACGTCCGGGCGACGGGCGGGATCGACGGCACCGGCCCCGTGGTGATCGTCGACCATACCGGCGACAATAATCTGATGGCGTTTCGGTATCGGCATGCCGCGGTGCCGATGCAGGCCGCCGAGGAAGACTTCCAGGCCGCCGGCCATTCGTTCCGCGCCGGCGCCTTCGTCATCGCCAACGCCGATCGCGCCAAACTGGAGCCGACCCTCACCGAACTGGGGCTTTCGGGCTACGCGGTCGCGGCAGTCCCGACCGTCAAGAGTCACGACCTCGACATCCCGCGCATCGGGTACGTCCACAGTTGGCAGCGAACCCAGGACGAAGGGTGGGTCAGGGCCGCGCTTGATACCTACGGCGTGCCCTACCAGTACTTCGCGGATCAGAAGCTCCAAGCAGGCAATCTCCGTTCGAAATACGATGTCATCATTTTCCCGCACGTAGGCGGGAGCGCGACGGGCCAAGTCAACGGGATCGCCAAGACCGGGACCGCTCCGCTGCCCTACCAGAAATCCCCGGCCACTCCGAACCTCGGCGTGCTCGACGAGAGCGACGACATCCGGGGCGGGATGGGCATGGAAGGCTTGCTCGAGCTGGCCAAATTCGTCCAGGCGGGTGGTACCCTGATCGTCGAAGGGTCCACCGCGACCATCTTCCCGTCCTACGGCCTAACCCCCGGAGTGACGGTCGAGAATCCGGCCCAGTTGTTCGTCCGCGGGTCGGTCATGCGAGGCGTCATCACTGACAAGAAGAGCCCGATTGCCTACGGCTTCGACGGCGGGCAACTACCGGTCTACTTCAATCAGGACCCGGTGTTGAACGCCGGTGGCGGCGGGATTCCGGCTGAGTTCGCGGCGTTCTTCGGGGGGGGCACTCAGATCCCCGGCGTCGGCCAGAACACGACCCCGATGGCCAGCCGGCTAATGCTTTCGCCCTGGGACGCCGATAGCACGACGCCGGCCGGCCGGGGTGGCCGCGGAGCCGGGGCTGCCGAATCCGATCAGGTGGCCCAGTTCCGGGAGGTTGCCCGGGCCTTCGGCCTCGGAGGCGACGAAGCCCGGCCCCGGGTGGTGATGCAGTTCCCGGCGAATCCGAACGATATGCTGTTGTCGGGCACCTTGGCCGGCGGTCAGTATCTGTCGAACCGGGCTCAGGTCGTCGATGCCCCGTTAGGCAGCGGGCACGTCGTCAGCTTCGCGATCCGGCCGTTCTGGCGGTGGCAAACCCAGGGAACCTATTTCCTCGGTTTCAACGCGATCCTGAATTGGAATGACCTCGACGCCGGCAAGGGTGGGGCCAAGTCGGCGGCCGGCGGTGGCAACGACCAGTGACCACACCGCGTCCGCTGGTCTTTGCCCTGACGGGAGCCTCGGGGGCTCCCTATGCCGTCCGGGTCCTTGATCTCCTCGCTCGCAACCACGTGCCGGTGTGGCTGATCGTGTCGAGCCATGGGTGGCGGCTGCTCAAGGAGGAATCTGGGATCGCCAACCTGGCCGGGCTCAAGAAAGCCACCGGCGGGCAATGGCCCTCGATCACGGTCTTCGACGACGACGATCGCGGCGCCAAGCCGGCGTCAGGATCCCAGAAGACCCGGGGAATGTTGATCTGTCCCTGCTCGATGGGCACGGTCGCGGCGATTGCCCACGGCACCAGTCGCTCGTTGGTCGAGCGAGCAGCCGACGTCACCCTGAAGGAACGCCGGAAGCTGGTGGTGGTCCCTCGGGAGACGCCGCTCTCGCTGGTCCATTTGCGGAACTTGACCGCGGCGGCGGAGGCGGGGGTCACCGTCCTGCCGGGAGCGCCCGGGTTCTACCACCGCCCCAAGCAGATCAGCGATCTGGTCGACTTTATTGCCCAGCGGGTCCTCGACCAGTTCGACCTCGACATCGACGTGGCCCCCCGATGGGGCGACGGCTGATCAGCAGGTCACCGGGTGCGACTGGGGATCATCTCCGACACCCATGGGCTCCTTCGCCCTGAGGTGTTCGACGCCTTCCGGGAGGTCGACCTGATCCTCCATGCCGGCGACATTGGGCCGCCCGATCTGTTGACCGAACTTGAGGCCATCGCGCCGGTCCGGGCCGTGTTCGGCAACACCGACGGGTTCGACATCCGCCGACTGGTGCCGGAAGTGATCCAAACCGACATCGAGGGATTCCGATTCCTGATCATTCACGGACACCAGCTCGATCGGACGACGCCCGAGGCCCTCAATCTCCGCTATCCGGAGGCCGAGGTGATCATCTACGGCCACACCCATCGTCCGCTGCTCACGATGGTCGATCTCGTGGTCACGGTCATGAATCCAGGCGGGGCGGGCGAGCGACGGTTCGACCTGCCGGCCTCCGTGGGGATCATGGAGCTCGAAGCAGGCATTCCTCCGCGGGCCCGGCTGGTGCCATTGACAGGGCTCGATGAGGACTAGCCGCGCCCCAGTCGCGGATCCATCTCGAACGGCTCGGCCGGAAGGAGCCGGATCATGGAGGAATCGGGGTGGGCGGGGTTGATGAGGTAGTTGAATTCGGACGGAACGATGGTGCTGGGCACCCGGAGGACCGCTCCGCTGCCCTCGGCGATCCATCGATCGCCGACCTCCCTGGCGCTGGCCGGGGCCGGAAAGGACCGCCAGTCGGGCGGGATGTCTCGCGTGGGGAGCCGGGACACCAGCCCGTCGTCGAAGGTGGCCCGGCAGATCGCGTAGCGATCGAGCAGCGCCGCGCGGTGCAGATGGACCAGGATTTCGAGGATGGCGAGCGCGGCGGTTTCCGAAGCGTAGGTGCACCGGACGCCGGGGTGGTTCCACCGGCCCCCAAACAACCGGGCCCCTTCGCCATCGAACGGAGTCGCCGAAAACCGCGCCTTGACCAACCGGCAGACCACGATCGTCAGCTCGGCACCCCATGCTCCAAGCGGCCGATCAAGGCCTCGACCTCTCTGGCTCCGACGTCGGTGCGGGAAAACGCCAGCGGCGTGGCCCCGCCGAGCGCCGGCTGCGGCTCAGCCAGCCATTGCCTGGCCTCGGCCATGTGGCCCTCGAACAACCGCCGAGCCAGGAAGGCAACCCGGGCGGCCCGCAGTAACCGATCCGATTCCTCCGGCGAAAACCGCCGCTCCGCCCGGCGCCGGTGCAGCGTCCGGACCGGTACCTGGATCAACTCGGCCAGCGTGGCGGCGGGGAATCCGGTTTCGCGCTGGAAGTGATCGAAGACGCTGTACGGGAACCCTTCATCGATCTTTGCCACCAGCCTGAGCGTGGAGCGGGCGGGCAGGCCGAGGAGGTCGGCAAATCCCTCATCGGTCGAGGGGTAGCGACTCAGCGCCGTCTCAGCGACCTGGTGCGGCTTGTGGGTCATGGCCATAATGTACTAAGAACTCTGCCATATGGCAAGACTTCAGGCGACCTGACCCTCGAACCACTGGCCGACCGGGACCGTCCGTCGCCACGCCTCGGGGTGGCGACGAAACCAACTCATGACCAGTAACATCTCGTCGAGGGTTGCGTGGTCGAGGAGGCCGGCGGCCGGGACCGGCGTGGTGAGCTCGGCCTCGACGACGGCTCGAAAGGCCTCGCGCTCGATGGGGGTGTGCGGATACGGATATGATGCCCGGACCAACCCGTGACGAATCAAGTAGACCCGATCGTCGCCGAAGGCGCCGGGTTCGCGGTACACGAATGTCAGGACATGAATGGCGGCCCGGGCCCGGGCCGCGGCGCTGATCAGCCACTCCAAGTGCTCGAACTTGTCGCGCCATCGCGAGGCTGCCTCGAAGTCGTGGCGGTCTGAGGCGGCAGTCATCTGGTCCACGGCCTGGTCGATCGGCTCAATCGCGGCGCCGGCCAGGAACCGGATCGCAGCCTCGACCTGCTGACGATAGCGGATCTCTTCCACCAAGCCGGCGCAGGGACCGGCGCAGGTCCCGAAGTCGAACCGCGGGCAGGCCGCCTGCATCGGCTCGGCAAAGAGGTCGCCTTGGCCCGGGAAAACGACCGGCATCTTCTCGGCGCAGTCCCGAAGGCCCAAGAGATCGTTCAGGACCCGGACCCCGCCGGCGGTGCGGCCGGGCGAGGCGAACGGGCCGAAGTAGCGGACGTCCTGCCGGCCGGTCGAGGTCGTGACGGCCAGCCGGGGGGCCTTGCCTAACGAGACGGTCACGAAGGCGGCGTTCCGGCGCCGGTTCATCTGGTGGTTGTAGGCCGGGCGGTGTTTCCGGATTTCGGCCAGCTCGGTCAGGTGGGCGGCGAACTCGCTCGGAGCGTAGTCCCAGGTGATGTTCGAGGCGGCCTGGAGAATCCGGGCGGCCTTGTCCTCGGGAAACTTGGCGTTGAAGTAGGAGAGCAGCCGGGCTTTGACCCGTTTGGCCTTGCCGACGTACAGGACGTGGCCCATCGCGTCGACCATTTTATAGACGCCGGGCCGGTGCTCGGCCAGCGCTTTGACCCGGGCCCGGAGGGTGTCCAGGTCGGTCGTCGGGGGAAGGAGGGTGGTCGTCACGTGCTCAGCGCTGGCACCGATAGCAGAAGACGGTGATCCTCGCGTCGATGGTGTGGGTTCCCGCCAAGATGGTGCCGCAGCGTTTGCACGGTTCGCCCTCCCGGTCGTACACGTCGAGTTCGCCCTGGAAGTTACCTGGCTCCCCCGTGCCGGTGCGATAGTCCCGAATGGTGGTGCCACTCGCGTTGACCGCATTCATCAGGATTCGGACGATATGGTGGTGGAGCCGGTGCTGCTCGTCCGGGTTGATAGTGTTGGCCGGTCTCGACGGGTCGATGCCGGCCGAGAAGAGCGCCTCATTGGCGTAGATGTTTCCGACTCCGGCCAAGTGCTTCTGGTCCATGATGACCTTCTTGACCGCCGCCTTCGACCGGCCCAGGGCCTGGCCCAGCACCATCGGCGTAAACGCCGGATCCAGGGGTTCGGGCCCCAGAGCGGCGGAGAACCGGTCCCAGCCGCCCTGGTCGACCCAGCGGAGCGTGCCTAGCCGCCGCACGTCGTGATAGATGAAGGTCCGGCCGTCGTCGAGGACGGCCTTGAGGACCCCGTAGCGGACGTCTTCTGGGGCCAGGCGGCGCTTGACGAACATCGAGCCGGTCATCCCGGGCTGGATGATCAAGCGGCGCCGGTTGGTGATGATCACGGCGTTCTTGGCGCGTCGTTCGAGACGGAGCACTCGGGCGCCGGTCAAGCCGGTGGTCAGGGTCCGGCCGGTGACGCCGGACAGGATGTCCGTGTGGGTCAACAGTGCGCTCCGAATGACCCGGCCGGCAAGGACCGGGGTCATGTCCCGGACCATGGTTTCGACTTCGGGGAGTTCAGGCATTGATCTTTGAAACGGCCGGTTGGTGGCTCCGGCTCGAATCTAGTTGGGTAATCCGCTCGCCGCGCCCGTCAACGGGACTGAGGACCTACGGCCGATCGGGCCTCGGGCGTTGCGGGTCGAAGATCGGGGGGGGGGGGCACTGGGAATCTCAATGAGCCGGTGCTCAACCGCTTTTCGAAATGCCTCGATCGACGATTGGGCCCGAAGCTGGCGGAAGATGTGGTCGAGGTGCTCGGCCACCGTATCAAGTGTGACACCGAGCCTCGAGGCGGCCTGGTTGCGGCTCAGGCCGTTGTTTAAAAGAACGAGAACCTCGATCTGTCGAATTGTGAGCCAGATCGACGGATCGAATTGGGAAACAATCCTCGGTGGCATGGTCCCGAATCCTGAACCGAAGGTCGCACGTTAGGACTTGTAAAGACATAACTGCATCATCATGCTCACCTCGCGTGTGGATGAATGGTGTAGTTCCACTCTCCGAGGGGGCGATGCCGTTGGAGCTGGATCTGCGCCATCTGTTC
>JAYTTT010000106.1:0-2544 GCA_043744895.1 Gemmatimonadota bacterium | reverse complement strand
GCGGATTTTCGCCAGGGGTCCGATCCCGGGGAAGAAGCCATAAAACGTCGGCGAGACCGACACCCCGAACTGAAGCCGCTTCCCCTGGCGGACGAATTGCCCGTCGGTTCGCTCGTTTCGAACCGCGAACGGGCCCGAGGTGATATTCGTGATCCCCACACTCGGCGTCACCTTCCACGAGGTCCGGAACACGATGGGGAGGTTGATCCCGGTTTGCCAGTCGAACTCACTACCGAATCCGCCGCCTCGGACCCGGCGGACCGAGATTGAATCGGTCGGGTCGGGCGTGGCCTCGTTCGGCAGCTTGACCAGCTCCTCCCGGAGGCCGGCGGAATCGGCGTCGACCAGACTGACCGAGTTCTGCCACTGGAACCCACCGATCCGAAGCGGAGTATTCATCGTAAAACGGCTGACCCGGCTCCCCCCGGTCACCTTCAGCGTGTCGACCTGACCACCCAACCCGCGGGGAACCAGCACCGACGGCAACGGCTGCCGAAAGCTCACATCGCGATTGAAATTGAGATCGGGCGACCAGGTCACGTTCGAACCGAAATCGAGCGGCTTCGGCGAAATCGACAGCGACGGCTCCGTCCGCGACCCGCTTCCATCGGTGACGTTCTGGCTTCGGGTCCAGCCTAACGCCATGTTCCCCCACTTGAACTGGCGATTGAGATTCGCCGAGCTCCGGATTTGCTGGGTGGTCAGGCGCGGGTCGATCGAGTTCCGGCGGATAATCGACGAATTCGTCGAGTAGTCGAGGCTCACGTTCAGCTTGGTCGTCACGCTGAAGGACTGGCTGTGATTCCACACGATCCGGGTGTTGGAGTTCCCCGCCCCGGACCCGATTTCGCTGCTTTTCGAGAAGCTGACGGCGCCGCGGGCAAACTTGTCGATCCATCGATACTGCCCTTCAAAGCCGAGCTCGATGTACCGGTTCGAAAACCAATCGAACCGGCCGAGCAGATCGACGTAGTCATTCGGCGCCCAGTAGTACCCGATGTTCCGAACCGTCCGGTTGTAGTTGCGGCTTGGCCGGACGATGTCGTTGAATCCGAACTCCGGGATCAGGATGCCGGAGCGCCGGCCCCGCTTGGTATCCTGAAAGAGGAACGGAATCCAGGCGATCGGCACGTCCCGGATGTAGAGCACCGCCGGCCGGGCCACCATGACTGATCCGTTGACCCACTTCAGCTCCTTGGCCGCGAAGTGGTAATGAGAATCCGGCAAATCACAGCTGGTAATCTCTTGGGCCCGGGCATAGATCCGGCTCGTCGATGAATCTATCGCGATATTGCCGCTGATGATCCAATTCGCTCCCTGCTGGGGAAAGGTGGTCCGGCCATCCTGGACCAGCCCCCGTTCTTCACAGGTATTGAACTGGACCTGACGGCCGACGACCACGGTACCCTGCTGAAACAGATGCGGTTCCCCGTCGGCGTCAAACCGGCAATCGCCTTCGCGATAGAGGATTTGGCGCGCCTCGAGCGTCGACCCGGCCCGCTCCGTCATCGCGTTGCCGTCGAGTTTCACCTGTCGGTCGACGGTCTGGACCCGGGCCGTGTCGGCCCGGTACCGGGTGGTCTCATACCCCTCGAGGTCGAGGAGTTGATCCACGATCGAATCCGAGGCGGCGAACGCTTGTTTCGGCGCGGTCGGAATCCCCATGCGACGCGCGCTGGCCGTATCGAGCGGAGCCGGCTTTCGAAGCCCGGTATCGGCCGGATTTTGTCGGGGATCCTGCTGGGTGACCGGGCGGGGCGGCGGGCGTTGGGCATCGAGCCGCCCGGGGAGCCCAAGACCGAGGAGGACGGCCACCGCCGTGGCGGCGGATCGAAGCCGCCGGCGATGGACAATCCAGGCCCCCGCGAAGCCGACCTCGTAGAGGATCAGCAACGGGACCGACATCATCATCATCGAGAAGACGTCGGTGCCCGGCGAGAGAATCGCGCCACCGGCGAACGACAGCACGATCGCGAACCGCCGAAACCGGTGCAACATCGCCGGCGTGACGATGCCGAGGACGGCGAGCAGGATGATCACGAGAGGCAACTCGGCCGAGATCCCCATGGCCAGGACCACCTGAAGGACGAACGCAAAGTACTCCCGATAGGTGATCAGGAGATCGAACGTCCCGGCCTGGAAACCCAGCAGCACCCGGAGGGCTTCGGGTACGATGAAGATGAAACTCAGCACCGCCCCCGTCAGGAACAGCACGAGGCCCGCAAACAGCGCCGGGACGATCGCTCGCTTTTCCCGGTCGTACAACGCGGGCGCGAGAAACGCCCAGAGCTGCCAAATGAGGACCGGTGACGCCAAGACGAGCCCGACAATGAACCCAAGCTGGAGCACGATCATGAACGGCTCGGTGGGGCTATGAATGACGAGATGCCGGCCTTCGAGCAGTGGGGTGATCGGGGCCTGAAGGATGTCGACAAGGCGGAATTGGCTGACAAGCCAAATGCCCACCCCCACCGCCGCCGCCAACGCGATGACGGCCTTGACGAGTCGACTCCGGAGTTCCTCGAGGTGGTCGAGGAACGGCAT
>JAYTTT010000105.1:0-2546 GCA_043744895.1 Gemmatimonadota bacterium | reverse complement strand
CGTGCCCCGGAAAGTGTTTCGCGCAGGTCAACACGCCGGCCTCGTGGGCCCCCGCGATCCAGGCCCCGACCTGCTCGCCGACTTGGTCGGGGTCGGCCCCAAACGACCGGGTCTGGACGATCGGATTGGCGGCCACGAGATCGAGGTCGGCCACCGGACCCAAGAGCCAGTTGATACCGACCGAGCGGGCTTCGGCCCCGGTCAGCCGGCCGGCGGTCCGGGCCGGTCCGAGCCCGCCTAACGACGCGAGCGCCCGAGGCGGCGGCAGCTCGGTCAGCCCGGCCACCTGTTGGCCGGCGCCCCGCTCGAGGTCGGCCGAGATCAGCAGCGGCCGGCCGGCCTCCCGTTCCAGCCGTTCGGTCAGCCCCGCCACCGCCTCCTTGGTGCCCCCAAACACGATGAACCCGCCCACCCCCAGTTCGAGCGCCTGCTCGATCGGCCCAGCCTCATGCTCGAACCCGGTGTTCACATCCCACCGAATGGCGGGCATCACCAACCGGCCCGCCGTCATGCCGGCGTCACGGCCCCGAGCACCCGGGCCCCGCGCGCCCCCGTTGCCGCCGGCAAATTCCCCGGCTGCCCATGAATCGTGAGATACCCCAGCAACGCAAACGCCACCGCCTCCTTCGCATCGCCCGAGAAATACACCTCATCAAACAACCGAACCCCCGGCCCGCCGAGCGCCGAGCATCGAGTGCCGAGCGCCGAGATCAACCCCGGATGGTGCCGGCCCCCGCCCGACACCAGCATGTCTCCGGCTCCGGGGGCCCACCGATCGATCGCGCCCGCAATGCTCCGCGCGGTCAACTCGACCGCCGTGGCCACGCCGTCCGGACCCGGCACCCGGGTCGCCAGCGCGGCGGCGTACTCGGCACCGAACCGTTCCCGCCCGGTGCTCTTGGGCGGCGGTGCCGCAAAGAAGGGATTGCCTAACAGTTCGGCCAGCACGGCTTCGTTCGGGACCCCGCGAGCCGCCAGCCGCCCGTCCCGATCGAACGGCAACGAGGGATCGACGATCCGGGCCACCGCGTCAATGATCGCGACGCCAGGCCCGGTATCGAAGGCAAAAGCGCCTTTCTCTTCGGCCCGGTGGGGCACGAAGGTGAGGTTCGCCATCCCACCCAGGTTGAGGAGGATGCGAGGATGATCGGCGCCGAACAGCAAGACATCCGCGACCGGCACCAGCGGAGCGCCCTGCCCGCCCGCGGCCACGTCCCGGGGTCGAAAATTGTGGACCACGCGGACCCCAAAGGCCTCCGCCAGCACCGCCGGTTCGCCGAGTTGCCAGGTGACGGCCGGCGGCTCGTGCCAGATGGTCTGGCCGTGGAAGGCGATGAAGTCGAGGTCGGAGGCCTTCCGGTGGCCCTGGGCCAAGACCTGCTGCGTCGCTTCCTGGGCCCAGGTCGAAATGGCGACGTTGAGCAAGGCCAGCTCGCGGGTGGTGCCCGCCGTCATCGCATGTTCGAGCTGATGCCGAAAGTCCGCGGTGTAGGGCAAGTGGACGAAGGCCACCAGATCGACATGGGTTGGACCGGTGAACCGGACCAGGGCGGCGTCCATGCCGTCGAGCGAGGTGCCCGACATCAAGCCTACCGCCAACGTGGGTCGTTCAGTCATGAGTTCCGTACTGGTGGGGGATCGCCGAGCACGGCGCGAACCCGGTTGTCGTTGGCGGCCAGCAAGGCGTTGGCTTGCTCAAGCCCGGTTCCCGTCTTGACCATCACGATCGCGGCGCGGACGCTGCCGGCCGCGGCATCGATCGCCCGGCGGGCCGCGATCCGGTCCACCCCGGTCACCTCCATCACGATCCGATCGCCCCGATCGACCAGCTTTTGGCTCCAGGCCTGGAGGTCGACCATCAGGTTGCCGTAGGTTTTGCCGAGGCGGATCATCACCGCGGTGGTGAGGGTGTTGAGCACCAGCTTGGTGGCCGTCCCCGCCTTCATCCGGGTTGAACCGGTGACGACTTCGGGGCCGGTCGGCATCACGATGCAGACATCGCAGATCGACCGGAGTTCCGGCGGCGGCTCGGCGCAGGCAACGAGGATGGTACTCGCGCCGGCCCGAGCCGCCCCGTCCAAGGCGGCCCGGACGAACGGGGTTCCGCCGCTGGCCGCGATCCCCACCACCGTATCGAGGTCGGTGACACCGTGGGCGTCGATCACCGCCAGGCCGGCGCTGACGTCGTCTTCGGCGCCCTCAGCCGGCTTGACCAAGGCGGAGTAGCCGCCCGCGATGATGCCCACCACCATCTTCGGATCGGTCCCGAAGGTCGGGGGACACTCGGAGGCATCGAGCACCCCGAGTCGTCCGCTGGTACCGGCGCCGACATACAGCAACCGGCCCCCGCGGCGGAAGGATGCCTCGATCAGGGTGACCGCCGCCGCGATCTCGTGCCGGCAGGCCGCCACCAGCCCGGGAACGGTCGCATCTTCGGCGTTGATGATGTCGACCAGCGTCACCGCGTCGGCGAGGTCGATATCGGCCGAACGGGGGTTGCGCCGTTCGGTCAGCCGAAGCGGCGGAGCGGAGTAATCAGGTTCAGC
>JAYTTT010000104.1:0-2547 GCA_043744895.1 Gemmatimonadota bacterium | reverse complement strand
CCGAGTGCCGAGTGCCGAGTGCCGAGTGCCGAGCCCTAAAACTCCCGTTTCCTCATCTCCCGAAACAGATGCTTCGTATCCGAATCCTCTTCCCGCGGCGTGATCTTGAGGGTGTCGTCGTATTGCCGCGCTCGGTCCTTGGGCGCGGCCACCTTGGCCGCCGCCTTTTTCACCAACTTCGCGATCATCGCGTCTTCCTTCTTCCCCATCGTCGGCTCCTCCGAGGTGGTTGTGGCCGTCGTTCCAAGATAGTCGGCCCCCGGGTAGAATTCCGGCCATGAGACCGATACCCCTGTTCCTATGCCTCGGGTTCGCCCTGGGCGGATGGGCGGCCGGCGCCGCGGCCCAATCCCCGAAAGACGTTGTCCTCAAGACCGGCCAGGCCGTCTTCGAGGCCATGGCCCGCCGTGACACGGTGGACCTGAAACGGCTGCTCCATCCGGCGGCCCAGTTGATCGCCACGATCGGCGCCGGCGACTCGGCGACGGTCCGGGTCAGCACTCGGGATCAGTTTCTGGTCCAGATTGCCACGATGGCTACGGTGCCCATCGAGCGAATGTGGAACGCCGAAGTCCGCGTCAGCGACGGGGTGGCCACGATCTGGACCCAATACGACTTCCACCTCGGGACGGCCTGGAGTCATTGCGGCATCGACAGCTTCCAGTTGGTGAGGGCCCCCGCCGGTTGGCAGGTGACGTCGATCGTCTATACCGTGGTTCGCGCAGCCTCGCGTTGCAAGGCCAATCCGCTCGGCCCACCCCGGTAGGCCACACTAGCGAAACCTTTGAAAAGGCGCGAACGTAGGAGATCTGAGTTTTGTATACAAAACCGAGTACTGACTCTGGAGGCTTCTGGTGCGGAACGCGCTCGCTCTACTGCTGGTAACCTGTGGGCTCGCCGGGCCGGCGGCCGCCCAGGCTCGCGGCCTTCGTGACTCGGCCGAGGTCGAAGCGTTCATCGATGGGACCATGGCCGTGTGGCTTCGGGACAAGCACATCGCCGGCGTCACGGTGTCGGTGGTCAAAGGCGGCGCCCTTTTCTTCGCGAAAGGCTACGGCTACGCCGACGTCGCGACCAAGAAGCCGGTCGATCCCGCCCAAACGATGTTCCGGATCGGGTCGATTTCGAAGTTGTTCACCTGGACGGCGGTCATGCAGCTGGTCGAGCAGGGCAAGCTCGATCTCGACCGCGATGTGAACGAATACCTCGACTTCAAGATCCCGGCGACCTTTCCCGAGCCGATCACCCTCAAGTCCATCCTCACCCACACGGCGGGATTCGAGGAGGACGGGAGGGATCTCTTTACGGAAGACCCGGCGCACCAGAGCACGATGAAGGCGTGGCTGCCGGCCCACCTTCCCGCTCGGGTCCGGCCGCCCTTGAAGTTTTCGGCGTACTCCAACTACGCCACCGCCGTCGCCGGCTACATCGTCGAGCGAGTATCGGGTCTGAGCTTCGATGACTACATCGAGAAAAACATCCTCAACCCGCTGGCCATGAATCACACCACCACCCGCCAGCCGCTGCCTGATCGATTCGCGGCCGACATGTCGGTCGGATACCAATGGGACCAGGGCCACTACGTGCCCAAGAAGTGGGAGATCATCGTCGGCGCGCAGCCGGCCGGCACGGTCAGTGCCTCGGCCACCGATATGGCCAGGTTCATGCTCGCCCATCTCGGGAACGGGGCGTTAGGCGACGCGCGGATCCTGGCCGACTCGACCGCCCGGCGAATGCACTCGCGACTCCAGGGCCATGATGATCGCCTCCCCGGCTTCGCCCACGGATTTTATGAACAGTCGGGTCACGGTCTCCGGCTTTTCGGTCACGGTGGCGACACCCAGTTCTTTCATTCCGACATGGCGCTGATCCCGAGCGAGAACGTCGGCGTCTTCATGTCGACCAACACCAACACGGGTGGCGGAATCAGCTTCAAGGCCTTCCTTGATGCGTTCCTCGATCACTACTATCCGGAGGATCTGGCGACGATCGCTCCGACCGCGGGGGCCAAGGCCGGCGCCCAGCGCTACGCCGGCGAGTACCTCTTCAACCGGATGAGCTATTCGACCTATCAAAAGGTTCTTGGCCTGGCGGGTCCGATCGTCATTGCCCCCGACGAGGACGGGGCCTTGGTGACCCAGACGCCGTTCGGCCTGCTTCGGCTGATCAGCGTCGACAGCATGCTGTTCCGGGACGCCGTCAGCGGTGACTTGGTCGCCTTCCGGGCCGATGACCGGGGCAACATCACCCATGGCTTCCTCTCGATGGCCCCCATGATGGTCCTCGAAAAACGTCCCGGCCTGAGCTCCCCTCGGCTGCATCTAGCCCTCCTCGGCCTCGGGGTCCTGACCTTCGTTGGGGTCTTGCTCTCCGCCGTACTGCGGTTCTTCCGGCGCCGGGCCGGCACCGAGCCCGCCGCTGCCCCGACGATCGCCTCGGGCCGGAGGGTCATGGCCTTGGTCGCCCTGTTCCAGGTTGGGTTCCTGGTGGTCCTTGGCGTCGTCGTCTCGGGCTTTACCAAAGGCCTCCCGAGTGGCGCCCCAACCA
>JAYTTT010000103.1:0-2551 GCA_043744895.1 Gemmatimonadota bacterium | reverse complement strand
CCTTGGCCATCTGGCCGAGCGACTTGCCGTCCCGCCGCATCGATCCGTAGAGGATGATAAAATCCTGGACCGCGCCCCCGAGCACCACGCCGAACACAATCCAGAGGACGCCCGGGAGATAGCCGAACTGGGCCGCGAGCACCGGGCCGATCAGCGGGCCGGCGCCGGCAATGGCCGCGAAATGGTGTCCGAAGAGGACGAACCGGTCGGTCGGGATGAAGTCGCGCCCGTTGTCGAGCCGCTCCGCCGGGGTGGCCCGCCGGGGGTCGATGGCGAACACCTTGGTGGCGAGGAACCGGGCGTAGAACCGGTAGGCCACGAGGTAGGTGCCGACCGCCGCGAGGATCAGCCACGCCGCGCTGACCGTTTCCCCGCGATGGAGCGCCAGGACACCCCAGCTGACGGCCCCGGCCACGGCGATCAGGACCCAGAGAATGATTTGCATGGTCGCCAATGTACCGAGAACCCGGCACGGCGGCCAGCAACGAAACCGGACTCGATCAGCGGGGGACGAGTCGCCAGAACGAGAACCCGAACCGCCGGCCGGTCGGGTCTTGAATCGGCGTCACGGCGGCCACTCCGCCCCCCCGCAGAAAGGCGGTCGCGAAGTATTCGCCGGCCGGGTCTCGAACCGGTGCGTCCCCAGGCTTGAGCTCGGGCAGCCCCCACGACTGGGGCACCAGCGGTGGCGCCAGGACGATCTCTGGTGCCTGCCCATCACGCCGCTCGATCCGGGCGACCTGGGCTCGCAAACTGTCCCCCCGCCCCGCTGCCCAGGAAGCAATCAGTTCACCGGAACCACGCGCGATGAGATACGGGAAGTAGAGTGAAACATCCGAGTGGACGACCCGGGCGGTGGTCCAGGTCGCGCCCCGATCGGCCGACCAACCGAGCCAGAGGTCGGTGCCTTCGCTCCACAAGTAGTAGAGCACGCCCTGGCTGTCGAAGGCCACCGGCTCGACCCAACGGGGGAGGTCCTTCGGGTTGCCGAGCGGAAAACCCCAGGCCCGCTTCCCGGGCGCGGCGTGCTTCTCCCACGTGGCGCCACCGTCGACGCTCACCGCCACCAGGTCGGTCTCCCGGTCGATCTTGTTGCCCGACGCCGACAGCGGCACGATCCGCACGGCGATCTCGCCGGCGGGGCCAACTGCCAGGTGACTCGAGCCGCCCGAGGGATGGATCTTCGGTTGTTCGCGCCAGGTCCGCCCGGTGTCGGTGCTTACCGCGTACGACACGCCGCTGCCGTCGTTCCAGATGGCTTGGGCGGTGCCGTTAGGCGCGACCTCGACCCAGGGCCGGTCGGCGAACCGGGTGGTAGACAGCCGGGTCCAGGCCCAGGTCGCGCCGACGTCATGGCTCACGCCGATCGCGATATGGGTGCCCTCGAAGCGGGTCCGGTCATAGCCCATCGTGATGAAATAGAGGGTCCCGTCCGGGCCGACCGCGAGATCGACGTCGGAATTGCCGACCGCGCCGTCCGCTTCGGTGCCCACGGCAACGCGCTGCCACGACCGGCCGCTGTCGGCGCTCCTCCAGAGCTTCGGGCCGGGTTGACCGTACCCGGCGACGAACAGGGTTCCATTGGGGTGTTCGGCCACCATCGGTTCCCGGGCCAGGGAATCGACGTGGTGAGTCGAATCGACCACGGCCAGCGTGGTGGGCCCCGGGGCGCCGGCCGGCGCCGGGCCACCGCACCCGGTCGCGGCGATCAGCGCCGGGAGGATCCATCCGATGATCGGTCGGCTGCCTAACATAAGGAATCCTTCGGCAAATGGATCGATTGCTAGAACTTTGGCGCGGCTACGACAGGCTTCAAGGCGCCCGATCGCGGCAGTAAGTATTCAAGAAGGTTTCCAGACCCTGGGCCTCGAACTGCTCGACATCCCAGGGCGAGTCGTCGACCCGCTCCGGGTGGAGGAACACGTAGGCCCAAGCCTCGAGCACCGTGCCGTCATCGAGCGCGACGGACACCGGAATCCGGCGGTACAGCTCGCCTTCGTCTTCGAAGCGGTCGACGGTCGCGAGTTCGGATTCGGATACATCGGCATACACGACGCCGCGGACCGTGCTCTCTGGGCCTGCGCCGACGAGCGCGGGGTAGACTTCGTTCGTGATCCGCCGCCGCACATAGCCGTGGATCGCTCCTCCACGGGCCGGATGCGCGCCAGGGATGACCCGCTCCCAGACGGCGCGATACATAAGTGACCCGTAGGTGAAGACGTGCATAACGCTCCATGGCTTGCGTTCAGGTGTCGCCCCAGTAGCGCCGCTTCCGGGCTGGGCCCGCTCCCGGCTTCGGAAGCTTCTCCGGCTCGAGCCAGTTCACGACCAGCCGGTCGAGGTACTGGCGCATGATCGCCTTGGCGTTCGGCTGCTCCCGCACCACCGACATCAGCCACCGGAGTCGATCGAAGCCCGCCGCCCCGGTCGTCCGGTTGCTTAGCAGATACCCTTCGGGAAAGGTCTTGGACGTGAAGCCGATGGTCAGGGAGTCAAGCCGAGCGGTCCCGGGAACGGTGCCGGCGAGGTCGGCCTGCCGGACGTTTTGGTA
>JAYTTT010000102.1:0-9982 GCA_043744895.1 Gemmatimonadota bacterium | reverse complement strand
GTTTACCCCGAAGGGATGAGTCGTTCGAATCCGTTGAGGGCCAGAAGGGCGGGCGTAAGCCCGCCCTTCTTGTTTCCCCCCGGGCGAATCTTTTTCCCGGGCTCGGACGTCTCCTTGAACGATGCCTAGTCAGACCGAGAACCCGCGGCCCAACCGCCGACCGCCGATCGGGCTCGGTCTTCCCCATCACCGGCGGTCGGGGTGGAACGCCATCCTGGCCTTGCTGATCCACGTCGGGATACTGGCCCTCCTGATCGAAGTCGCTCCCCTCCGCCACCTGGACTACCAGCCGAATGAAGGGGCCCCGGGAGGCCCAGCGGGCGGTGGCGGCGGGGGCGGGGGTGCCATTCGGCTCGTCGCGCTCCCAGCTCTCGCCCGGGCCGCCGTGCCCCCGGCCGTCGTGCCCCCGCCCCCGCCAGTGCCGATCGTCGAGCCGGTCATCCGACCGGTCGAGGTCCCGGCCCCGACCCCGCTGCCCGACACCTTGCCGGTCCGACCGGATCCGGGGACGGTTTCGGGATCCGGCACCGGCGCCGGCACTGGTACCGGCTCCGGGAAAGGGACCGGCTCGGGATCCGGCTCCGGGTCGGGCGATGGGTCGGGGACCGGCTCAGGCAAAGGGCCCGGCGGCGGCGAAGGCGGTCTGGCCCGGCCGCCCGAACCACGCCAACTCATCTTGCCTCCCCCTGAAATTCCGAAGGCGTTACGGGGCGTTACAATTTCGGTTACCTTCATGGTCGGCCCCGAGGGGCGGGTCGAGGATGTCCGCCTTTCACCCGAACCCCAAGATCGCGGGTTCGCGCGCAAGCTCGAAGACGTCATGCGGAACTACCGATTCAGACCGGCCCGGGGGCCTGATGGGCTTCCCGTCGCGGGAACGATCACGGTTGAGTTGACCTTCTAGTCCGGATCCAATGTCAATCTTCGCACGCAAGCCCATCACCGTCGAACGGGACCGCGGCATGTTGCGCGTGCTCGGCGTCGGCGACCTCGTCATGCTGTCGATCGGGGCCGTCATCGGCGCCGGGATCTTCGCCTCTCTCGGAACGGCCGCCGCCGGGGAGGTGGCGGCCGATGGCACCATCATCCGGGCCGGCGCCGGCCCCGCCCTGATCATTTCCTTCCTCCTGCTTGGTGTCGTCTGCGGTTTGGCGGCGCTCTGTTATGCGGAACTGGCCTCGATGATCCCGACCTCGGGATCGGCCTACGCCTATACCTACGCGACGATGGGCGAGTTCCTCGCCTGGATCATCGGGTGGGACCTGATTCTCGAGTACGCCATCGGCAACGTGGCCGTCGCGGTGGCGTGGAGCGGATACTTCAGTTCGCTGCTCAGCGCGTTTGGGCTCTCGCTGCCTGGGTGGCTTTCTCATGGATATTTCCAGGTCAAGATGGCGGCCGACCCGGCTCTCCGCTCCCTGATGGATACCGCCCCCCACATTTTCGGGATGCCGGTATTGCTCAACCTCCCGGCTTTCGTGATCGTTGGTTTGGTGACGGCGCTGCTCTGCGTCGGGGTGAAGGAAAGCACCCGGGCCAACAACATCATGGTGATCATCAAGCTGGCGGTGCTGACCCTGTTCGTGGTCGTGGGCACCATCCACATCGACCCCGCCAACTACGTGCCCTTTGCCCCCAACGGCTTTCGCGGCATTCACCAAGGGGCCGCCATCGTCTTCTTCGCCTATATCGGGTTCGATGCCATCTCGACGGCGGCGGAGGAAACCAAGGATCCTCAGCGAACCATGCCTCGTGGCATCCTGATCGGATTGGCGGTCTGTACCCTGATTTACATGGTCGTGGGGGCGGTCGCGACTGGGCTGGTACCGTACCTCCAGCTCCGATCGGCCGATCCACTGGCCCACGCGCTCGAGCTGGCTGGACTGAAGACGGCCAGCTGGATCGTCTCGCTCGGCGCGGTCGTTTCAATGACCGCCGTGCTCCTCGTGTTTCAGTACGGCCAGCCCCGAATCTTCTTTGCGATGGCCCGCGACGGCCTGATGCCGAAGTGGGCCGCGAAACTCCATCCCAAGTACCGGACGCCTCACGTCACCACCATTGTCACCGGTGTCTTCGTCGCCGTCGGGGCGCTGATGGCCGAGGAGAACACGATCTACGATCTGACCAACATCGGGACCTTGGCGGCGTTTGCCTTGGTCTGTGTCGGAGTCTTGGTGCTGCGAATCAGGGAGCCCAACCGGGAGCGGCCGTTTCGAGTGCCGTTCGTGTGGTTGGTGACGCTGGGTGGGGCGGCCGCCTGCGTCTTCGTCATGAAGGGCCTTCCCCCACGGGCCTGGCAGATGTTCGCGGTGTGGCTCGTGATTGGCCTGGCCCTCTATTTCGCGTACGGGTACCGTCATAGCGTGGTGCGAACTGGGAAGCAGGTTGTGGTGGAAGATCTCGACGGACTTCACTAATGCGAGTGGGCGGGGACGATCCCGGATGACGAAGCGGCTCCAGGTGTACGAGGGTGACGGGCTGATCGTAACCTTCGATCCGAATGTTTGCATTCATTCCGCTGTGTGTCTGAGGGCGCTACCGGCGGTTTTCGAGGCCTCGGAGAAACGGTGGATCCGCCCCGAACTAGCGTCCGGCGACGACGTAGCGGCCGCGGTGGCCCAATGTCCGTCAGGAGCGCTTCAGGCGGTGCGGGCCGGCCATATCCGGGGGCCCGTTGCCTCAACCGTCGCGAGGGTCGAGGTCACCGTCAGACCGAATGGACCGTTGCTGGTTCGAGGACCGGTCCGGGTGGTCAAAGAAAACGGCGAAGTCGTTGACAAGGAGAGTTGCGCCTTCTGCCGGTGCGGCGCCACCGGGACGGCACCGTTCTGCGACGGAAGCCACAACCGGATCGGCTTTCGGTCTCCATCCTAACGAGCCAGCCGGAGGCCGCCGAGGAGGGGGTCGACCGGCGAGCCGAGCGGCACGAAGGGCCGGCCGATCAACCCGGCCACCCGCTCTTGCAGCGGGCCCTGCGGGCCGACCAGACCGCCCGCAAACCCCACGGGAATGGCCGCGTCGGCCGGGAATTCCGGGGCCAGGGTATTGACGAGCCGGGCCAGGTCCATCGCCGCTCGCTCCAAAATGCCGCCCGCCACCGCGTCGCCCTCCGCGGCGGTGCCGACCACCGCGCGCGACAGATTGGCCACCTCCCTTTGGCTGGCCACCGTCGACCAGCCGACGAGGTCGCGGAAGGTCGGTGCCCCGGTAGTTCGCATCAGGGCGCCGAGCAGGGCCGTCTCCGGGCCGCGCCGGTCGTTGGCAAGCCCGACCGCCCTCAGGGCCTCCTGGCCGATCCAATAGCCGGCCCCTTCGTCTCCCATTTGCCAGCCGAAGCCGCCCTGGCGGACCTCGCGGCCTTCCGGGGTCCGGCCAATGACCACGCTCCCGGTCCCGGCCACCAGCACCAGCCCGACCTCGACACCTAACGCTTCGAACGCCAGCACCACGTCGCTCACCACCACCACCCGGTCCGCGATTCGCTCCCGGGCAAGGGTCATCCGAATCTCCTCGGCGTCCGCCGCCCGCCCGGCTCCCGCCGCACCGATGACGATCACGTCGGCCCGGAGCCGATTGACTTGAGCGAGCGCGCTCCGAATCAGGTCGGCCACGATCGTCGCGGAAACCAGGGCCCGGCCTGGCCGGACGGCGGCGCCGGGTCCCCGAACCAGGATCAGTCGCGCGTCGCCATCGGTCACCGCGACCGTGGTCTTGGTCCCCCCGGCATCGGCGGTGATCACCATCATCGAGTGGCGACTCCGGGCGCCATAAAGACCTTCGAGCCGAGCCACCCAACGGCCACGGCCAAGGTGGTACCCATCGGGACGTACCAGGGCCAAGCCAAGCGGCCCACCGGTGCCAGCCAGCCAATGCCACTGGCGGCCAGTTGCTTGGCGAAAATCACGGTGAGCATCACCACCATCGTGACTCCGGCCGCGAGCGCGACGTTTGGCCCTCGAACCCCTTTGATGCCGGCCAGCACGTAGGTTCCGAGCAAGGCCCCGTAGGTTACCGAGGCGATTGACAGCGCCAGCACGACCACCGGCGTGTCGTTGCCGCTCGCGTACTGATAGAAACCCAGGGCCGCCCCCATCAGGCCGATTCCCCAAATGGCTGAGATCGTCCGACCCACCTTCATCAGATGAATCGGGTCGGTTCGCCCCGTCATGCCGGCATAGAAATCGTGGGTCACTGCTGAGGCGAGGGCGTTGATCGAGCTCGAAATCGTGCTCATGGCGGCCGCCAGGATGCCGGCGATGACGAGGCCGGCGATGCCGGCAGGTAGTGCTTCGGCGATGAACCGCGGGAAGATCTGGTCGGCTGGTAATTCCGCCGGCGCCCGGCCCGCGGCCCAAATGGCCGAACCGGCCAGCAGGAACAACAGGAACTGGAACACCACGACCACGCCCGAGCCGATCAGGGCTTTTCGGGCATCAGCGAGCGACCGCGTGGCCAAGAGCCGCTGGACGATCAGGTGATCGGTTCCGTGCGACGCGGCCGAGAGCAGGGCACCGCCGATCAACCCGCCCAGGAGCGTGTAGGTCGAGGTCAGGTTGACCGAGAAATCGAAGACCCGAAGCTTCCCGGCTGCGAGGGCGTGGCCGAGCGCGGCGGCCGGGCCGCCCGCCATGTCCCACGCGATGAACAACGCCGCAACGCCGCCGGCCACATAGATCGCCAGTTGCACCACATCGGCCCAGACCACGGCCTTGAGGCCGCCAAAATATGTGTAGAGGATGGTGACCCCGGTCATGGCCACGATCGACGTCGGAATCGACCAGCCCGTCACCAGCGCTAACGGGATCGCGCCCGCGTAGATCCGGACGCCGTCGCCTAGAAACCTCGTGACCAGGAACGCCCCGGAAATCAGCCGTCGGGTTGCGAGCCCGAACCGTTTCTCGAGCCGGGTGTAGGCGGTTTCTTGATACCCGGTGAAATATCCCGGCAGCAGCCACCACGCCACCACGACCCGGCCAATCAGGTAGCCGAACGGCAACTGGAGGAACGTCAGATCGCCCCGGGCGCCGATGCCGGGAACCGAGATCACCGTCAGGGCCGACGTTTCGGTCGCCACGATCGACAACAGGACAGTCCAGGTCGGCAGATCGCGGGATCCGAGGAAGTAGTCCCCCGCGGTGTGCTGGTGGCGGGTGACCCAGAGGCCGATGCCGATGGTGGCGATGAAGTAGGCGACGATGACGGCGAGGTCGAGGGGTTGCACCGGTGGAAGTTGGCTCGATATTGGTGGTTGAACAAGGCGGCGGCTCGGCGGCTCGGCGCTCGGCACTCGGCACTCGCGGAAGAGGGGGGACTGGTGATTCGGATTTTGGGGGAGCAGGATGTGCGGGGGGTGATTGGGCCGGCGGCGGCGATTGGGGAGTGCCGGATGGCGTTTGCCAAATTGGGGCGGGGGGAGGCTGAGCTGCCGGATGTGCTGACGATCGAGGTTCCGGAGCACCGGGGTGTGGTGCACGGCAAGGGTGGGTACTTGCACGGGACGCCGTACTTTTCGATCAAGGTGGCGACCGGGTTCGAGGATAATCCGAAGCGGGGGCTGCCGGCGTCGTCGGGCGCGGTCTGGGTGTTCGATGCCACGACCGGGTTCCTGAAATTCATCCTGCTCGACAATGGGTTCCTGACCGACCTGCGTACCGGCGCGGCCGGTGCGGTGGCGGCGGAGGCGTTGGCCCGGCCGGACGTCGAGACCGTTGGAATCATCGGGGCGGGCGTCCAGGCCCGCTACCAGCTCGAGGCTCTCCTCCAGGTGCGGGCGCCCCTCCGGGTGCTGGTCTGGAGTCGCGACCGCGCGCGCGCGCAGGCCTTTGCCCGGGAGGCGACGGAGCGGTTCGGGGTGCCGACGGTCGCGGTCCCGACGCCCCAAGAGGCGGTTGAATCGAGCGACCTGGTCATCACCTGCACGGCGTCCGACACGCCGATTGTCGAGGCCGCCTGGGTCCGGCCGGGTACCCACATCACGGCCATGGGGTCGGACCTGCCGCAGAAGCGAGAACTCGACCCCGCGCTCTTGGCTCGGGCTACCGTGTTCCCCGACCGGCTCTCCCAGTGTCTCACCCAGGGCGAGGTCCATCATGCGGTGGCTGCGGGGGTGTTACGGATCGATCAGGTGGGACCGGAACTGGGCGACGTGGTGGCGGGACTCAAACCAGGAAGGACCTGGGACGATGAAATCACGATCGCGGACCAGACCGGCGTTGGGGTGCTCGATGCGGCGGTGGCGAACTTCGTGGCCCTGCGCGCAGAAGGCAGCGACATTGGTCGCTGCCTCGATGGGTAACCGGACCCGAGTTACGCGGTGAAGCTGGTGCCGCAGCCGCAGCCGCCGGTGGCATTCGGATTGCCGAAGGTAAAACCGGACCCCTGCATCGACGAGACATAATCGATCTTCACGCCGTTCAAGTACGGAAGGCTGAAGCCGTCGATGAAGAGCTTGATCTGGCCGGATTCGTAGATCAGGTCATCGTCCGCCGCGGCTTCCTCGACATTCAAGCTGTATTTGAACCCGGAGCATCCGCCGGGCATTACGCTGACCCGAAGTCCGCCCGCTTCCGGCGTCACCTTTTCGGCCTCCATGAACTTGAGGACCTCTTCGACCGCTTTAGGCGTCAACTCGATCGTGACGCCGTCTAACTGGGTTCGCTCGGTCGTACTCACGGCCTGCCTCCTCATTCGGGACAATTCCAACTAACAAGGTAGGAAATCGGCATCCCAGTGTCAACGCGGCTCGGTCCCGAGCAGGTCCACGGTCTTGTCCGCGACCAAAGGTCGTAATGGTGCCAACCGGGAGTTGTCCCGGGTGGGATTGACCCGGTTGGCGAGTAGAACGACCACCAACCCTCGGGTCGGATCGAGCCAAATCGAGGTCCCCGTGAAGCCGGTGTGCCCGAAACTGTCGGCGGAAATCCGGGTCCCCGCGCTGCTGCCCGGAGACGGCGTGTCCCAGCCGAGGGCCCGGCTCGACCCAAAGACCACGTCCTGGCGCCGGGTGAACTCCCGAACGACGGCGCCACTCAGCCGGGGCCCCGGGCCGGTGAGGGCGCCGTCGGCCTCTCGCTGGCGGAGCAGCCATTCCCCGAAGACGATCAGGTCCTCGGCCGTGCTGAACAGCCCGGCATGCCCGGAGCGGCCACCCAGGAAGGCCGCGTTTTCGTCATGCACCTCGCCCCGAATTAACCGCCCCCGCCAGGGATCTCGCTCGGTCGGGGCAATGCGTTTGATCCAGCGCTTTGGGGGCAGGAAGCGGGTTGACGTGAGGCCGAGGGGGCCGGCCACCTTGGTGGCGAACAATCGGTCGATTGGCGCTCCGAAGACCTGCTCGACAATCTGGGTGAGAATGATCGCGCCGAGGTCGGAGTACACCATCCGGGTGCCCGGGACGGTGTCGAGCGGCGTGCTGAGGACCAGGGGGATGGCTTCCGCGGCCGTCGGCGCCTCGCGCCAGAGCGCCCGGTGGGCCGGCAATCCACTGGAATGGGTCAGCAGATGCCGGATCGTGATGCTGAGCTTGGCGCCGCCGGCAAAGGCCGGCAGGTAATGGCTGACGGAGTCCTCGAGATGAATCAGCCCTTGGTCGACGGCCATCATCGTCAGGGTGGTGAGCGCGACCACTTTGGTGAGCGAGGCCAGGTCGTACACGGTACCCGGGTTAACTTGTGCGGTTTCCTCGAACCCGATGCGGCCGGTCGCATGGAAGAAACGCCGGCCCCGGACCGACACGGCCACCACGGCCCCGGGAGCGGCGCCATTGTGAACCGCCGAATCGACCACCCGCGCGAGTTCCTCCCAGTGGCAGGGAGCCGGGCCGCAGCTCGGAGCCGGCGTGAGGTGGCTTCGGCAGGCGGCGAGGAGCATGGCCCCCGCGGCCCCGAGCGACCTAACGAGTCGTGTTGGCATTGAATCGCGTCGTGGCCGGGACGGCCAGGCCGTCGCCGATCCGATAGCGGGGCGGCAGCTCGATGGGCAGCCGTCCGGTGATCGCGGACCCTGACAGGGCGTTGGCCACCGCGTCCTCGGTGGCGGGGTTCGCGGTCCAGGCCAGCAAATATCCCGCGGGGCTCGGGGATTGACCGAGCAGGTAGGGTGATCCGAACGATACCAGGGTGGTAGGCTGGGCTCGGCTGGTGGATTCGATCAGCTCGCCTAACGCGGCCGGCATGGCGATCGTTCCGGAGCCCGAGGCCACCCGCACGGCCACCGAGAAGACGGCGTGGTCGCCTCGGGACAGGACCCCACGGGCCGAGTCGTAGCTGGCCGGCCCACTGGTCGGGTAGAGCCGGAAGGTGAGGACCCGGTGCGCGCGTCGGGTCAGCAGTCGCGGGAGTGCCGTGACCCACTCGGGCTCGCCGTAGGTGACCAGGGCCAGGTCGCCCTCGCCCTGCCGGATCTTGGCGACAACGCCACCGCTGTCGCGGACCAGCACCAACGAGCGGGCCGCGATCGACTTGGCCGTATCCATGAACGCCTGCTGGGCGACGATCGCCCCCACCCGATCGAGGACCACGGTGCGTCGTCGGAAGAGGCCCAGCTGCTCCTTGAGGGTCAGGATCTTGAGGACCGATTGCGCGAGTCGAGCCCGCGGAATCCGGCCCGAAGTCACTGCGGCCACCATCGCCTCGATCGCGTCCCGCGGGTTGGCCGGCATCAGCAACAAATCGGTGCCGGCTTCGAAGGCTCGGACGGTCGCCTCGCCGCCGCCGTAGGCCGCCACCAAGGCGCCCATGTCCAAGGCATCGGTGACGACCAGCCCCTTGAACCCGAGTGAGTCTCGAAGCATGCCGGTCAAGACCGCCGGCGACAACGTGGCCGGGCGGGTCGAGTCGCCGTCGAACCCCGGAAGAGCCAGGTGGGCCGACATGACGACGTCGACGTGGGCCGTGATCGCGGCCCGAAACGGGACCAGCTCGACCGCGTTGAGGCGGGACCAGTCGGCTCGGACCACCGGCAGCGCGATGTGCGAATCGGTGTCGGTGTCGCCGTGGCCGGGGAAGTGTTTCACCGTCGCCAGCATCCTGGTTGACTTGGTGCCCCGGACGGCCGCGGCGACCAGCCGCCCGACCGTCACTGGGTCGCCGCCGAACGAGCGGGTGTTGATGATCGGGTTCGCCGGGTTGTTGTTGATGTCGGCCACTGGCGCGAAGTTGAGATGAACCCCAAGGGCCCGGCCTTCGAGCCCGGTAATCCGCCCCATCTGATACGCGTCCTGCTCCCGTCCGGTGGCGCCTATCCCCATATTGGTGGGGAAGGGGGTGGCGCCTGGGAAGCGGAACGCCGCCCCGCCTTCGAGGTCGGCCGCGATCAGGAGGGGTAGCCGCGACCGGCGCTGAAGGAAGTTGAGCTTGGCGGCGACATCCACGGGCGAACCGATCGAGATGATGATCCCGCCCACATGCAAGGAGTCGATCCAGGCCCGGGCCGGCGCCAACCCATCGGCGTCGAAGCCCACATAGTTTCCCAGCAACCACGGCATCACCAACTGGGCGACTTGGTCCTTGAGCGGCATCCGCTTCATTCGGGTCTTGGCCGAAGCCGACGGCGTGATCTGCGCCGTGACCACCCCGGCCAGAGCGACCAGGCCGGCAACGCCTAACGTGATGCGACGACGATGACAAATCACAGGAATGTCGCGGTCCTTCTTCTCGGGTTGGTCGGCGGGCCCCCGGTCGGTCGGCCGCCGGTTCGGCCGGGCCTCGAGGTCTTACTCACGGACAGCATGCGGGTCGTGGCCGGCCAGCGGGTCGGGCTGGTGACCAACCCGGCCGGGATTAATCGGTCGGGGGTGCCGGCCGTCGAACTTCTCCGCCAGGCCGGCGTCCGGCTCACCGCGTTGTTCGCCCCCGAGCACAGCTTCCGTGGTCAAGCGGACCCCGGGGAGTCGGTCGCCTCGACGGTCGATTCCGCGACCGGTCTACCAATCTATAGCCTCTACGGACGAACCTACGCGCCCACCCCCGAGATGCTCCGGGAC
>JAYTTT010000101.1:0-2570 GCA_043744895.1 Gemmatimonadota bacterium | reverse complement strand
GGGCTGGTGTCGTGGTCGTCAACCGGCAAGCAGCCGACCATCTGTGGCCGGGGAAGCCGGCCATCGGCCGGGTCATTCGGCTCGACCGAACCGGGCCGCCGCTCGAGGTCGTCGGGGTCGTCAAGGACAGCAAGTATCTGTTGATCGCCGAGGCCCCGCGCCCGTTCGTCTACCTCCCCTTGGCGCAAAGCTACGCCCCAACGGTCTTTCTTCATATCAGGACGGCGGTCGACCCGACCAGTCTGATCGTGCCGGTCCGGTCGGCGGTCGCCTCGGTCGACCAGGACTTGACGCCGTTCGCCGTCACGTCGATGGACGCGGTCCTCCAGACGAGCCCGAACGGGATCCTCCTGTTCAAGATGGGGGCGGGGTTCGCTACGGCGATCGGTCTCCTGGCCCTGGCGCTGACCTTGGCGGGGCTCTACGGCGTCATCGTCTTTTCGGTCGCGCAGCGAACCCGCGAGATCGGGCTTCGGATGGCCCTCGGCGCCACCTCGTGGACCGTGGTGCGATCGATCCTGGCGGACGGCGGCAAGCTGGCGCTTGGCGGGATCGTCATCGGGCTCGCTGGCGCCGCGTTGGTGAGCCGGATGCTGGGCGGCCTCTTGGTCGGTAACCGGGCGGCCGACATCCTGATCTTCGCGGCGGTTGCGATCGGCCTGGGATTGGCGGCGTTGTTGTCGACGTATCTACCGGCCCGTCGGGCGGCGCGGATCGACCCGGTGAAGGCGCTCAACGAGGGCTAAAGGGCCAGCCTTTTCAGCACGCGGCGCAAGCGAAGCTCGGCGCAGCGCCACTGGACACGGAAGAGGGCCGACGCCTAGTTTGGAGGCCCTTCAGCTGCCACGACCCTCGACCGGATTCTCATCATGCAGATCTGCCCGCCCCTCATCGTGCGGTTTTCCGTCGCGGCAATGCTCGGCGCCGGAACCTTGGCCGCCCAGGGCACGCCCGTGACGGACAACGCGCCCAAAGGAGCCCACCCGGTCCGGATCGAGTGGAGCCACTTCGCTCCGATGCGGGACGGCGTCAAGCTCTCCGCCGACTGGTACTTCCCGGCCGACCTCACCGGCCGGCTTCCGACCGTACTGATCCGGACGCCCTACAATAAGAAAACCTTCCGGCTCGAGAAGGGCGTGGCCACCTGGCTTGCCTCCCACGGATATGCCGTCGTCGTGCAGGATGTGCGCGGGAAATACGAGTCCGACGGCGAGTTCACCACCTCCGCCAACGACCGGAACGACGGCTACGACACCATGACCTGGATAGCCGGCCAGCCGTGGACCACCGGCAAGATCGGCACCTACGGCTGCTCCTATCAGGGCGAGGACCAGATCCAGCTGGCCGCCATGCGCCATCCCAATCACGCGGCAGCGATTCCCCAGGCCGCCGGCGGGATCATGACCTACTTCGGTGCCTGGAACGGCGGGGCCATTGAACTGGTGTCGCTGGTGGCGTGGTATCGCACCGCGGGGGTTAAACGACATCCGAAGCTGTCGCCCGACCTCCCGCGCGACGAGTACCTTGCCTATGCCCCGTACTTCAACTTCGGCGTGACCGTGCCGGATGTTCCGGTCCGGACCCTGGCGACCATGCTCCCGCTCGCCACCATCACGGACCTGGCCGGGTCGGCGCCAAACGACTGGAAGGATTTCGTCACCCATCCGCCCGATGACCCGTTCTGGAAACATTTCGGCTACATCGAGCCGACCGACAGCTTCAACGTCCCGGCATTGCATGTGAACTCGTGGTACGACCCGGCGCCCGGCTGGACCGGGGTGTTGTTCAACCAGATGCGGACCAATGCTACCAGTCCGGTGGGGCGCGACAACCAGTACGTCCTGTTTTCGCCCTCGCCCCACTGCGGGTCCGAACGGGGCGCCGCTGAGAAGACCATCGTTGGCGAACGCGACCTCGGCGATACCCGGTTCGACTACTTCGGCACCTACCTCAAGTGGTTCGACCACTGGCTCAAGGGCATCGACAACGGGATCACCACGATGCCGAAGGTCCAGTACTACGCCATGGGCCGGAACCAGTGGCAGTCGGCGCCCGCGTTCCCGCTGGTGAAGCCCACTCCGTTCTATCTCCACAGCGACGGGCGCGCCAACAGTCGGTTCGGCTCGGGCACCCTGTCGGCCGCGGCGCCGAAGGCCGAGCCGGCCGACCGGTTCGGGTATGACCCGGGCAGCCCGGTGCCGTCGAAGGCCGGCCCGATCTGCTGTACTCTGTCCAACGAGCCGGCCGGCCCGGTTGACCAGCGCGACATCGAAACCCGGGCCGACGTGCTGGTCTACACGTCGGAGCCGGTGGACCGGGAGACCGAGGTGACCGGGCCGATCAAGGCCGAACTGTACGTCTCGTCATCGGCCAAGGACACCGATTTCACGGTCAAGCTGCTGGATGTCCGGCCGGATGGGACCGCCTTCAATCTGCAGGAGGGGATCAAGCGGGCCCGGTACCGTGACGGCTACCGAACCCCGTCGTTCATGGAGCCGGGCGGCGTGTATCGAGTGGAGGTGGATCTCCAGGCCACCAGCAACGTCTTTCTGCCGGGCCACCGATTGAGG
>JAYTTT010000100.1:0-2570 GCA_043744895.1 Gemmatimonadota bacterium | reverse complement strand
GGATATCTCGTGAACGACGCGATCGCCGATCCCTTCACCTTCGGCGCGGCCCTGCAGGCCGCGACCGCCGCGCCGATCAGCCTCCACACTACGCTCTGGACCGAGTTGGTGCGGACGATCGACCGGACCGGCCGGGTCCGCCGGATCCTGAACCTGCGCGACGGTCCGTTCAAGCGGTAGCCGGACGATCCCAGTCCAAAAGGATGGCTTCGATCGGCGTCGTGGCCACCGGTGGAGCGGCCGGCGGTCGCGGCGGGCTGGCGCTGAATCGAGGAGCCGGTGCGGGCTGGAGCCGCCCCTCGACCGCAACGAACCCACCCCGGCTCCGTTGGTGTCCGTCCTGGGCTGCTTCCGCAATCGTCAGAACCGGCGCCACGCAGGCATCGGAACCCGCGAAGATCCCGACCCACTGGTCCCGCGTTTTCCCGGCAATGGCCGTCGCGATCTGGCGCCGAAGGTCGGGCCAGGTCCGCCGATCGCTCCGGCTGGCCGCGAGGTCGGCGGAGAGACCAAGCCCACGAATGAGCGCCGCGAAGAACTCATCCTCCAAGGCGCCAACCGCCACGAACTTGCCGTCGGCGGTTGGATAGACATCGTAGAAGGGCGCCCCGGTATCGAGCAGGTTGGTGCCCCGCTCCGGACTCCAGGCCCCGGCGGCCACCATCCCCATCAACGGCGCCAGCAACGCCCCAACGCCGTCGATCATCGCCGCATCGACCACTTGCCCCCGCCCCGAGCGGCCCGCCTCGAACAAGGCGGCCAGCACCCCGGTCACGGCAAACATCGTCCCGCCGGCGTAGTCGCCCAGGAAATTGACCGGCGGAACCGGCGGGCCCCCGGCCCGGCCGATAGCATCGAGCCCGCCGGTCAGGGCGATGTAGTTGATGTCGTGCCCGGCGGTCCGGGCTAAGGGGCCGGTCTGACCCCACCCCGTGATCCGAGCGAAGACCAGGCGAGGATTCCGTTCCAGCAGCACGTCGGGGCCGAGGCCAAGGCGCTCCATCGTCCCGGGGCGGAATCCTTCGAGCAGAGCATCGGCCCGGTCGAGGAGTTCGAGCACGGCCGCCCGGCCGCCCGGCGCCTTGAGATCGGCGACCGTTAGGCGCTTGCCCCGGTTGGATATCAGGTACTCGCGAGGAACCATCGACCCGATCCCGGACGAATTCGGCCGGTCGATCACCACGACATCGGCGCCCAGGTCGGCCAGGAGCATGCCGGCCAACGGGGCTGGGCCGATCCCGGCGAATTCGATGATCCGCACACCGTGCAAGGCGGGGGGGCGGGGGGCTCGGCACTCGGCGCTCGGCACTCGGCACTCGGCGGTTGGGGTGGGGAAAGGTTTGGGACGGAGCGCGGTGGCGCAAGGGGGGACGCTAACTAACGGGTTCGGGCCGACGTATTATCCAGGATGGCTCGAGAGCTCCTTCCGATCGTGCGGGCGGCGCTGGCTGGACGCTACGAGGTCGAGGTCGAAATTGGGCGCGGCGGGGCGGCTCGGGTGTTTCGGGCGACGAACCAGGCGGGCCAGTTAGTGGCGCTCAAGATTCTCCGGCCTGAACTGGTGGTCACGGTCACCGCGGACCGTTTCCTCCGCGAAATTCAGATCGTTCAAAAGCTCGATCATCCCAAGATCGGCCGGCTGATCGATTCAGGCACGTCCGACTGGCTGGTCTTTTACGCGATGCCGTTCGTGGACGGTCCCTCCCTTCATCTGGTCCTCAGCCAGCGCGGCAAGATCTCGCCGGACGACGCCACGCGGGTGGCCCGCGACCTCCTCGATGCCTTGGCGCACGCCCATCAGCGGGGGATCGTCCACCGGGACGTCAAGCCCGACAACATCCTGATTTCCAGTGCCGGCACCGTCCTGGTCGATTTCGGGATTTCGCGCGCCATCGAACTAGCCGGCACCGACCGGTTGACCAAGAGCGGCATGGCCATCGGAACGTCGCGGTACATGAGCCCGGAGCAAATCATGGGGGCCACGATCGTCGATCCGCGCTCGGACCTCTATTCCGTGGGGTGCGTGCTGTTCGAGTGCCTGGCGGGACGACCGCCCTATCAGCACCCCAATGAGCTCGCAATCCTCGAACTGCATCGGACCGCCCCGATCCCCGATGTCAGCCAGTTGGTGCCCGGCGTACCCCCTGGCCTGGCCTTGGCCATCACCCGGGCCCTGGCCAAGGTGCCCGAGGATCGGTGGGACAACGCGGTCGCGATGGCTGCCGCTATCGGATGACGATGTAGGCGATCGCCGCGATCGAGGCGGCCATCGGAATGGTCAGGAGCCAGGCCCACACGATCCGGGTCGCCACCCCCCACCGGACAGCCGAGAGCCGCTGTGCCGTCCCCACCCCGACGATCGCCCCGGTAATCGTGTGCGTCGTGCTGACGGGAATGCCGAGCGCCGAGGCCAGGAAAATGGCCGCGGCCCCACCGGTTTCGGCGCAAAAACCCCCGAACGGCCGGAGCTTGGTGATCCGGGTTCCCATCGTCTTGACGATCCGCCAGCCGCCCAGTGCCGTGCCGAGGGCAATGGCACTGTAGGCGCTCAACTCGACCCACAGCGGGAT
>JAYTTT010000099.1:0-10010 GCA_043744895.1 Gemmatimonadota bacterium | reverse complement strand
ATAGGCCCAGCTATAAGTGCCGCTCACCGAGCCGTTGAACCGCTCGATGAACGCGCCCGGACGTCCGTAGAAGGTGACGGAAGGCCCCAGCGATACTTGGGCCAGATCGCCCTGGGAGAGGAATCCGCTTGCGGCCCGGAATTGGTCCGAAATGCCCTGAAAGGTGGCGTTGAAACCGAAGCGCCGGCCGGTTCGGGTGAAGTTGAGATACCAGAGTGGCCCGGTCCTGATCTGGGCGGAGTCACGGGTCCGGCTCACCGCGCCGTGGAACGCGAGGCTGTTGATACCGCCGAACACCCACCGGCCGTCGACCTCGCCGACCCGGTTGTAGTCGTTCCGTTCGACCCGGTCGGTGTAGGCAACGCCGAATCGCGAATGCCCGCCTACGTCTTTGAGCACCCGGATCAGATTGAGCACCGGCCGGTCTCGCCCCGTCGCCGAAGTCTCCGGACCGTCCAGGGCGGAGAGGAGCCCGAAACTGGTGCCCGACGCCTTGCCCGTCACCTTCACGGCCGCCGTGGGGGCCCCGATCCGACGGGTATAGATCACCTGGCTCGGCGTGGCGAAATACTCGAGCCCGTCGAGGAAGAACGGCCGCTTCTCCGCGAAGAACAGCGCCCGCCGGGGATCGGGGCTGATTTGCCCCGCGTCCGATTCGACCTGGGAGAAGTCCGGGTTGACGGTGCCGTTCAAGGTGAGGTTGGTCGACATCCCCCATTTGACGTTCCCGCCGATGTCCGGCTTGCCGCCGTCGAACCGCCAGCCGGTCGCGGCCGGCCCGCCGCTGATCGACGAGGTGGCGATCGGATTCATCTCGAGCACGAGACCGCGCCGAAGGCCCGTGAGTCCGACCAGCTTGCCATGTTGAGCCAGGAACGATGCCGCGTCGCGACGAGCCGGCGCCCAGGTATCCTCGCGACCGCTCTGGGCGCTCTTCCGGATGATTTGAAGGGTCCAATCCTGGGTCTGGGCGGTCTGATATCGGATGGTCCGGAACGGAATTCTGACTTCCACCTCGTACCCGGCATCGGTGACCCGCCCGCGGGATTCGAAGGTGTAGTCCGGGGACAGATCCGGCTGTTCTCGGCCACCGGTCCGGTCGGCGTCAGTGGGGCCCCGCCGGTTCTGGTTCCCTTCGACCAGGGCGCCATCGGCTTGGACTCCAAGCGGGTTGACCGCGAAGACGAACGCCGAGCGGCCGTCGTTGAAGGTGCCTAACTGGATTTCGACGTAGTCGTCGGGAATGATGCCACGGTCGCGGTCGGTCAAGTGCGCCCGCACCGTGCCGGGTTCGGCCGTGGCCCGGATCCCGAAATAGAGCGCGGTCGGGGAATACCAGACCAGCACCTCGGTCGCTTGCACCGCCGGCCGGCCGTCAACTGGGCTGTACTGAGTGAAATTCCCGAGCCGGGCGGCCTGGCTCCAGACCGCCTCGTCGAGGACCCCGTCGACCGCCGGGCTCGCTTCGAGCCTCGGCGGCGCAACCTGGGTGACGGCGACCTGGAGGAGTAGCAGTAGCATGGGCACTCGGCTCTCGGCTCTCGGCGCTCGGCGCTCGGCGCTCGGCTAGAGGATCTGGTCGATGGGGGCGGCCAACAGGCCGTCCATCACGGGATAGCAAACCGTTCCAGTGCGGAGGACGAGTCCGCCAAGCACTTGGTCGCGGTGGGACTCGCCGACGCCTTGACCTCGATGGGAATCAGCTTGCCGCGCTATCCCTAAATGAAATCTACTTCCTGGCGATCGACCGACCGCCAATGGAGGACCTGGGGAGGCGGGAAGGTGGCGGTCCCCACCCGGCGGGCGAGGGACAGCAGGAGGCCTGCCACCGGGAACCGATCGGATCCCGGCTGGCGCACAAGATAAAGACATTCATTGACAACGAGTTATACCGGCTGGCTACATTCCTTTGCGGCCCGATCGCGTCAGGTAGTCGCGCGCGGTTTGGTACCGTATGGTGACTGAGGGATCGGCGTTCCGCCAGGCGCGGGCCACGGCGGCGTAGTGGGTCGCGGCGCTGTCCCGTCGGCCGGCAGCGTCGAACGCTTGGGCCAGCAGTTCATGGACCTCGGTGCGGGTCAGATAGAGGCCCGAACCATCCACTCCACCGTGCAATGGTCCCCGCAACACCGCGATCGCTTCGGCCGGCCGGTTAAGGGCCAGCAGCGATTTGCCGAGCTCGTAGCTGATGCGGGTAAAGCCAAATGGCGGCGAGATCAGGGCTGATCGGTAGGCCAGCACCGCCTCCTCCTGGCGTCCGCTCCGTGCCAGGATGAGGCCGCGAATGAAGAAGTGCAGTCGAGGATCTCGCCCAAACAGGCTCCGCCGGCCGATCGATTCGACCGAATCGGCCAGCGAACGAGCTCCGGCGGTGTCCGCGTCGGTGAAGAGTGCGGTTGCCGCCAGCGTCAGGTTCCACGCGGTCTGCCGGGCCACCAACCCCGGAGCCTGATTCGAATTTTTGGCTTCGGCCGCGAACCGCCGAAATTGGAGCCCCGCCGCGAGTGGGCGGTTCATCTCAAAGTCGAGCCAGGCTGATTGAATCGGCTCGATCCCCATCTCGGATCGCGGTTTGGCGGCGCCGGGGATCACGCCGGACCGAGCCAAACGAAGCGCCTCCCGATACCGGCCCTGCATCCGAAGCGCAATCGTACACCACCAACGGAGTTCACCGAACGCCGACGCGGCCGCCGCGGGAAGGTCCTGACGGCAGCGGGCGTCGACAAGATCAAGCTTGTCGGCGCGGAGCTGCCACGAGATCTCCTTGAGGGACGGATTGCCGGTCGGCCGGCCGAGGGAATCGGCCAGACGATCGGCCCGGACGGCCTCGCTGTCGTGGCCCAACGCCACCGCGAGGTCGGTCAGCGCCACCCAGCCGGCGGGGCTGGCCGGCTGGAGCGCGATCCACCGGTGGATCGTTCGCTGGGCCAGCGTGATCGAGTCGGCCCAGGCGTACTGCGATGCCAGCGCACTCAGGGCCTCGCAGGCCCGGCACACCAGCGCGACCCGGGGTGCGGCCGCCGAATCGATGGCCACGGCTCGATTGAGGAGATAGGCGGTCCGCTTCAAGTTCGGATTGGCGGTGTTGATCACTTCTGCGGCGCGGACCAGCGCCTCTGGATCGGTCGGATATCTGGTGATGAGAGACTCGGCCGCGGCCGCCGCGCCGAGGTCGCCCTGGCTCGTCCCGACGTGGGCGATGATCATGAGACGTTCGCGGTCGGGGGCTCGGGGGGCCAAGCGGAGCGCCCGGACGCCTAATGAGTCGAGCCCGGGGTCGTCGACCACCGCGGCGGTGCGCCAGGCGTAGTACGTCGCCATCGCGAAGGTTGAGTCTTCCTGGATTGCCGAACGGAACAGCTGGTGGGCCGAGTAGGAGTCGAACTGGAGGTAGGCGCGAAGGCCGTCTTCGTAGAGCCGGTAGGCGATCGGCGAGCGGGTCGACACGTCCGCAAGGGCGCCGCCCGGCGCGGCGAGCCGGAGGTCCCTGGCGATCGCGGTGGTGACGCTGTCGACTAACGCATAGCGGTCGACCCCGACGACCCGGTAGCCTCGGTGGACGACCCCGGTGGCGAGGTCGACCCGGCGGAGCGCCAGCGCCAGCGAATCGCGGCCGACCGTCATCACCTCTCCCTCGAGGATCTCGCGTGCGCCGGCCCGCCGTGCCGCCTCGGTTCGGGCCCGCCCCGAGGTATCCGCCGGGGCGAGCAGCTCGAGAATCCGGGAATGCGCCACGACCTGGACGTCGGTGAGCCGGGCCAGGCTGGTCGTCAGCATTTCGCTCATGACTCCGCCTAACGGAGTCGAGTCGGCCGCCGTGAGGTCCCGGAGGCTGCCGACCGCGAGGACCGGCGGACCGACCCGCTCCGGCCCCTTCGGCCACGCCAACCAGACCCCCAGCAGCGCCACGGCGACCACTCCGATCGCGATCGGGCCGGCGCGCCGGTGCCTGGCCGCTCGGGTCGCGGGCGGTGGGTCGGGTGCCGCTTTGGATGGGGCCGGAGCCTTCGGCCTGTCGCCCAGTTCCCGGAGCTGGTCGGCGAGACGAACGACGGCCGGATCCGGCTCGGCGCCGAGTTCACGGCGGATCGTCTCTTGGTGGGTCTTGGCATACGCCAGCGCGGCGGCGCGCTGGCCGGTCGCGATCAGGGCCTGAATGTACCCGGCGGCGAACCGCCCGCTGAGCGGATCGGCGGTGGCGAGCCTCCGCCAGAGGCCGGCCGCTACTTCGACGTCGCCCCGTTCGGTGGCCCCGCGGGCGCCCGCCTCGATGGCCCGTGACGCCTCCTTCCCGATCGTGGCTCGCTCCTCCTCCAGCCACCGCTCGAACTCATCGGCGCCGGCGAGGGAGAACCCGGCGAGAAAGGGCCCCTGGTAGAGCTCGGCCGCGGCCGCCCAATCCGCAGCCCGGATGGCCGAGCGCCAGTCGGCGAGGTCGGAGGCGATCTGGGCGGGGTCGAGCCGGAGGTCCAGGGTGGTCGCGATGATGACATCGGCGCCGACATCCCGGCGAAGGTTGTAGAGGGTCTGGGAGAGGGCGTGGCGGGCGCGCTCCGGTTCGCTGTCGGGCCACAGGATGCCCAAAACCCGATCCCGGGTCTGTCCTTTCGGGCCGGCGGCCGCCAGGATCGCCAGCAGCGCCAGCCGCCTGGGACGCGGTCCACCCTCCGCCCCGGCGGTCGCGCTCTCGATCCACAGCCCGCCGAAGGTCCGGAGCCGCAACACGTTACGTCCAGGTGATAGTGAAATGAGACCCCGATGAACCCCAAATGATGGGGTACCGCGATCTTGTCTTCCGATTCTAGTGGGGCCGCTCCAAGGGGCGCAAGCACCAATCGACAAAGGGAGGGACCGATGCGGACAACCACAGTGCTCGTGGTCTTGCTGGCGCTCGTTTTTGGGACCGGGGCGGCGCAAACCGGCAAACCGAGCGGGGTCAGGAAGCTCGCCGGCAAGCTGCTCGACACCACCGCCACCAACGCCGCGTCCGCGGCCGCCGACGCGCTGCTCGGCTCCAAGGGAAAGAGTCTCGAAGGCCTCTTGGGCACCGGCGATCTGGCCGGAGTATCCTGTCCGGCCGGCACCAGTCCGATGCGGGTCGGCTCAGTACCGGCCGGGATCGGTCAAGGCGTCGTATTCAGCCCGACGGCGGGTCAGACCTTAGTGGCGGCAGCCAAGAAGAAGCTGATGGGCAAGCGGCTTGATCCCGCCGCGACCCAGGCCAGCATCTCGGCCAAACTTGTTTGTGTCACCCCGCAGCAGGCGGCCGCGGGAACCCAAGCGATGCCTGGGCTTCCGGCTGGAGCCGACGCCCAGGCGCAAGCAATGGCGGCGCAGGCGGCGATGATGCAGGCCGGTGCCGGGCCCGCGCCAGGCGTGCCGAATGTGGGCAAGATGCTGATCGGGGCCACGCCGGCCGGGGCAATGATCAGCGGGGCAACGATGGCGGCCCCGCTGGTCGGCAAGGGCGTCAAAATGCTTTTTGGTAAGGGGCAGAACAAGGAGGCGATGATCAAAGACCTCGCCCACGGCAAGCTGTTTCTCAAAGGCGTCAAGTTCATTGCCGGCAGCGACGCCCTCGAGGAGGGATTCGAAGACGACATCGCCGCGCTCGCCGAGGCGCTCCAGGCAATCGAAGGCAGCTATCTCCTCAATATCCCAGCCGAAGTGGACGGGAAGAATCCGCCCGATACGGTCATCGCGCGCCGCCGGATCCAGAAGCTCTGGGCCCACCTGCTGGTGGCCGGGATCCAGGAGCCGCGGCTTCGGGCCCTCGGCGTCTATCCCTCCGAACTCGACCCCAAGAAGAAACCGCCGAAATTGGGCGGCTCAAAGGTCGAGATCATCCGGCTTCCGGCGGATTTCAAGCCATGAACGCCTTCCTCAGCGCCGTCGGCCTCGGCTTGGTCGGTCTGCTCGGGGGGCCGACTCCGGCCGCGACCCAAACGGGCTGGCAGGCGGACATCCGGATCCAGTCGATCGAGCTGGTCGCCGTGAAGGGGCGGTCGCTCAACGCCCGGATCGTGGTGACCAGCGACAACGATGGCGACGCCCGGAATGCTCGGCTGGAAATTTTGTTGCCGGTGGGGGTCGGGGTGTCCCGGCTTGCGCCCGGTTGCCGGGCAAGCAGCATCCCGGGTCTCCCGGCGATGAACGCCCACATCTCCTGTGATTTGGGAGACATCCCGGTCCGGGGCGTCCGCGAAGTGACGATCGCGACCACCGCCCCGGCCCAGAATGTCCTGATGCGGGTCGCGGCCTTCGTGGTGAGCGACACGCCCGATCCGATGCCGTCCAACAACTATGCCGAGCGGGTGGCCCCATGACCGCACTCTGGACGTTAGGCGTCCTGGCCCTTGGTCTCGGGGGCAGGCCGATCTCGGCTCCGGCGCAGGGGTGCCCGCCGGATGCCAAGGCCGTCGCCGACCCGTCGCGGCGTCCGGTGCGGTGCGCCTCGGAGGCCCGCAACCCAGAGCGGGTCCGGGCCAGTCAGGTGCTCGGCCTCGGCCAAGTGGGTTCGCCGCGGGTCCGGTTCGAGTGGGCTTCGGTCGGGGGGGCCAGGGCCTATCTCCTCCTGGGCGCGATCACCGATGCGCGAACCTGGCGGGTGACCACGACCGAGCACCGGGTTTCGTCCGCCAACGCGGCAGAGTGGTCGACTGACCGGGTGGTGTTCGAGACCCCCCTCAATCCGGGGATGTATTCGTGGAAGCTGGTCGCCCTGTTCTCGCCGCATGATTTCGGCGATTTCGCGGCGCCGGCCGTCGTCACCTTCGAAGTCAAATGAGGCTCGGCACTCGGCACTCGGCACTCGGCACTCGGCACTCGTAGGCTCAGGCTCGAGGCGCCAATGAAATTGTTACTGATGATGCCCACTCACTCAGAAAAGAGGTTTTCCATGTTGAATGCCTGGCGGGTTGTGTTCACCAGTCTTGTCGTGGTGCCCGGGTTCCTCGCCTTGCCGCTCGCGGCCCAGCGGACCAAGATCGATGCCCCGCTTGACCGGTCGCAGTTGGTGAGACGGGCCCCGAGCGCGGCACCGCCGACGGTAACGGGCATTGGCGGCGGTCCCCACGCCACTACACTCAGTTGGCTGCCGGCATCGCCGACGGTCGCGGGCGTCCAGTTGGTTCGATCCGACGTCCTCCGCTGGAAACAGGACGCGCCCGACTGTTGCAAGGCCAGCACCACCGTGCCCTTTCGGGGCCCCAACTATGTCCCGCCGAGCTGGTTCGACCAGGATTTCCCGCTCCCGGGTGTCTACGTCTATCGGATCACGACGGTGTACAGCGACGGCAGTCAGGGCATGGTGCAGATCGACTATACCCGCCCTGAGCCGGTCAACCCGGCGACTCTGACAGCAGTGCAGACCGGGCCGGCCACGGTGGTGCTCACCTGGCCGGAAATCATCAATGGGACCTTCTATCAGGTGTGGGGTGGGGGGTTGGTGAACACTGGCCTCACTGTGCAAAACTTTGGCGCCAACACCGGCCTAACGGTGGCCCACTACGCCGGCAGGGTCGAACTCACGATCACAGGTGTTCCGTCGGGCCCTCAGACTTGGATGGTCGGGACATTCTATCGGCCGAGTTTCTGCCCGAACCAGCAGCCGGGGGTTCCCAATCCGACCTGCCAGTCGGTATCGACGCCCGTGAGCGACTTCACCAAGACCTCACTCGACGTCGCCAACCGGTTCATTGGGTTGCGAGCTCCGACGCGGCCGCCACGGTAGCAAGTGCGAACCGAGACCCAGTTGGCTTCGGTGGGACGAATGGACTCACTCTCGAGGAACACATGAAACGGATTCCGGCGATTCTCAGTCTCGCGCTATGCCTTTCGGGTACCCTTCGTCTGAGCGCCCAGCGGGGGACGGCCCCGCCCCTCGTCACGCTGAGCCCGCCGAGCGTGGCGGTCTATGCAACCCCCTTGGCGGTGACGGTCAGCTGGAAGCCGGTTTCCGGCGCCGGATACTACACTGTGGAACAGGCGACGAGTCCTTCGGGGCCGTGGACGGCACTGGCGCTCGATCCTCGGGCAGGAACCCAGGTCACGGCGCCGACTGCCGCCGCCTGGAATGCCTACGCCGGAACCCTCTATTACTACCGCGTCTCGGCGATGCTACCTCTCGGGCCCCGGGGCGAGGTGCCGTTGGGCGAACCCGGCGTCACCATCGTGCCACGGGTCACCCCCAGGCTCAACCCTCCGCTTGGCGTCGATCCTCGGCAGGAAGGACCCGACATCCGGGTGTCGTGGGCCCCGGTTCCGTTCGCGACCAGCTATCTCGTGACGGTGGCGGCGGGAACCCAAGCCCCCCCGACCTACAGCACGGAAGTGAGCGCTCAGGTAACCGACGCTCGGTTTACCAACGTGGCGACGACGAGCCCGGGGCAGGGGTGGTGGGTGTCCGTGGCGGCCCGGTATGGAGCCGGGGGTGCCCTGTCGGTTCCGAGCACGAAGAAGATTGGGCTAGCCCCGGCACAGCTCTGTTGGCCGGCGGCCACGGTTCCCGGGCCCGCGCCGGCGGTTTCCGTGACCGCGTCCGGGCCGACCGGTTTCGCTGTCGTCACCCCGGGAACTCAAGCGGGACTGACCAGGATTCGGGTGGAGCGGGCTTTGATGGGGTCGGCGGTGTGGCAGGGCGTCGGCTGCGCCAGTGGGGCGATCTATGACTGGGGCCTGACCCCCGCAACCCAGTATCAGTATCGAGTCACTGAATTCGCCCCGACGGGGGCTTCCGGCCAGACCATCGTGGCCGCGACGACCGCCTCCGCGCCGGACAGTCCGGTTCCGACCGTCACGCTCAGCGGCTGTACCGCCAATGGATGCCAAGGCCTGCTCGCATGGACCGGCTTCGCCGGCGCCGAGGACTATCGGACCGAATCGAGTTACGGGATCTACTACGGTCAAATGATGTCCGGGAGCACCGCCACCGGCGGCATTTCCGCCACCGGCGGTCCCATGACGCAGTCGCTCGGAGTCGTCCCGACGGGCGTTCACACCTTCACCTTGACTCCCCTCTTCCCGATGATGCGGCCCAGCCCGAAGCCGCCGGGCCAGGTTACGGTGGTGGTGCCATGAGACTCGCCCTGGTCCTTTTCCTGGCCGGCGCCGGTACCGCCGGTACCGCGTCGGCGCAGAACCCGCCGACCCAGCGGCTTCGGGTCGCGGTGATGGATCTTTCCGGGTCGGCGCTCAAGATGCAAACCACGACCATGGGCATCCCGGGCCAGCCGATGCAGCAGCCCCAATACCAGCAGCCGTACGGCCAGCCCCAGCCGGGGACCCAAACGACCGTGACCGTCGCGATTCCACCCCCGAGCGAGTTTGCCCGCGGCCTGACCGAAATGCTCACCTCGGTGTTGATCCGGACCAACCGGTTCATCGTGCTGGAGCGGGCGGCGATGCAGCAGATCGAGCAGGAACAGACGATCGGCCAGACCAAGACCACCAAGGAGACTGGGGCGCAGCAGGGCGCCTTGTTAGGCGCCCAAATCCTGATCATCGGCGACATCACTGGGTTCACCTTCAGCAAGTCGAATCTGGGCGGTAGCGTCACCAACATCATCAAGGGCCTGAGCGTCGCGGCGGAAAGAGTCAGCGCCGAGGTGATCATCGACCTCCGGCTGATCGACGCGAGCTCCGGTCAGATCCTCTACTCGACCAAGGGCAAGGGCAAGGCGAGCCAGACCGGGGTGGCCGCCGATTTGGTCAAAGAGGAGAAGAGCTACAAAGCCGATGCCACCATGACGACGCCGTTAGGCCAGGCCTCGCGCCAGGCACTGCAGGAGGCCGTGGTGGGCCTGCTGATGGGGATGCCGAAGATGCGGTGGAGCGCCCGGGTCGTCGACGTCCGAAACGGGGTGGTCTACCTCGGGGCCACCGGGGACGACGGGATGCGGCCGGGGCTCGAGCTCGAGGTCTACGAGGCGGGCGAGGCGTTGGTCGACCCCGCCACCGGCCAGGCGCTCGGCGCGCCGGAGCGATTCGTGGGCACGATCGTGATCGAAACG
>JAYTTT010000098.1:0-2578 GCA_043744895.1 Gemmatimonadota bacterium | reverse complement strand
GGGGGTGGGGGCGGCGCAGACGGGGGACGATCGGTTTAAGGACACCTTGAGCGTTGATCGGCCGCAGTATCCGTCGACGTATCGGCGGCGGGCGAATTCGCCGGTTTTGATCCGGAACGCCACGGTGATGACGGCGACGGGGGCGGAGCTTCGGGGGGCGTCGATCCTCTTTCAGGATGGCAAGATCGTCGCGGTCGGTGAGGTCGCTAGTTCGCCGGCTGGGACCATCGTGGTCGACGGAACCGGGAAATTTGTGACCCCGGGGTTGATTGACACTCACAGTCATCTTGGGGTCTACGCGGCGCCGGGTACCCCGGCGCAGTCCGACGGGAATGAGGCGACCAATCCGAACACGGCGGAAGTTTGGGCGGAGCATTCGTTCTGGCCCCACGATCCGCAGATTCCGCTGGCGATTGCCGGGGGGGTGACCACCGCCCAGATCCTGCCCGGTTCGGCCAACCTCTTTGGCGGGCGCTCGGTGGTGGTGAGGCTGGTTCCGGCGCGAGCGGTCCAGGAAATGAAGTTTCCCGGTGCACCGTATGGGCTCAAGATGGCCTGTGGTGAAAACCCGAAGCGGGTCTATCAAACCAGGGGCCCCTCAACGGGTATGGGCAACATGGCCGGCTATCGAGCCGGCTACATCCAGGCCGAGGATTACCGGCGGCGGTGGGACAAGTGGCTCAAGGAACGGAAGGGCGATCCGCCGACGCGGGACCTCAAACTCGAAACGCTCGCCGGAGTCCTCCGAGGCGAGATCTTCGTCCAGAACCACTGCTACCGCGGCGACGAGATGGCCCAGATGCTCGACCTGGCCCAGGAGTTCGGGTTCAAGATCCGCTCGTTCCACCACGGGGTCGAAGCGTACAAAGTGGCCGACCTGTTGGCCAAGGCTGGCACGGCGGCCTCGGTCTGGTCCGACTGGGGCGGATTCAAGATGGAGGCCTACGACCAAATCCTCGAGAACCTGGCCCTGGTGACCCAGGCCGGGGTCCGCGGCGTGCTCCACACCGACAGCCCGGACGGCATTCAGCGAATGAACCAGGATGCGGCCAAAGCGATGTATGCCGGGAACCGGGCCGGAATTGCGGTGAGCCGGGACCAGGCGATTCGCTGGGTGACCGCCAACCCCGCCTGGGTGTTAGGCATCGATCAGCTCACGGGAACCCTGGAGGCCGGTAAGATGGCCGATGTCGTGCTGTGGTCCGGCGACCCGTTCTCGGTGTACTCCAGGGCCGAAAAGGTTTGGAACGACGGGTGGCTGGTCTTCGACCGGCTTGACAAGGCCAACCAATACAAGACCGACTTCAACTTGGGCCAAACGGCCCCCGGGGTGGGACGATGAACGGCCGACAGATGTTCGGTGCGGTAGCGGCCGGCGTCGCCCTGGCGATGCCCGTCAACGCCCAGACCATCGCGATCACGGGCGGCACGGTCTTCCCCGTGTCAGGCCCCAAGATCGAGCGGGGCACGGTGGTGATGGTCAACGGAAAGATCACGGCCGTCGGCACCAACGTGGTGGTACCGGCGGGAGCGACGATCGTCGACGCGACCGGCAAGTGGGTGACCCCGGGTCTGATTCACGCCGGAGCCAACGCCGGGACCGGCGTCGCCGGCCTCGGCGGCTACGCCGAGCGCTCAGTAAGCGGCGACGTCAATCCATCGTTCAATCTGACCGATGGGATCGACCCCGCGGCCATCACCATCCCGGTGGCCCGGACCGGAGGGATTACGACCGGGATCTACACGCCCGACGGTTCGTTCCTTCCGGGCACCGCCGTCGTAGTGGACTTCGCCGGCGAGCGGGTCGATCAGATGCTGGTCCGGTCACCGGCCGCGCTCCTGATCGACTTGAGCAACGACAGCAAAGCTGCCGGGGGCGGCGCCCGCGCGGGAACGATTGCCCGTTTGAAGCGGCTCTTCGCCGATGCGATCGAGTACGACCGGCGCCGGCTCGAATACAAGCGGGGTGCGACCCAAGCCCTCAGCGCCCCCGCGGCCGAGCTCGAGGCGCTCTTGCCGGCCCTCCGGGGAACGATGCCGGTCGTGATCACCGCGAACCGCCGCATCGATCTCGAGAACGCCCTCAAGATCGGTCGTGACTACCGGCTCAAACTGGTGCTGTCCGGCGCCATCGAAGGCTGGCAGGTGGCCGCGGCTATCGCGGCGGCCGGAGTGCCGGTCATCATGGAGCCGAATCGCGACATTCCGAGCTTCGACGGTCTCGGCGCCCGGCTCGACAACGTGACCCTCCTTCGCCAGGCCGGCGTCAAAGTGGTGATCGCCCAAGGCGATCCCGGCGGGGAACGAAGCCTTCGTTACGCGGCCGGCAACGCCGTGCGCAACGGGGTGAGCTGGGATGATGCGCTCAAGATGATCACGGTCTGGCCGGCCGAGGCCTTCGGGCTCGTCCAATACGGGACCCTCGCACCCGGCAAGGTGGCGAATGTCGTGATCTGGTCGGGCGATCCGTTCGAGTTCTCGAGTGCCGCCGACCGGGTTTTCATTCGAGGACAGGACGCCTCCCTTCGAACCCGGGAGAACGAGTTGAGGGACCGGTATCGGACCCTACCGCCTCCTC
>JAYTTT010000097.1:0-10069 GCA_043744895.1 Gemmatimonadota bacterium | reverse complement strand
TGGCCCAGACAGTCTCCTCGAAGACCGGGCTGGTGGTCTCGACCTCCGGACCGGCGTCCGATGCCGGGGCCGCCATCCTCCGGGCCGGTGGCAATGCGGTCGACGCGGCCGTCGCCACGGCCTTTGCTTTGGCCGTCACCTACCCCGGCGCCGGGAATATCGGCGGCGGAGGCTTCATGGTGATCAGGCTTGCCAACGGAACGGCGACCACGATCGACTACCGGGAACGGGCTCCGCTCAAAGCAACTTCGACGATGTACCTCGGCGATGACGGCCAGATCGTTCGGAAACGAACCAATGAAGGATACCTCGCCCCCGGAGTGCCGGGGACGGTCCGCGGCCTGGCCATGGCGCACCGGAAATGCGGCCGCCTCCCGTGGAAACAGGTCGTGATGCCGGCCGTTCGGCTCGCCACCGAGGGGTTCCCCCTCTCGGCGTCACTCGCCCGCGACCTCAACCGGTTCATCAAAGAGGTCGCGGCCAAGTTCCCGTCGACCGTCAGGGCGTACGGCAAAGCCGACGGCGGCCAGTGGGCCGCCGGTGACCTGCTCGTCCTCCCCGACCTGGCCCGGTCCCTCGAGGCGATTGCCACCGGTGGACCGGACGCGTTCTACACCGGGTGGATTGCCGACAAGGTCGCGGCCGCGATGACGGAGCACGGCGGAATTATTTCAAAAGCCGACCTGGCCGCCTATCGCGCCATCGAGCGGGCGCCGGTTCGAGGGCGGTTCCTCGGCCACGAGATCATTTCGATGCCCCCGCCCAGCTCCGGCGGCACGGCAATGATCACCATGCTCAACATCCTGGAGCGGTTCGACATCGCCCGCCGGCCCCGGTTCGCGCCAATGACACTGCATTTGATGATCGAAGCCCAGCGACGGGCTTACCTCGACCGGGCCGAATTCCTCGGCGACCCCGATTTCGCGAAGATTCCAGTGGCCCGGCTCACCAGCAAGGTCCACGCGCGCGAACTCGCCGGGTCGATCGACACCACCCAGGCGACCAACAGCACCAGGTTGGCCGATGGCCGGATCGTGGTGGCCCCCCATGCTGAGCCCGACGAGACCACCCATTTTTCCGTGGTCGATGGCCAGGGCAACGCCGTGTCGAATACCTTCACGCTCGAAGGCTGGTACGGCTCTCAGGTCGTCGTCGAGGGCGCCGGCTTCATCCTCAACAACGAGATGGGCGATTTCAACAAGACACCCGGAACCACGACGACCGGTGGTGACATCGGCACCCCGCCAAATCTGATCGCCCCGGGCAAGCGGATGCTCTCATCAATGACCCCGACCATCGTCACCAAAGGGGGCAAGCTCGTCTTGGTGACCGGATCGCCGGGGGGCCGGACGATCATCAACACCGTCCACCAGATTGTCCTCAACGTGACCGCCTTCGGGATGGACGCCCGCCAAGCCGTCGACGCGCCCCGATTCCATTCCCAATGGCTGCCGGATCAGGCCTATTTCGAAGCCGGGGCGATTCCCGAGGCCACCGTGGCCGCGCTCAAAGCCTTGGGCCATAGCGTCACCGTTGGAGGCTCGATCGGTGACGGCCACACCATCGTTGTCGATCCGAAGACCGGGATGGCGTACGGCGCGAACGACCACCGCAGCGCCGACTCGAAATCCGCGCCGCGATGACCCCGCGCCCCGCCTCACACGTCCTGTTGGTCGCGCCTAACGAGTACCGGACCAACACCGAGACGGCCGAGTCCAATGCGTTCCAACACGCGGTCGCCCCGGCCGAGGCGGCGGAACTCGCCGCCCGGGCCGTCGAACAGCATCGCCGGCTGCGCGACCAACTGATCGAGAACGGCGTCCAGGTCACCGTGGCCAAGAGCCTCCGGGAAACCCCTGACGCCGCCTTCTGCAACAATTGGTTTTCGACTCACCAGTCCGCGGCGGGTGCTCCGGCCACATTAGTGTTGTACCCGATGATGGCCCCGAGCCGGCGGCTCGAGCGGCGGCCCGAATTGGTCCGGATGCTCAGCCAGTGGTATCCACGACTGATCGACTACTCCTCGTGCGAAGCCGACCAGGTATTCCTCGAAAGCACCGGAAGCCTCTGTCTCGACGACACCAATCGGGTGGCCTACGCGGCCATTTCGATCCGGACCGATCTCGGCCTGACCCGCGAATGGGCCCGCGCCCTCAACTACCGGTTGGTGGCGTTCGACGCCACCGATGCCCAGGGTCTCCCCTACTATCACACCAACGTGATGATGTTCTTGGGCCACGGGCTGGCGGGGATCTGCCTCGACTCGATCACCGAAACCGGCCGGGCCGGCATGGCGGGGCGAGGCGAGGTCCTCGCGAGCCTAGAGCAGGGCGGATTCGACATCCTCCCAATCACCCGGGACCAGGTGATGGTATTCTGCGGCAATTGCCTGCCGCTGCTCAACGATCTGGGCGACACGTTGCTCGTGATGTCGACGGCCGCCTATGGCGGATTTGCCGACGCCGAGCGCGCCACCATCGGGCGGCACGCCCGGATTGTGCATACCGATCTGTCGGCCTTCGAAACGTTAGGCGGCGGGTCGGCCCGTTGCCTCCTCGGGGAGCTGTTCTAATTCGCCCCGATCACTTCGTTGGGGTTCCGGTCACGTGCGCCGGTCGAACTGGAAAGAACCGTTCGGTTCGAACCCGTTTCACCAACTCCGGGTTTCCGATCGCCGCCCGAAGCCCCTCCCCAAGGCGGCGGGGTTTGCCGGAGGTCGAGTCGACGACGCAGTAACTCGACGCGCCCCGCGCCAGCAGCGCCCGGTCGGCCAGGCGAGTGATCTCGTAGTAACGGTCACACGTCAACGGAGTACAGGTCGGAACCCAAGTCAGCACGTCGAGTGTTTCGCCAGCGAACGCCGGCAAGAAGTAATCGAGTTCGTGTCGCATGACGACCCATCCGATCCCCGCGACGGTGGCCGCGTCGACTCGGCCCCGGGTCAGGTCCCAGTGACTGGTGGCGGCCTCCAGCATCCATCGGAGGTAGTGGACATTGTTGGCGTGCCCGAGTTCGTCGATATCGGCGGGCGCCACGATCACCTCGGTTCGGAACCCAACCAGACTCATGCGCCCTGCCCTCTCCGCTCGCGTCGGGATACCAACCAATTGGCCGACGCGAGGGCGACGACCAGCAGGAGAATCCAAAACTCCTTCTGACTCATCCGGGTGGCCATGGCCAAGGAGAAGCCACACCCGGCGACCCAAAATATGGCGCCGGCTGGGAGCCGGAATCGGGCGGGCGGCAACGTCGGGTCGTTGCCGTCCCGGCTCCGCAAGACCGGCACGGAGCAACAGACCAAGAAGTAGACGACGAGCCGGGTGGCCACCGAGAGCGTCAGGTTACTCAGGAATCCACCACTCAGGGCCAGCGCCATCGAGATGACGGCGAGCACGACAATCGAGAACACCGGAGTCCGATACCGGGGGTGGACCGCCGAAAAGGCGGCCGGTAAGACCCGGTCTTCGGCCATCGCGTAGGTCAGCCGCGGCGTCGCGACCATGGCCCCGCCAAACCAGCCGATCAACGACAGTAGGGCTCCCATCACCATGAAAACGGCGCCGACGGGGCCCACCAGAACCCGAGCCGCCTCGGCCAGGGGCCGCGAATACTGCGACGGATCGGCCAAGGACAGCGTCGACACCACTTGCACCCCGGTGTACAGCGCGGCGCACGCCACCAGCGCCACGAACAGGGCGAAGGGCGCGTCACGTTCGGGGTTCTTGGCCTCGCCTAACGGGACGATCGCGTTCTCGAAGCCGCCGTAGGCAAAGATCAGAATCATCAACGCGTCGGCCCACGCGAAGGCCGTGAGCGGCGGACCGGGTACCGGCTCGACCGCCCCCCGCCCCCAGATGAGGCCGAGGCCGAGAACGACGAACAGCGCCAGCGGAACGATCTTGACGACGATCAGGACGTTGCTCATCCACGCCCCGCTCTTCACGCCGCGAATGTTGACCCAGGCCAGGCCACCCATCATGATGACGCCGACGACCGCCTTGCCCCACCAGCCTTGGACGGCCGGGATGAACTCGGCCAGGTAGATCGCGAACAGGTTGATGTTGGTGGCCATCGAGGCGAGGCGGGTCAGGTATTGGAGCCACCCGACCTGAACCCCCACGAAATCGCCGTAGGCAACCCGGGTGTAGAGAAACGGACCCCCGGTTCCCGGAAATCGGGAGGCGACCTCGGCGAAGCAGGCCACGATGACCGCGATCGCGACCCCCGCCAAGACCACGGCGACCCAGGCATGGGCGCCGACCTTCCCGGCCACGAGCGACGGGAGGCCGTAGACCCCGCTTCCCAGAATCCCGTTCAGCACCAGCCCGGCGAGGCTCCACCGGCCCAGCGAGCGAACCAACTTGTCGGACACGGCGCCCGCTAGCGGTCGGCCGTCTTGCCGGTCGGGGTCATCTTCAAATAGTCAATCGCCAGATTGGCCATGGCCCGGACCCCGGTCGGCAACGCCGCCTCGTCGGCAAAGAACCGCGGCGAGTGATTCCGCGGCGCCGTCTTCGGGTCGGTACCCTTCGGGAGGACTCCGAGGAAAAAGAAGAGTCCCGGAATGTCCTTGGTAAACGAGGGAAAATCTTCTGAGCCGGTAACCGGTACGTTCAGCTGAAGCCCCCCATCGCCCGCGGTTCGGCGGAGCGTCGGCAACATCTTTTCCGTAAGCGCCGGGTCGTTGTACGTCAGGAGCCCCCCGCCAGGAATCGAGACGGTCGCGGTACCGCCCGAGGCCTTGGCGATCTCCTCGGCGGTTCGCCGAACCCGGAGGTGAATATCGTTCCTCTGGTCCTCGTCGAAGGTCCGAATCGTCCCGACCATGACCACGCTGTCGGGGATGATGTTGCCCCGATTGCCCCCCTGGATCATCCCGATCGTGACGATCGCGGGGTTGAAGGTGACGTCGATCTGCCGGCTGGTAATCGTTTGGAGACCGAGCACGATCTGGGACGCGATGACGATCGGGTCGACTCCGCCCCACGGCATGGCGCCGTGAGTCTGAACCCCCTTGACGATGATCTCCAAGTTGTCGGGAGCGGCCATCGCCCCGCCGGGACGATAGCTGAGCGATCCCAGCGGGCCGGGCCAGACATGAAGCCCGAAGATCGCGCTGGGACGGGGATTCTCGAGGGCGCCCTCCTTGACCATCAGGGGCGCGCCGCCTTCCTCGCCGGCCGGCGGTCCTTCCTCGGCCGGTTGAAAGATGAACTTGACGGTGCCGGGAATACTTGCCCTCATCCCGGCCAAGACCTCGGCCACACCCATCAGGATGGCGACGTGATTGTCGTGGCCGCAGGCGTGCATCACCCCGACTTGGTTCCCATTGTATTCGGTCCGAACCGTACTCTTGAACGAAAGATCGACCTGCTCCGTCACCGGCAAGGCATCCATATCGGCGCGGAGCGCCACCACCGGACCCGGTTTGCCCCCTTTGAGGACGCCAACGACCCCGGTGTGGGCAACGCCGGTTCGAATCTCGATACCGAGCGACCGGAGGTGGTCGGCGACGATCTTGGCGGTCCGGACCTCCCGGTTGCCCAACTCGGGGTGCTGGTGAATATCCCGCCGCCAGGCAATGACCTTGGGCATCACTTGCTCGAGTCGAGTGTCGATCTCACGCCCAAGATCGTCGCCGGCGCCCCGTCGTTGGGCCGCCGCCGGAAGAGCCACCCCTACCAACGCCACCAGCACTAGGACCGGACGGACCACGACGACCTCCGCAATGTGAATGGGAATGCTCTAAGGTACACGACCCCGCCGGTTCCCCAAGCCCCCAACTGGCGCGGTGCCGAAATCCCCCGGTTCGGATAGATTTCCGCCATGACGACTACTGCTTCCGCCGCCCTCAATTTCGGCAACCAGGCCGATCTCGACCGTTCCCTCTCGGCCATGGCCCGACGGCTCCGAGGATCGGTCATCCTCCGGATCGCCGGTGAAGTCCGGGCGATGATCGCCGCCGGCAAACCAGTCTGCAACCTCACGGTCGGCGACTTCGACCCCAAGCAGTTCCCGATCCCGAGCGTTCTCCGGGACGCTGTGACCAGGGCCCTCGCCAACGGCGAAACCAATTATCCGCCCTCGGAGGGACTGCTCGCGCTTCGAAAGGCCATCGCCGACTACGTCGAACGGGAGCAAGGGGTCCGCTATCCGGTCGAATCCGTGCTGGTGGCCGGGGGCGGGCGGCCCGTCGTGTACGCCGCCTATCGAGCGGTCCTCGATCCGGGCGATACCGTAGTCTACTCGGTGCCCTCGTGGAACAACGACTACTACGCTGAGATTACGGACGCGACATCGGTCGCGATCGAAGCCACTCGGGACAATGGATTTCAGCCGACCTTGGCGCAGATCGCCCCCCATCTACAGGCCGCGTCGCTGCTCTGCCTTTGCTCACCGGGCAACCCGACCGGCACGATGATGGCCGCCGAACCGCTTCGGGAGATTCTTGAGGCCGTGGTCGCGGAAAACGACGCCCGGCGCGAGGCCGGCCAGCGGCACTTGTTCGTCTTCTTCGATCAGATCTACGGCTCGCTGGTGTTCCCACCGGCGCAACACTTCAACCCGCTGGTCCTGGTTCCCGAGGCGGCGCCGTACGTCATTGCCCTCGACGGCATTTCGAAAGCGTTCGCCTCGACGGGCCTCCGGCTAGGGTGGGTCCTCGCCGCGCCGGCCGTCGTCACTCGGATCAAAGACCTGCTCGGACATGTCGGGGCGTGGGCGCCTCGGGCCGAGCAGGTCGGCACCGCGGAGTTCCTCGCCAATCCGGCCGCGATCGCCGCCTACCGGACCGAGATGCATCTCGGCATCAAGACCCGGCTCGACGCGCTGTTTCAAGGCTTTGATCGCCTCAAGTCCGAGGGGTTTCCAGTCGACTGCATTGACCCCCAGGGTGCCATCTATCTCTCGCTTCGATTGAACCTGGTCGGGAAAACGATCGACGGCCAGCCGATGACGTCCAACGAGGATATCCGCCAGATCCTCCTCGAACGGGCCGGGCTCGCCGTGGTGCCGTTCCAAGCCTTCGGGCTGGCCGGCGATTCGGGCTGGTTCCGAATCTCGGTGGGCGCCTGCTCGATGGCCGACATCGGGCAGGCGTTTCCGAGGGTCCGGACCCTTCTCGCCCAGGTGCGCTGAGCGCCGCCATGGGCCGGATCCGCATTGCTCTCGAACTCGTCGCGTCGCTCGGCCTCGCCAGAGCGGCCATGGCCCAACCGGCCCGCCTGACCGGCTCGGTCCGGGGCATCGTCGTCGACAGCCTGCTCGGCAATGGACCGCTCGTCGGCGCCACGATTGAACTGGTGGAACTTGGTCGGGCGACGTCGTCGGACCTCCGTGGCATCTTCCGGTTCGATAGCGTGCCCGGGGGGCGCTACACGATTTCCTTCAGTCATCCGACGCTGACCAGCATCGGGTTCTCACCACCCGACCGGATCATCCAGCTGGGAGCCGGGATCGACATCAGCGTGACCCTCGCGACGCCGAACGGGACGACGATTTACGGCCGGCTCTGTCCCGGCATCCACGAGAAGAAGACCGGGATGTTGCTCGGTACCCTGGCCGACGCCGCCACCGACTCCGCCATCGCGGGGGCCGAGGTCCGCGGCGAATGGTCGGAAATCACCCTGACCGGCGCCGCCGCCATGGCCCGCCGGCCCCGGCTGGTCCGGGCGCCGGTGGACGCAAGCGGGCGATTCCAGCTCTGCGGTATTCCCAACGATGTGCCGGTCCTGGTGCGGGCCACCGCCCCGGGGATTGTCGGCCCGGCCCTCGAGCTTCGCCTGAGCGACCAGCCGTTCGCGATTCGCCGCCTAACGCTCGACCGGGCGGACTCGACGAGTCCCGCCACCGCCCGGGTCACCGGCAAGGTCACCACGAACGGGCTGCCGCTGACCGACGCCCAAGTACTCGTCCTCGGCACCGACCGGGTCACCAAGACCGGACCCGACGGTTCCTTCGTGCTCGACAAGCTCAAGGGCGGGACCCAGACGATCGAAGCCCGGGCCATCGGGTTCGCCCGGCAACGGGTCCAGGTCGAGGTCCGCCCGGCACAGGACGTCACCACCACGCTGGCCCTTGCCAAGGTGGCGACCGTGCTACCCGAACTCAACGTGACGGCCCGCAACGCCACCCGGTCCGAGTTCGAGCATCGCCGCGCCACCAGCATCGGCGGCCATTTCATGACCCGGGCGGACATTGTGCGCCGAGGCTCGATCCGGGCCGAAGATCTGTTCCGAGGACAGGCCGGCATCAAGGTCGAACAGGTCGGCATCAGCGACTACCGAATCATCTCCCTTCGCGGCGGGTCGGGGTTCTCGTCGGTGTGCGAGCCGTCGGTCTTCATCGATGGCCTCCGGATTCCGCTCGATCCCGAGGCCGGCCTGTCGCTCCCGGTGCTGCCGGAGGAGATCGAGGGCATCGAAATCCACCAAGGCCCTGGCAGCGCCCCACTGCAGTACCGAACCCTTGACCAAAACTGCGGCGTCATCTTGATCTGGACTCGCCGGGGCATCCGGTGACCCCTGGGGGCTGGTCCGGGCTGGCGCTGGCATTCGCCATCAGTTCGGTTGGCCAAGCCCAGACCCCGGTGGGCGACGAAGTGTCGGCCGGGGTATTCCGCCGCTACGCCGATCACACCGCGAAGATTCAAGTCGTCGAATCCGGGTCGGGCGCCAAGGCGTCGCTCGGGTCGGCGTTCTTCGTGGATGCCCGCGGATACCTCCTCACCAACTACCATGTGGTCGCCGAGGCGGTGGACGACTCGCGGTATCGGATCGAATGGCTCGATCAAACCGGCGTGGCCCGGCCCGCCCGGATCCTGGCCGTCGATGTCATTCGTGATCTCGCGGTCGTCGGCACCGGCCGGCCGACCAGCCGTTTCTTTGCGCTGACCAGCACGACCATCGCCAAAGGCACCCGGATCTATTCGTTAGGCCACCCCGAGGATCTCGGGCTGAGCATCGTTGAAGGCGTCTACAATGGTTTGCTGGAGCATACCCTCTACCCAAAGATCCATTTCAGCGGCCCCCTCAACTCCGGGATGAGCGGCGGACCGGCGCTGACCCAGGCCGGCGCCGTGGTCGGCGTCAATGTCGCCACCGCCGGGAACTCGCTCAGTTTTCTGGTCCCGATCGACGCCGCTCTTCCCCTCCTCGAACGAGCCAACGCATCGATCGCCGACGAGCCGGATTTTGCCGCCGATATCGGGCGCCAAATCCTCGACAATCAGGCCACCTATCTCGGCACCTTGTTTCAGGGTTCCGATTCCACCGTTCGGATCGGCCCCTTCGATCTGCCGACCCAACCAGCCCCGTTCTTTCGATGCTGGGCCGATGCCAACCGGGACGCCGAGGCCCTGTTCGAATCGGTCGATCACCAATGCTCGACCGACGACGCGATCTATCTCTCCGGCTCGCAGTCGTCCGGCATCGTGTCGCTGTCCCACCGGGTCCTGGTGAGTCGCGGCCTCAACCCGCTTCGTTTCTTCAGTTTGTACACCGCGGAATTTCGGCAGCACCGGACCGATTTCGAGGTCCCCGATGACGTCACCGACTATCAGTGCCAAAACAACAACGTTCGCCACCACGGCATGGTGATGCGGACCCAGTTCTGCGTCCGCCGGTACACCAGGTACGACGGGCTCTATGACGCCGAGCTGAAGGCGGCGGTACTCGGCGCCCGCGATGCCGGCGTCATCACCTCCCTGAGCCTGTCGGGGGTCAGTTTCGAGAACGCCCAGCGACTGACCAAGAAGTATCTGGAACGGATCCGATGGGCGAGCCACTGATCGTCGAAGTGGCCGACGATCGGGGCCGGATTCGGTTTCGTTTCCGCCTCGACCCCGAGCGCCCTGAAACGATCGTGGGCCGGGCCCCCCGGAACGACTGGGTGATCGACGATCCCTACGTCGATGCCCGCCACCTACGAATTACGGCGACGGACGACGGGAGCTGGCGGTTCGCTGATCTCGGCTCGGTCAATGGGGTTTGGCTGGGTCACTCGGGCATCCGCCGGCACGAGGGTGCCGTCACGGCCGGTCTCGAGCTCAAGGTCGGGCGTTCGACCCTTC
>JAYTTT010000096.1:0-2596 GCA_043744895.1 Gemmatimonadota bacterium | reverse complement strand
AAACTGGCAGCGTCCCCCCGAAGAGATCGATGCACTGATGGCCCTCCTCCAAGAGTATGTGTCGACCCAGTCGGCCGAGCTTCAGGGCCAGGGGGTTCGGGTCCGGATGCTCGGCGACCTGACCCGGCTCTCGGATGCCGCCCGGAAGGCGGTGGACTACGTCGAGGGCGCCACCGTGGCCGGCGCGACCCTCGCCCTCAACATCTGTATCTCGTACGGCTCCCGGGCCGAGTTGGTGCGCGCCACCCGGCTCATCGCCGAGGAGGTGGCGGCCGGCCGACTCCGCCCCGACCAGGTTACCGAGGCGCGGATCGCCGAGCGGCTCTATACGGCCCCATGGGGCGATCCTGACTTGCTGATCCGAACGTCGGGCGAGCTGCGGATTTCCAATTTTCTGCTCTGGCAGCTGGCCTACGCGGAGCTGTATGTGACGCCAACCCTCTGGCCCGATTTTGGGCGGGAGGATTTCTTTCAGGCGCTGCTCGACTACCAGCGCCGCGACCGCCGCTTCGGGCGCGTCTCCACCTCATAAACCGGCGGGGCGGGCCCCATGTCGAACAACGTCCAGCGGGTCCTGTTCGCGGTCGTGGCGATCCCGATCGCGATCGGGATCGTGTACTGGGGCGGACTTCCGCTCGCGGTCCTGGTGGCCCTCATCGCCGTGCTGGGCGCCCACGAGTTGGTGTCAATTGCCAGGCGGCAGCAGATCGAACCCCTGTGGCGCCACGCATTGATCGCCAGCGCGCTCGTTCCGCTCGGCGTCTGGGTCAGCTACGGGGGCGCGATGCTGGTGGGGGCGGGGCTCGATTGGGCCGCCCTCCTGCCGTCGACCTGGTTTGCCCTGGCCGGCACGGTCATCTGGGTCATGACCGCCACGCTGATCCGCCGCCGCCCCACGGAGCGCCCGTTAGGTGCCGCCAGTGTGACGATCCTCGCCCCGTTGTACTGCGCCGTGTTGCCCAGCTTCCTCCTGGGCATCCGCTACGCCACCGGACCGGAGCGGAGCTGGCCGGCCACCTGGGCCGTGTTCTTCCCGCTGGTCGTCACCTGGATCTGCGATAGCGCCGCGATGTACGCCGGCAAGATGATCGGGGGCCCCAAGCTGGCCCCCACGGTGAGCCCCGGAAAGACCCGGAGTGGATCGGCCGCCGGCCTGGTGGGTGGTGTCCTCGCGGCCATCATCTTCAATCGGGTGGCCCTGATCCCCTCGGGGTTCACGATCTCTGATCTTCAAGCGGTCGTTTTCGGGCTGGTATTGTCCGTGGCCGCCCAGGTCGGAGACCTAGCCGAGTCGTTGTTCAAACGGGAGGCTGGTGTGAAAGACTCAAGCCACCTGATTCCCGGGCATGGTGGCGTGCTCGATCGGTTCGATGCCTTGTACTTCGTGGTCCCGGTCGCGGCCATGCTCTACCGCCTCTTCGGTGTGCTGTAGTGACGGGCGTGGCGGTGCTCGGCTCGACGGGGTCGATTGGTTGCGCCACCCTGGACGTTCTCCGTCGCCATCCCGATCGGTTCCGGTTGGTTGCCCTGACGGCCGGGTCGAATCGGGCCGCGCTCGAGGCCCAGGTGGCCGAGTGGAAGCCCGCCTATTCCCAGCTCGGGAATGGATCACCCCACCACCTGATCGAAGCGGCTACCCGGCCGGACGCCGACATCGTCGTCAATGCGGTGGTCGGTTTTGCCGGGCTCGAGGCAACCTTGGCGGCGCTCCGGGCAGGCAAGCGGGTAGCCCTCGCCAACAAGGAGTCGTTGGTGGTGGCCGGAGAGTTGGTCGAGCAGGCCCGAGTCGAAGGCGGCGGAGAGCTGATTCCCATCGATTCCGAGCACAGTGCCGTGCTCCAGTGCCTCGCGGGGGCCACGAGCCCGGCCAGCCGTCTCATCCTGACCGCGTCCGGCGGTCCGTTCCGCGGCTGGTCCGCTGACCGGGTGGCCGCAGCATCGGTCGAGCAAGCCCTTAATCACCCGACCTGGCGGATGGGAAGCAAGATCACCGTTGACAGCGCCACCCTCGCCAACAAGGCGATGGAAGTGATCGAGGGCCATTTCCTCTTCCGGTTGCCGTACGCGGCGATCGAGGCCGTGGTCCATCCCCAGAGTATCGTCCACGCCTTTGTCGAATTTGCCGACGGGAGCGTACTGGCCCAGATGGGCTTCCCCTCGATGGAACTCCCAATTTTGTACGCCCTGACCTACCCGGAGCGGCTCCCCGACGCCGGGGTTCGGCGGTTCGATCCGGTGGCCGCCGGGCCCCTAACCTTTGAACCGCTCCGCGGCGATATCTTCCGCGCGTTTGCGGCGGGGATTGCCGCCGGCCGGTCCGGCGGAACGGCGCCCGCGGTCTTCAACGCGGTAAACGAAGTCGCAGTGGCGCGTTTCCTCGAAGGCCGGTTAGGATTTGGACGGATCGCCGAGGTGATCGAGGCCGTACTGGCCCGCCATCCGGTGGCCCGGGTCAACCAACTCGCGGATGTCCAGGCGGCCGATCAGTGGGCTCGCTTGGAGGCCGCCAAGGAAATCGGATAACCGGATGGGACTCACCGTCATCTCGACTCTCGTGGTCATCGGGGTCTTAGTCTTTGTTCACGAGCTAGGCCAC
>JAYTTT010000095.1:0-10162 GCA_043744895.1 Gemmatimonadota bacterium | reverse complement strand
GGAGCTGGTGCGGTCGATCTCGGGCCTGCCGGATCGAATGCCGGACGACGGATCGGTGGCCCTGGCCCGACTCCCCTGATCTACCTTTCTTTCAGGGGTGACTGACGCCGCCGCCACCCACTTTCTCCGAGATCTCGCGATCATCCTGAGCGTGGCCGCGCTCGTGACCGTGGTGTTCCAGCGATTCAGGCTGCCGCTGGTGCCGGGGTATCTTGCCGCCGGGGTGGCGGTCGGACCCGAGATCGCCCGCGGCCTGATTTCGGATCCGGCCACGATCCGGGCCCTCGCGGAGATCGGGGTCGTGCTGGTGATGTTCTTCGTCGGCCTGGAGTTTCGGGTTCGCCGGGTGGCCCGGCTGGCGCCGCGGCTCGGGCTGGCCGTCATGATCGAAATCGGGTTGATGCTGGCCCTCGGTTTCTGGGCCGCCAGTCTGCTCGGCTGGAGCCGGCTCGAGAGTCTGCTTGCGGCCGGGGTCGTCGCCATTTCCAGTACCGCCGTGATCGCGAAATCGTTCGAAGATACGACGCCGGACTGGCGGCTTCGGGATCTGGTGTTCAGTCTGGTGGTGCTCGAAGATCTCGTCGCCATCGTCCTGGTGGCGGTCGGGACGACGGTGGCGTTCGGGGCCTCGGTCGATGTCGGGAGCCTGAGCGGGTTGTTAGGCAAGCTGGCCGTGCTCCTGGCCTCGATGGTCGTCGTGGGCCTGCTGGTCGTTCCCCCGGTGGTGCGGGCCGTGGTGGCTCTGGGCCGGAGCGAAACGATTCTGATCACGGCGGTCGGCCTGACCTTCCTGTTTGCCCTGATTACCCAGGCGGCCGGCTATTCGGTCGCCCTCGGGGCCTTCCTGGCCGGCGTCCTGATGGCGGAGTCGGGGGTTGGGCACCAGGTGACCCATGTGGTCCAGCCGGTGCGCGATTTGTTCGCCGCGGTGTTCTTCGTCGCGGTCGGGATGCTGCTCGATCCGGCCGCGGCGGTGACCGCGTGGCCCACGGTGCTGCTCTTTGTGGTGGTGGTGACCGTGGGCAAGGTGGTCGGGGTCTCACTTGGTGCCTTTCTGGCCGGATTTGGGACCCGGACCGCGGTCCAGGCCGGGATGAGCATGGCGCAGATCGGCGAGTTCTCGTTCATCATGGCCGGGCTCGGGCTGGCGGGCAGCGCGGGTGGCCGGCCCCTCTACTCGGTGGCCGTCGCCACGGCAATGGTGACGGCATTTCTCACCCCGGTGCTGATGCGGCGCTCAGAGAAGGTGGCCTGGTGGATTGACCGCCGACTGCCGCGACCGATTCAGACCTTCACCTCGTTGTACACCGCGTGGGCCGAAACGCTGGCCGTGGGCCGGACCGACTCGGCCCGGTGGCGGCCCCGGCAGCGGATGCTGGCATGGCTGGCCCTCGACGCGGCGCTGGTGGCGGTCGCGCTGATCGTGGGAAGCTTTCAGGTGACCCGGGAGACGGCGTGGCTGGCGTGGCTGGGTGTCCCGGCTCGACTCGAACGGGTTGGGCTGCTCACGACGGCGGCTCTGGCGGCAGTGATCTTCGGGCTGGGGATGGTGCGGACCGCCCGGCGCCTCGCTCGGACGATTGCGGAATCGGTGGTGCCTCCGGTGGCGGCTGGCCGGGTTGACCAGGGCCGCTCGCCCCGCCGGGTGCTCGAGATCACGGTGGAGATCGCGCTGACGATCGCGGTGGGGATTCCCTTGGTGGCGGTGACGCTGCCCTTCCTGCCGTCGTTCGGCGTGCCGGTCATGATCGGGGCGGTGCTGCTGCTGCTGCTCTTTGCCTTCTGGCGCACGGCCCGCGACCTCGACAGCCACACCCGGGCCGGAGCCGAACTGGTGGCTCATGTGCTGGCGCGCCATGGCGCGGGGGGCGCGGGCTCGCTCGACCAGGTGCGCGGGATGTTGCCGGGGCTCGGCGAGTTGTCTTCGATGCGGGTGGAGGCCGGATCGGCGATTGCCGGAATGACGTTAGGCGATCTCAACGTTCGGGGCCGGACCGGAGCCACCATCGTGGCGGTGGCCCGAGGAGGCGGCAAGCGGCTGGTGTTCCCCTCGGCGGGCGAGCGGCTCGAGGAGGGCGACCTGATTGCCGTGACCGGCAGCCATCAGGCCATCATGGCCGCGGAGGCCCTCACGCACGCCAGAGAGCCCCACTCGCCATCGATCGATCCGGCCGCCACCGCTCCTCAAGGTTCCTTTCGGGGTGCCGAGAATTCCTGAATGACCACTGTTCTGGTTGTGGACGACGACCCGCTGGTTCGTCGACTCCTCACAAAACTCCTCGAGAAGCGGTTTGGCGCCACCGTTCGGGAGGCGGCCGACGGATATGCGGGCTATATGGCCGTCGAAACCGACCCGCCCGACCTGGTCTTGCTCGACGTCTCGATGCCGATCGTCGACGGCCCGGCCATGCTCGAGAAGCTCCGGGGGGAGGAGCGGTTCAAGGACCTGCCGGTGGTGACGATTTCGGCGGCCGGGGAGCGGGACGTCGTGGTGCGGATGCTCGAACTTGGGGTCCTCGACTATCTCCGGAAGCCGCTCAACCTGACCGCCGTGCAAAAACGACTGGAGCGACTGTTTCCCGCCATCGGCCTCTCGTATCCCGGCGCTCCGGTCTGACAAACCGGCCGCTTGCGGCAACCGGGGTTCACTCAGTATTTCTCGCCCGTGAAATCATTGGAGCCGAGTCGGGACACCGCGCTGACGCTCGCGGGGGGCGGCAACCGGGCGTTCTATCAGCTCGGGCTGCTGGAGCCGTGGTGGGCCCGGCTGGCGCCGACCATCGGCTTTATTTCGTCGTGCAGCGCGGGCACCTGTACCGCGGTGCTCCTCCTCAGTTGCCGGCAGGAGTCCACCTTCCAGTACTGGCGCGACCGCCGGAGCCACGTGACCAAGAACCTCGATTGGAGGAAGCTCTTCCGGGGCGAGCGGCCGGCGCCGCACTTTCCGATCTATCGCGACACCATGATCCATGCGCTGTCGGCGGGTGGGCTCGAGCGGATTCGGGCGTTGCCCTTTCCGGTCTATGCTTTGGTCGCGACCCCGCCGCACGGGTTGCCGGTTCCGCTGGCGATTCCGATCGGGCTCGCGGCCTACTCGGTCGAACGCTGGCTCCATCCGGGACGGTTGCATCCCGGGATCGGCCGCCGGCTCGGATTCGCTCCGGTGGCGGTCGATCTCCGGGCCTGCCGGTCGGTCGAGGACGCCGCCGATTTGGTGCTGGCCTCTTCGGCGACGCCGCCGTTTACCCCCGTGGGTTCGGTGGCCGGGCGCCCGGTGCTGGATGGCGGGTTGGTGGACAACGCGCCCGCGTTCGTCGCCGACGACGCCCGTCCGTGGGCGAGGCACCTCGTGGTGTTGACGAGGCCGTATCCGGCCGAGGTGATGGGCCACCAGGGTGACCGGTGGTATCTCTGCCCGAGCGAACCGCCGCCCGCCGATCGGTGGGATTACACCCGGCCCGAGCGGATCGACCGGACCATCGCGTTAGGCCGTCGGGACGCGGGGCGCTACGACGATCGATTTTCTGCCTGGCTGTCCGGCGCGCGTCGGAGTTGAGCGACGAACGACCCGGCCAGGATCAGCCCGCCGCCGGCCCATTGTCCGGGGGACAGGCGTTCGCCAAGACTGATGAAACTGACCGCGGCCGCGACCAAGGGTTCGAGGGCGTAGAGCAGTGCGGCTTCGGTCGGACGGATGGTGCGCTGGCCGGCCAGCTGGCCAACGAAGGTCGCAACCCCCGCAAGGGCCAGAAACGGAATCAAGGCGATCGTCGTGACGTTGACGTCGATCCGGGGCCGTTCGAACACGACGGCCAGGACCCCGGCCATCAGCGACATCACGACGAACTGCACCGCCATGAGCCGCATCGGGTCGTGGCGTCGCCCCACCGATCCGACCAAGACGACATACAGCGCCGCGCAGGCGGCGCTGCCGATGGTGGCGAGGTCGCCGGCCCCGAATCCTGCCCCCGCCCCCGTGGGCCGGGTCAGCCACCATCCGCCTAACGTCGCGAAGCCGACCGCCAGGAAGTCTCGGCCCGCCGGCCATTGCCGGTGAAGCGCCAGCATCAGGACCGGGACCAGCGGGGTTTGGAAGCTGAACAAAAACGCCGACCGGGCCGGGTCGATCGCGGCGAGGCCGACCACGAAGAGGGCCAGTTGGACCGCGAAGAGGGTGCCTAACCGAAGGCCCGTCCGCCAGTCTTCCCGGCTGGTGGTCCGATAGATCGGAGCCAGCAACAGCGCCGACCCGGCGAACCGTACCGCCATGAACGCCAGCGGGGTGGCCGAGCCCAGGACCATCTTGTTGAGGGTGAACGACGCGCCCCAGATGAAGGTGCAGCCGAGCAGCACCCCGACTGCCCGACGGTGGGTCACTCCGGCCCGCCGGCCAGCAGCGGCAGCAGGTAACGGCCGGTATGCGACGCGGGCGTTCCGGCAATGGTCTCGGGCGGGCCTTGGGCCACGACTCGGCCGCCGCCATCACCGGCCTCGGGGCCCAAGTCGATGACCCAATCGGCTCGTTTGACGACATCGAGGTGGTGTTCGATGACCAGCACGGTATGCCCGGCATCGACCAGCCGGTCGAGCACGGCGATCAGTTGCCGAACATCCTCGAGGTGGAGCCCCGTGGTCGGTTCGTCGAGCAAGTAGAGCTTCCGGCCCCCCCGTTTGCCCGCCTGAATCAATTCCCGGGCGATCTTGAGCCGCTGCGCTTCACCCCCGGACAGCGTGGTCGCCGGCTGGCCGAGGCGGAGGTAGCCGAGTCCAACCTGCTGCAGATGCCAGAGGGCTGCGCCGAGCCGGGGTTGATGGTGGAACCGGTTGATGGCGTCATCGACGGTCCACTGGAGGACGTCGTGGACCGAATGGCCGCGGACCTTGACGTCGAGGACGTCGCGCTTGAACCGGGTCCCGCCGCAGGCGTCGCACGGAACGTAGACGTCGGCCAGGAAGACCATCTCGACCATCACCTGGCCGGCCCCGTCGCACTGCTCGCACCGCCCGCTGCCGGTGTTGAACGAAAAGGTGGCCGGGGTGTACCGCCGGGTCCGCGCCAGGGGCTGCTCGGCGAAGAGCTCCCGGATGTCGTCGAAGCCCTTCACGTAGGTGACTGGGTTGGACCTTGGGCTGCGTCCGATCGGCGACTGGTCGATCAGGACGACGTCCTCGAGCCATTCGTGGCCGGTCATCGATTCGACCGACCCGATGACCTCGCCCATGTGGGCTTTGATCGAGGACTCGCCCCGGATCTTGGCTTCGAGTTGCCGATAGATGACATCGTGGACCAGCGTGCTCTTGCCGGAGCCGGACACCCCGGTGACGGCCACCATGGTCCCGAGGGGCACGTCGACATCGACGCTCTGGAGATTGTGGAGCCGGGCCCCCCGGAACTTGAGCCAGCGGGGCCCGAGCGGCCGGCGGGCGCTCGGCACCCCGATCCGCTTGGTCCCTTGGAGATACTGTCCGGTCAGCGTCTTGCCCGCCGTGGCGACGGTCCCGGCATGCACGAGGTAGCCGCCTCGCTCGCCGGAGCCTGGGCCGAGCTCGACCATGAAATCGGCCCGGCGAATGGCCTCGAGGTCGTGCTCGACCACCAGGACCGTGTTGCCGGCGTCCCGGAGCCGAGTCAACAAATCGAGGAGCCGGTCGGTGTCGCGGGGATGGAGGCCGATCGAGGGCTCGTCCAGGACGTAGAGCGAATCGACCAGGCGGGCCCCGAGCGCGTTGGCCAGGGCGATTCGCTGCGCCTCGCCGCCCGACAGCGTTCGGGTCTGGCGCTCCATCGTTAGGTAGCCGAGTCCGACCTCGACCAAGTAGTCCACCCGGGCCGTCAGTTCGGTCATCACATCGGTGGCGATGGCGCCCTCGGTGGGCGAGAAGGCCAGGCCCCGGAGCCAGAGCCGGAGGTCTCCGAGCGGCAGCGTCGCAACGTTCGCGATGGTCCGGTCGCCGACCTTGACGGCCAGGGCGTGCTCGTTGAGCCGGGCCCCATGGCAGGCCGGGCAGGTCTTGGCGAGTTGATATTGCCGGAGAAAGACCCGGATGTATTGCTTGTAGCGCTTCGCCTCGAGGGCGGTGAGAAACGGGAATACCCCGATGAACTTGCCCAGCTTCCCGTAGAGCAGTTCCCGGCGGATCGTGGCCTTCAACTGGTGCCACGGGGCACTGGGGTCGGCGCCGAGTTTGCGGGCGGCATCGAGGAGGATCCGGCGCCGCCCTTCGTACCGCGGCTTGGTCCACGGGTCGATGGCCCCGTCCTCAACCGAGCGGTTCGGATCGGGGACGATCAGCGACTCGTCATATTCGAGGACGGCCCCGAACCCCTTGCAGCCGCCGCAGGCCCCGCGGGGATTATTGAAACTGAACAGGGCTGGGGACAACGGCAGGGCCGGGGTGTCGCAGGTGCTGCAGGCGGGGTGCTCGGTGAAGCGAAGGCGCCGACTTTCGAAGAGGACGATCGCGATCCCGTCGCCCTCCGCCATGGCCTGGCCGATCGCCTCGGGTAGCCGGGCCCCCGCCGTTGCGGCGTTCCCGACCCGATCGGCCACGACGAGGAGTTCGGATGCCCGGCCGAGGTCCGCCGTCGGGGGGATATCATCGAGGTGGAGCGCTGTCCCGTCCGCAATCAGCCGGAGGTAGCCCATGGCTCGGAGGTTCTCGACAATGGCCTGGTGCGACAGCCGAGCGGACGGCGGGAGGGGGAACGTCACTTGGACCGGGACCGGCCCGAGTTCCCGGACCCGGTCGGCGGCCGTGCTTGAGGTGTCCCGAACCACCCGAGCCCCGCACTTCCGACAGTACTGGGTCCCGAGCCGGGCCCAGAGTAATCGGAGATAGTCATACACTTCCGTCGCGGTCCCGACCGTGGACCGGCTCGAGACCGCCGGATTCCGCTGCTCGATGGCCACCGCCGGGGCAATCCCCTCGATCCGATCGACCAACGGCTTCGGCATCCGATCCAAGAACTGCTTGGCATAGGTCGATAGCGACTCGATATACCGCCGCTGCCCCTCCGCGTAGATGGTGTCGAACGCCAACGAACTCTTCCCGGATCCGGACGGCCCGGTCACCACGATAAACTGCCGGTGCGGCAGTTCGATCGTAAACCCCTTGAGATTGTGCTGCCGAGCGTTCACGACCCGGAGGAAGGATTTGGTCACCGGAGCAATTTAATGGGCTCGGCACTCCGAACTCGGCACTCGGCCGCCGAGTGCCGAGTGCCGAGCGCCGAGTGCCGAGATTACATTGCACCGCTCATGGCTAAGGTCCTTACTCCCAAGATCCTGCTTCGCGGGCTTGAGCTGTTTTTGCTCATTTCGCTGCTGAGTTTTGGGGCGGTGTTGGTGTATAGCGATAGCTCGACTGGGTTCCTTCGGGCGATTCCGTCGATCAAGTTCCGGTGGTTGGTGCTGGGTCTTGGGCTGGCGTCGATGGATTGGATCGGGGGGGGGCTTCGGAACTACGTGTTGGCCCGGAACGTAATGGCCGATCCGCCGTTGAAGGGCATGGTGCTGGCGGGGGGCATGGGTGCGTGGGCGGCGTACCTGACGCCGGTCCAGTCGGGGGCGGCCCCGATGATGATCTATACCATGAAGCGGTATGGGGTTCCGGTGCCGCTCGGGTTCACCATCACCTTCATGAGTTTTATCGCGACGGTGGCGTTCTTCGCGATTGCGGGACCGATCGCGATCGCGTTCGGAGCGGGGAAGTCGCTCGGGACGCACGGGGTCGCGCTCGGGATTTCGCTCTACGATCTCTTTATTGGCAGTCTCGCGATCTTCTGCGCCCTTGGGGCGGTCTTCCTGATCGTCATTCTGTTCCCGAAGTTCGTCCGAGACCTGGTGCATCGGCTGGCGATGGGCTTGGGCAAGAAGAGCAAGCGGGTGGCTTCCCGGCTTGAAGCGCTGAGTCGGGGCATCGACCAGACCCATGAATCGGTGGCGCGGTTCAACTCGCCCCGCGGGTGGGCGGCGCTGGCGGCGGCCACCGTCCTGTCGGGGCCATCGCACGCGAACAAACTGCTGGCCGGGTACGTGGCCCTTCGGGCCATCGGGATTGAAGCCCAGTTTATCGATGTGCTGCTGCTTCAGACGTTCATCACCTTCGTCCTCTATTTCTTTGCCCCGACGCCCGGTGGTTCCGGGATTGGCGAGTTGGTGTCCACCGCCGTCATGTCGATTTACGTTCCTCGGGAAATTGCGCCTTTGTATGTGCTCCTCTGGCGGCTGGTGGTCAGCGGATACACGGTAGTGTTCGGGTCGCTGGTGTTCTGGCGGTGGGTTCGCCATGGGCTCAAGAGCATTGATCAGGATCCGACCGCCGCGTGACGGAGCTTGAGAGCGACGACCTCCCGACCGATCTGGTTGACCGACGTCTCCTCAAACGACTGCTCGCCTATCTCAGGCCGCATTGGCGGTTGGTCGCTCTGTCGGTGCTGCTGATCGCGGTCCACGCCGCGCTGGCGGTGGTCGGGCCGGCGTTGACCCAACGGGCCCTCGACCGGGCGATTCCCGCGCGCGACGGCGCCTTGCTGCTCAAATACGCGCTGGTTTTCGTCGCGGCGTTGCTGGTCACCTTCGTGGTGGACTATGCCCAGACCATCCTCACGACCCGGATCGGGCAGCGGGTCATGTCCGATCTGCGGAACGCGATCTTCGGGCACCTGACCCGGCTCTCGGTCGGCTACTTCGATCGCCACCCAGTGGGCCGGCTGATGACCCGGGTCACGTCCGACGTCGAAACGCTGAACGAACTCTTTTCTTCAGGGGTCGTCAGCGTCTTCGGCGATCTGTTTACCCTGGCGGCGATCACCGCCATGATGTGGATCATTGATTGGCGGCTGGCCGTGGTGGCGTTCTTGGTCATGCCGCTGATGGGGCTCGTGGTCACCGGGTTTCGACGCCGGATTCGAGACGCCTTCCGCGATATCCGAGGCCGGGTGGCGAGGCTCAATAGCTATCTCCAGGAGCATCTGGCTGGGGTCCAGGTGGTCCAACTCTTTGGACGAGAGCGGGCTGCGGCCGCCGAGTTTGCGGAGGTGAATCGGGGCTACCTCCGAGCCAATCAGCGGTCGATCACGATCTACGCCGTGTTCTTTCCGCTGGTCGAATTGGTGACGGCGGTGGCGATGGCGCTGATCTTGGCCAAGGGCGCATCCTGGATCGTCGACGGCACCGTCACCGTGGGCGTGCTCGCGGCGTTCATTCAGCTGACCCGGCGGTTCTTCCAGCCGCTCCAGGATCTCTCGGAGAAGGTGAACTTGCTCCAGAGCGCGATGGCCAGTTCAGAGCGGGTCTTCCAGCTGCTCGACACCCCGGTTGCCGTCGGGGAACCAGCCGACCCGGTTCGGTTGGCGGGGCCGGCCCGGGGGGAGATTGGCTTCGAAGGGGTCTGGTTTCGCTATGCGGAAACCGGCCCGTGGGTTCTCGAGGACGTCTCGTTCCGGGTGCCGGCCGGCGCGACGGTGGCGGTGGTCGGCCACACCGGTGCGGGCAAGACCACGATCGTGAGCCTCCTCCTTCGATTCTACGACCCGGTCAAGGGGCGCATTACGCTCGACGGGATCGACATCCGGGAACTCGAGCTTGCCGATTTGAGGCGGCAGTTCGGCTTCGTGCAACAGGACTTGTTCCTCTTCACGGGAGACATCGTTCGGAATCTGGCGCTCGATCCCGGGACCACCGAGGCCCGGGTGGCGGACGCGGCGGCCCGCGTTGGCATCGATGGATTCATCGAGCGGTTGCCGGGCGGCTACCACCATGTGCTGGCGGAGCGCGGGAAGAATCTCTCGGTCGGGGAGCGCCAACTGCTGAGCTTCACCCGGGCGCTGGCCCGCGATCCCCGGATTCTTCTCCTCGACGAAGCCACCAGTTCGGTCGATTCTGAGTCAGAGGCCCGGATCCAGCGCGGGGTGGATGAGCTGATGCGGGGCCGGACCGCCGTGGTCATTGCCCACCGGCTGAGCACCATCCTCCACGCCGATGAGATCCTGGTCATGCACCATGGGCGAGTGGCCGAGCGAGGGCGGCACGAGGCCCTGGTCCGGGCGGACGGGGTCTATCGGCGACTGTCCCGGCTTCAGGCTGGAACTCTCGTGGCCTGAATGACTTGACAGATCGCCCGCCAGGGTTAGTCGAACTCGGCAGTTGGTTTCTTGCTA
>JAYTTT010000094.1:0-10188 GCA_043744895.1 Gemmatimonadota bacterium | reverse complement strand
ATGATCGACAACACCCGGCTTTCGAACGATCAACGGGTGGCCGTCGTGCTCACCGACATGAATCAAGCCGGAGCCAATGTGAGTCTGATGTACTTCCCCGGCTCCCGGGCAAGCCTCCGGGAAAAGCCCTACTACGAGGAGATTCTCCGTAAGCTGGCGGATACCTCGAAGGCGAGGGAGTAGTGCCTAACGTCGATCGTAGCCGAGGTTGGGCCCGAGCCAGCGCTGGGCCTCGGCCACTGAGAGTCCCTTCCGAGCGGCGTAGTCCTCGACCTGGTCCCGGTCGATCTTGCCGACCCCGAAATACTGCGACTCCGGACGCCAGAAGTAGTAGCCGCTGACCGCGGCCGCCGGGGTCATGGCGTAGTTCTCGGTCAACTCGATACCCGCCAGCTTGGGCGCATCCAGAAGCGAACAGAGGAGCCCTTTCTCGGTGTGATCGGGACAGGCCGGATAGCCGGGCGCCGGCCGGATGCCCTGGTACCGCTCCCTGATGACCTCCTCATTGGCCAGCTCCTCATTCGGGGCGTAGCCCCAAAACTCCCGCCGGACCCGGGCATGCATCCGTTCGGCAAACGCCTCGGCCAGCCGGTCGGCGAGGGCTTTGGCCATGATGCTCCGGTAGTCATCGTGATCCCGCTCGAATTCCGTGACCAGCAGGTCGAGGCCGATGCCTGTCGTGACCGCGAAGGCGCCGACGTAGTCGAGGACGCCGCTCGCGGCCGGCGCCACAAAATCGGCCAGGGCCAGGTTCGGTTTGCCGCCGCTTTTCTGGTGTTGCTGGCGGAGCGTGTGGATCCGGCCGACGGTCCGGGTTCGGGTCGGGTCGCCGTAGAGCACGATGTCGTCGCCCATGGCGTTGGCCGGAAAGAAGCCGACCACGCCGCGGGCCCGGAGCAATTTTTCGGAGACAATTCGGTCGAGCAGCGTCCGGGCCTCCTCGAACAGGTCGCGGGCGGCTTTGCCCACGAGCGGGTCGGCGAGGATCGCGGGGTAGTGGCCGGCTAGTTCCCAGGTCTGGAAGAACGGGGTCCAGTCGATCCACTCGGCCAACTCGGCCAGCGGGTAGTCGTCGAAGGTTCGAACGCCGAGAAAATCCGGCGTCGGGACGGCCACGCTCACGTCGAGAGTTTGGCGGTTGGCCCGGGCAGCCGCGAGGGTTACCCGCCGGTCGGTGCTGGTCCGGCCGGCCCGTTCAGTCCGGATGGCCGCGTACTCGGCGCCGACCTGACGGACCAGCTCGGATTTGAGGGTGTCGCTCAACAAGCTCCCCGCCACGCCCACCGCCCGCGAGGCGTCGAGGACATGAATCACCGGCTTCGAATAACAGGGAGCGATCTTGACGGCGGTATGAGCCTTGGACGTCGTCGCGCCCCCGATCAGGAGCGGGATCGTGAAGCCCTGGCGCTCCATTTCGGTGGCCACGACGGTCATTTCCTCCAGCGACGGCGTAATCAGGCCCGACAGCCCGATCAGATCGACCCCCTCGCGCTTGGCCGTTTCGAGAATCTTGGCGACCGGGACCATCACGCCGAGATCGATGACCTCGAAATTGTTGCACTGGAGTACCACGCCTACGATGTTCTTGCCGATGTCGTGGACATCGCCCTTGACCGTGGCCATCAGGACTCGGCCCCGGGCCCGCTGGCCCTCCGATTTCTCGGCTTCGATATACGGGATCAAGTGGGCCACGGCCTTCTTCATGACCCGGGCGCTTTTGACGACCTGGGGCAGGAACATTTTCCCGGCACCGAACAGGTCGCCCACGACGTTCATGCCGTTCATGAGCGGCCCTTCGATCACTTCGATCGGCCGGGCGGCCCGGAGCCGGGCTTCCTCGGTATCCCCGTCGATGTAATCGGCAATCCCTTCGACCAGCGCGTGGGCCAGGCGCTCCTCGACCGGGAGTGAGCGCCATGCCAGGTCCTTGGCCAGGCCTTGGGCTTGGCCCTTGGCCGTGTCGGCCACCGCGACCAGTCGTTCGGTGGCGTCGGGTCGGCGGTTTTGGACCACATCTTCGATCCGCTCGAGGAGATCCTTCGGAATATCGTCATAGACCGGGAGCCCGCCGGCGTTGACGATGCCCATGTCCATGCCGGCTTGAATGGCGTGGTAGAGGAACACCGCGTGGATCGCCTCGCGGATCGGATCGTTGCCCCGGAACGAGAACGAGACGTTGCTGACCCCGCCGCTGATCCGGGCATGGGGCAGGGCCGCCTTGATCCGCCGGGTGGCCTCGATGAAATCGACCGCGTAGTTGTTGTGCTCTTCGATCCCGGTCGCAATGGCAAAGACGTTGGGATCGAAGATGATGTCCTCGGGCGGGAACTGAAGCCGCTCGGTCAGAAGCCGGTAGGCCCGCTCGCAGATCGCCACCTTCCGGTCGGCGGTGTCGGCCTGGCCCCGTTCGTCAAACGCCATCACGATGACCGCGGCGCCGTAGCGACGGACGAGGCTCGCTTGGCGAAGGAATTCGGCCTCACCCTCCTTCAGGCTGATCGAGTTGACGACTCCTTTACCCTGGACGTTCTTGAGTCCGGCCTCGATGACCGACCATTTCGACGAGTCGATCATGATCGGGACCTTGGCGATGCCCGGTTCCGACGCCACCAGCCGGAGGAACTTGGTCATCGCGGCCGCCGAGTCGAGCATGCCCTCGTCCATGTTGACGTCGATGATCTGAGCGCCATTCTCGACCTGCTGCCGGGCGATTTCGAGGCCATCCTCGTACCGGCCGTCGATGATCAGTTTGGCGAATTTCCGCGACCCGGTGACGTTGGTGCGCTCGCCGATGTTGACGAACAGCGACTCGGGGCCGATCGTGACCGGTTCGAGCCCCGCCAGCCGAAGCCGGATCGGGGGCTCGACCGGCCGGCGGGGGGCGATGCCCCGAACCGACTCGGCCATGGCCGCGATATGGGCGGGCGTGGTGCCGCAACAGCCGCCCACCACATTGAGGAGCCCACTTCGGGCGAATTCGCCCAGGGTCTCGGCCATGAACTCCGGGGTATCGTCGTATCCGCCGAATTCGTTCGGCAGGCCGGCGTTCGGATAGGCGCTCACGAACATCGGGGCAATTCGCGCCAGCTCGTGGACGTACTGGCGGAGGGCGGGAGCGCCTAACGCGCAGTTGAGGCCGACGATCAGCGGCTCGGCGTGGGCAATCGAGGTGAAGAACGCTTCGGTCACTTGGCCGGACAGGGTTCGTCCGCTGGCGTCGGTGATGGTGCCCGAAATCCAAATCGGCACCCGCTCGCCCCGGGAGGCGAACCGGTCCTTGATCGCGTAGATCGCGGCCTTGGCGTTCAGGGTGTCGAAGATCGTCTCCACCAGGAGCAGATCGACCCCGCCGTCGAGGAGGCCGTCGACTTGGTCGGCATAGGCCGCGGCCAGCTGGTCGAAGGTCACGTTCCGGGCCGAGGGGTCGTTCACGTCCGGCGACAGCGAGGCGGTTCGGTTGGCGGGCCCGACCGAGCCGGCAATGAACCGGGGGCGACCGTCCTGGGCCTCGAACTCATCGGCCAGCCCGCGAGCGAGCCGGGCCCCGGCCAGGTTCAGTTCCTGGGCCAGGCTCTCCATCCCGTAGTCGGCCAGGGATACCGCGTTGGCGTTGAAGGTGTTGGTCTCGACGATGTCGGCCCCGGCCTCGAAATAGGCTCGGTGGATTTCGGCAATAACCGCTGGTTTGGTGAGGCAGAGGAGGTCGTTGTTGCCCTTCAAGTCGCTGGGCCAGTCGGCAAATCGGGCGCCCCGGTACTCCACTTCGGACAGCCGGTACTCCTGGATCATGGTGCCGTACCCGCCGTCGAAAACCAGGACTCGCTCGCCGAGCAATGGTCTGAGCTTGGCGAGTCTCGCGGTCCGGCGATGTTTCATCTCGGTCGTTGCCATCGGGGCGCGGTTCCCATCAAAAAATGAGCCCGGGGGCAGATATGACGCCCCGGGCGAGCGTCTTAGCGAGTTGTTTTACGTGGCCGCAATCAGCAGAAATCGCCACGGGGATCGATTGTCGAGTCAAAGGTAGCTAGGTGGGGCCTAAAGTCCGAGCGCGTCGGCGGCCCCGTCCACGGGCGGCGCGGTGATTCGCAGCTTGATGGCGTCACCATGGACGCCGACTACCTCGGTTCTTGATGCTCGCGGCTGGACATGGACCACGAGCCTGACCCCGGTGGCGGTCGCTGAAATCGGGGTCACGGCCGGAAGAAGACCGCCATGATCAGCGATCGAAGCAGGTAGAGCGCGAAGTAGGCCGCGATCGGGCTGGCGTCGATGATCCCGAACGGCGGCAGAATCCGGCGAATCGGCACGATGATCCAGTCGGTGGCCCACCGGAACGGGCGGAGCCAGCGGGCGGTGGGAGGCACCCCGAACCAGGTCACCAAGTAGCGAACGAAGATGGCCATCATGACCAGGCCGAACGCCCAGCCGACCGCGACCTGGGCCCAGACCTTCGGGGACGCTTGGCTCAAGGCGATCGCGGCATAGACTACCCCGAAGAGCCATCGCACCAGCGACACCAAGACCAGTCCGATCAGTACCGACAGGCCCAAGAGCCAGACGGTCGCCTCCTGAGGGTTGCCGCCCCGCCGGACCAGTTGCCGTTCGATCGGGCGAAGGAGCGGATCGGAGAGCTGGCGGACCGTCTTCGACCAGGGATTAAAGGGGCCGAGGTGCCGGCGTCGCACCCCCCAATGGGTGAGCGCGACGACGCCGGTCAGGGCGACGATCCCGAGCGCCAAAGACCTGGCCACCAAGTCGATGACTCCGGCCGTTTCAGCGAACGTCACGCCGTCACCCGCCGCTGCAGGAGACCGACCGGGGCTTGGTCCGGCCGCAGGCGATGGTGCCGTCCATGCCGTGGGCCAGGACCCCGCAGGCCGTCGTGGTTGCGGTCTCGGTGGCCGCCTCGGGGGTCGGGCCCGACGCCTTGGCGCAGCGGTCGCCGCCGCCGAAGGTCATGCAGACTTCGCAGGTCAGCTGTTGGCGCTTGATGCTCGAGTAGGCCAGGAACGCCACGAAGGCCACGGCCACGATCCAAAACATCGCTGTTCGACTGAGCCGCATGGGAACCTTTCCGCCGGGCTTCGGCGTTTGCTAGGTGATCCTTGAACGGTTAGGCTTCGGCCATGAGTTCCCGGTTCGGACGGTTGGCTTTTTCGGTGGCGTTTGTCGGGGCCGCGCTGGGCGCGTTCCCCAAGAAAGCCCTGGCCCATTGCCGTCCGGAGCCGACCCAATCGGCGCCTGCCCACCATCACCACGGGCCGAAAAATACCGACTCGGCCCAAGAATGTCCTCATTGTCCTCCAGCCGAGTGCCGCCGCCACTCGGAGTGCGCCAGCGCCACTGATTCGATGATGGTGGCTCGATCGCCGATTCCGAGCGCTGCCGTCGGGGCGCCCCTCGAAATCGCCCTCGTGCCCTCGGCGGCCACCGGGCATCTTCCGCCTCCCACACCCCCTCCTCAGCCGACCCTCTGATCCGGCAATCGTAGTCAGCCGTTACCGATCACTTGAGGGGAGGACATCATGGGAATATCGCGATCGCGGCCTTGGGCCGCGGCGCTGCTGCTTGGCATCGGAGGGGCCTCGTCCCTGGCCGGCCAAGTGGACTATCGCAATCTGGACGACGGGCGGCCGACCCGGGTTACCGACGCCTATCCGGTCGAACGCTATGCCTTCGAGCTGTCAATGAGTGGCCGGCTCCGAACCGGCGCCGGCCAGACGGAGGGGTTGGGAGCGCCTCATCTCGAATACGGGATTGCCCGAAACGTGATGATCGGTGTTGGGGCCGAGCTCGCGGAGCGGGGCAGCCATCTGGAGGTTTCGGCCTTTTGGAATGCCCGGCGCGAGACCCCAGGGTTCCCGGCCCTTTCGGTGGCGGCCTCGGTCGGTGAGGATCCGCTGGTCCGGCTGTTGGCCACCCGGTCGTTCGGCCTCTCGCGGCTCCACCTGAACGGCGGCCTTGACCTCTCCGGTCCCGCCGACTGGTGGGGTGGCCTGGCGTTTGACCGAACCCTGTTCCGGACCAGCAATCTGCTGGTTTCAGAGCTGATTGCCGAACAGGTTGGGCGGGGGCGGTCGGTGGCATGGACCGCCGGCTTGGGGTTTCGCCGCCAAATCACCCCGACGGTGGTGCTCCACGGCGGCGTCAGTCAGGGGCTCGGCCACGCCGGCACCGAATTCAATCTGGGGCTAAGTCATGCCTTCGCGATGGCCGGATTGATGCGGGGAGGTCGCCGATGATCCGCCGCTTGTTGGTGCTGTTCCTGCTGGCTCCCGGCGTGGTCGTCGCCCAGGGCGGTCGCGACGAGGAGTTCTACCTCCCGGGCCGGTTCAATTGGATGTTCCTCAAGACCTACCCCGAGGCCGGCCGGCTCTTCAACGCCTTCGACTACGGCCATGCGATCCTATCGGAACGGTTGACGATGGCCCCGAACGAACCGATCGAGCGGCTCGAATCTCGGGAATTCGACTTTCTGGTCGGCGATCTCCTGAAACGCCCACCCAAGTTCGCGGTGGCTGAAGAGTCGATCATGCCGAACTACAGTCGACTGGCTTGGCGGGCCAAGAGCATGTTCGAGCGGGCCCACGTGCTCCACCGGCAGATCTACGATGTCTACGCCGACGAGCGGCTGTCGGTCGAGGCCCAACGGGAGCTGGTCGAACGGCTGACGGATCATTACTTGGCCGACACCCGGTATGCGTTCACCGACCGGCCCAAGGCCATGGAGTTGATGGACGGCCAGTACTACAGCCAGGTGTTCCGGCAGCGGTACCCCAAGTTCAACGGGCTGATTTGGGCCTATCACTGGCTTCAAGTCGGCCTCTATGAGTCGCTGCTGGCCGAAAAGGGTCTTGACAACAAGAAGGCCGGCCTCAAAGAAAGTGTCGACCGGTTTTGGGCCATGACGGCCGAGGCCCCCGGCCATTTTCCGTCAGTGATGCCAATGACGGCGGCGGTGGCGCCGGTCTTCAGTGCCAGGCACCAGCGAGCGGCGGTGATTTTCGACAACCTTCACATGCTGCACGACATCATCTCAGACATCCTGGCCTCGCCCAAGGTGGCCCGGGCTGACCGGCTTCGGGTCATCAACGAAGCGCTGGACGAGTTTCAAAACCCCACGACGAACCTCGTGGACATCGAGCATTGGCGGATGATGGCCGATCACATGGGCGGGGTCGACAAGATGGGCGGGGTGGCGGGCCGTCGGCCGCCGCCCTGAACCGCGGGTTACTTCCCGGCGACCCCGGGGGTTGCCTCGGGCGCGATGCCGTCGCCAATGGGCAAGGCGGCGGCCCGCCAGCCGCTGGCGAAGGTGACCGTCAGCCGATAGCCCAGGGTGTCGGGCACGACATTGACGACCCCCGGGATGGTCTTGGCGTACTCGAGCGCCTTGGTCACCTGGGTGGCCCGGGCCTCGGGCGTGGTGCCACCGTCCCACTGAGCCAGGGACCGGCCGATGGCTACCAGCTTGGCCTGCTCGTTACCATACCGGGCGAACTGGGTCGCCGGGATCAAACCGTCTTGGCCGGCCGTGGTGGTCTGGAGGTCGTAGGGGCGGCAGGCCGAGATGGCGCCGAGAGCGGCAACGGCAAGGGAATAGCGCATGGTGGTTCCTTAGGTGACGTCGTTCAACGGCCTGAATATAAGTAGATTCCGGGATCCTCAAGCCTCGTGAACTCAATATGGCCACCGTGTCCAACATTCCCGCCCCCATCAACGAACCGATCCTCTCGTACGCCCCGGGTAGTCCGGAACGGGCGGCGATCAAAGCCGCCCTCAAGGACATGGGCGGCGAAGTTGCCGACATCCCCTGCATCGTCGGCGGCAAAGAGATCCGAAGCGGCAAGACCCACACCGTCGTCTCACCCCATCGGCACGGGCATGTCCTGGCCAACGTCCACGAGGCCGATGCCCGGACCCTGAATCAGGCGGTCCAGGCTGCCGAGCGGGGCTATCGCGAGTGGTCGCACGCCAAGTTCGAGGACCGGGCCGCGGTCTTTCTGCGGGCGGCCGAACTGCTGGCCGGGCCCTGGCGCCAGGTCCTCAACGCCGCCACGATGTTGGGCCAGAGCAAGACGATCTATCAGGCGGAAATCGACGCGGCCTGCGAGCTGATCGACTTCTGGAGGTTCAACGTCAGCTACGCCGAGCGGATGTACGCCCAGCAGCCGATGTCCTCGCCGGGCGTCTGGAACCGGATGGAGTACCGGCCGCTCGAAGGGTTTATCTACGCCATTACCCCGTTCAATTTCACGGCCATCGGCGGCAACCTGTCCGGCGCCCCGGCGCTGATGGGCAACACGGTGGTGTGGAAGCCGGCCGGGACCGCGGCGCTCAGCAACTACTACACGATGAAGCTCTTCGAGGCGGCCGGGATGCCGCCCGGCGTCATCAATTTCGTGCCCGGCAACGCGATTCAGGTTACCGAGCGGATGCTGTCCGACCGGAAACTGGCCGGGGTTCATTTTACCGGCTCGACCGGCGTGTTCCAGGCGATCTGGAAGCGGGTGGGCGAGCGGATCGCCGACTACGCCACCTATCCCCGGCTGGTGGGTGAAACCGGCGGCAAGGATTTCGTACTTGCCCACCCGAGCGCCGATCCTGAAGCGGTAGCGGTGGCGCTGGTCCGGGGCGCGTTCGAGTATCAGGGGCAGAAGTGCAGCGCGGCCTCTCGGGCGTACGTGCCGGCGAGTCTCTGGCCCGAAGTGCGCGACCGGATGGTGGCCATGATGGCGGAAATCAAGGTCGGCGATGTCGCTGATTTCAAGAACTTCATGGGAGCGGTGATCGACGCCAAGTCGTTCACCAAGCTCAAGGGATACCTCGACCAAGCCAAAAAGGATCGGAGCGTCATCATTGTCTCCGGCGGCGGTGCCGACGACAGCAAGGGCTATTTCGTCGAGCCGACGCTGTTGCAGGTCAAGGACCCGACCTACCGGACCATGTGCGAGGAGTTGTTCGGCCCGATCCTCACCGCCTACGTCTACAAGGACAAGGACTGGCGCCAGACGGTCAAGCTGGTCGACAGCACCAGCCCGTACGCGCTGACCGGGTCGATCTTCGCCAGGGATCGGGACATCATCGATGAGGCCCGAACTTCGCTCCGCCATGCGGCCGGCAATTTCTACATCAACGACAAGCCGACCGGTGCCGTGGTTGGCCAGCAGCCGTTCGGCGGGGCCCGGGCCAGCGGCACCAACGACAAAGCGGGGTCGTACCTCAATCTGGTGCGGTGGGTGTCGCCCCGGTCGATCAAGGAAACGCTGGTGCCGGCCACGGACTATCGGTATCCGTTCATGGCGTAGGCCGGGTTTGCGCTCCCTCGGTCTGGCGCTGGTGGGATGGGTGTCGAGCGCGGCCGCGCAGACGTACCAGCCGTCAGCGCTCGCCTGTGCGGTATTTCAGGAAGTGGTGACGACTTCGATTCATGGGGTCAGCGGGTCGGCGGAGGTGGCCGATCGGGGCGGCCGGTTCGGGCTCTTGGTGCTGAACGGCCGGGACTCGAGCGGGATGATCGTGCTTGAAGCCTGGTACGACTCCCTCGACGTATGGCGGGAAACCGGCGCCGGGCGGGAGGCGCCGGAAACGGATGGCGTCGTCGGGGGCCGGTTTCGGGGCATCCTGATGCCGAACGGAACCTATCAACCGGTCAGGGCCCCGTTCATTCCCGATGACCTCGCCAACGTGGCCGACTTGGCAGCGGTCATGGACGACTTTCTGCCCCGGTTGCCGCCGGCACCGCTGGCTCCGGGCCAGCAGTGGTCCGATACCACGGGCTTCAGCATTCGGCGGATCCCCGACGCCGCCAAGACCCAACAGTACCGGTGGACCGCCACCCGGCGGCGGGGCGACCAGTACGCCGCCACCGATAGTCTCTCGGTGACCCTCGATCAGTTGATCAAGGAGACCGGGGCATTCTCCTGGTCGCCGGAGCGAGGGCCGCTGAGCTGGACCCGGCAGATCAACGTCTCGGCCCGGATCCCGGCGACGGGCGGAGTCAAACGCTCGATTCGTTCCACCATCGATCAGACCGTGACCGTCACTCGGCGGGCCGATCTCATCTCACATTGCGGTTAGGCAGGAGGCGTTCCATGGCTCGGGTTCGTGCCGCGGTCGTTCAGGAAGGGTCGGTGGCCTTCGACCCGCTGGCCACCCTCGATCGGGTGGCGGCACGAATGGCGGAAG
>JAYTTT010000093.1:0-2622 GCA_043744895.1 Gemmatimonadota bacterium | reverse complement strand
CCGGTTGACGTGGAACTCGAATTTGGTGCTCCATTGAGACTGGATCAGGCTCCGAAGCTGCTGAATCCAGGGCCCCTTCTCCTTCGCCCCCCACTGATGGGCCCGCCGAATTTGGAGCCGTTGTGCCGCCGGCGTCGCTGGGTTGTTGGCGGTCGCGGCCACCGCCGCCAAGTTGGGCGCGGCCGGATCGGCGACGCCGATACCCGACGAGAAGTCGATGCTGTCCTTGAAGAGGACCGCGACTTTCATCACGGCCTTCAAGAGACTCCGCTTCGGAAGGTAGGTCGCCTGAAACCCACCATCGCCGGCCGCGCCGGCCACCATGTCGGTGGGGCCGTAAGTCCCATTGAAGAAGGTCTTGGAGGCCGCGTCGGGAGTGACGACATGCGGCACTCGCTGGATCGGTCCGGGGGTTCCGTCTCCGGTCAGCCGCCGAATCAGCCGTTCGGTGCCGGCGTTTCCAATGCTTCGCTGCAGGTGGAGAAGCTCCGAGACGCCACTGCTGTCGGCCGCCGCGGGAGACTCGGACGTGTGGGATGACTGCTCGGGTCGCCGGCGCTGTTCGATTGCGGCGGGCACTCGTTCCATGCGGACCCTCTCGGTACCGAGAGATGCTAAGCGGAGTCGGTCTGCAGGTCAATGTAGACGTCCTCGTCCTATCGCCGGGCCTGCCACCGAAGTGCACCCGGCGGTTCCTCCGCGTCCTCCGCGTCTCCGCGTGCCCCGATCCACCGAGTTCTCTATCCGACATCCGTGCTGGTATACTGGTACCCTAGCGCCTCGGGCAGCCAGAACTACTCCAGGCAACTGGACCCCGGTCCAGGCAACTGGACCCCGGCAACGTCCTCCCGATCCAGCGAGTGACCCACGCGGTCGCCGCCTCGCCCGGGCACCGCCGATCCGTCAACCTGGACGATGGGCGCGCGCGCCGTAGAAATTCCCGTCAGGCTCGTCACACCCGAGAGTAGGAGAGACCGATGCACCCCACCGCCATCCGCGTCCTTGCGGTCGCCTGGATCCAGACCACGACCGTCTTGGCCCAAGGCCTTCCCCGCGCCCGTCCCGACGACGTCCAACTCTCTGCCGTGGAGCTCGAGCGGATTGCCCCGGCGCTCCAGGCATGGGTCGATTCCGGCCGGCTCGCCGGGGTCGTCGCCGTCGTGGCCCGGCACGGCAAAGTTGCCTACCGGACCTCCGCCGGTTCGCTCGATCCGGCCGGCCAGCGCCCGATCGGCGAGGATGCCGTCTTCCGGATCTATTCGATGACCAAGCCAATCGCCACTGCGGCGATCATGCAGCTGGTCGAGCAGGGCAAGATTCGCCTCGACGACCCGGTCTCGAAGTTCATCCCGGCCTTCGCGCACACCAAGGTCTACGCCAGCGGCGGAGCCGCCCATCCAGCGGTGAAAGACCCCGAGCGCCCGATCGCCATCGCCGATCTGCTCACTCATACCTCGGGCATCACCTACGGCCTGTTCGGCAACACCCCGGTGGACTCGATCTACCGCCAGGCTGGACTGCTGGCGTCGAGCCAAACGATTGCCCAGTTCGCCGACAGTGTCGCCCACCTCCCGCTGTTGTTCTCGCCCGGGTCGGCATTCAATTACAGCATGGCGATCGACGTGGTCGGCCGAGTGGTCGAAGTCGTGTCCGGCATGCCGTTCGACCGCTACCTCGAGCGCGCCATTTTCCGCCCCCTGGCCATGCATTCGACCGGGTTCCACGCCACGCCCGCCATGGACGGCCGGGTTACCGCGGTGTTCGCGCGCGGGAGCGACGGCAAGCTGCACGCCGGCGTGCCGCTCCTTGCCCCTGAGTTCACGCCGGAGGGACGCCTCCTGTCCGGCGGCGGCGGGCTGCTCTCGACCATCCCGGACTACCTGCGCTTCGCCCAAATGCTGTTGAACGGTGGCGAGCTCGACGGTCATCGAGTGCTCTCCCGCCAGACGGTCGCGCTGATGATGGAGAATCATTTGCCGCCAGGGCTGCCGCCGGTTTTTGGCGGCCTTCCGTGGCCGCCCGGCAAGAACGGGTTTGGGTACGGTGGTGCCGTTCGCCTCGACTCGGCCGCGTCGATGCCGGGTTCGACCGGCACGTTCCGGTGGTCGGGGTACGCGTCGACCTTTTTCTGGATCGATCCCAAGGCGGATCTCATCGCGATGGTATGGTCCCAGTACCTGCCGGAAACCCATGTCTGGGCGGTTGACGGGGAGTTTCAGAAGCTGGTGTACGCGGCTTTGCGCTGATGACCTAACGACGCTTCCGCCGGTGCGGAGCCAGGCACTTAGCCTGGGGCCCGGTTCACGCCGAGGCGCGGAGACGCGGAGGCCGGCAGGTTGTTGACGACCCGGCGGAGGCCTTCTTTGAGCGTCGCCGCGCCGAAGTTGATGAGCAGGCCCACGGGTAGATCCATCAGCCGCAGGTACGTGAGGAGCTGTTTCCCGTGGACCGGCGCCAGCTTCTCGACCGACTTGAGCTCGACCACGACCCGGTCCTCGACTAGCAGGTCGATCCGGAATCCCTCCTCGAACACCATGCCGTCATATTCGAACCGAATGCCCCTCTGCCGGCCAACCCGGAACCCCCGCCTCTCCAGCGCCCGCGCCAGCACCACCTCATAAA
>JAYTTT010000092.1:0-10206 GCA_043744895.1 Gemmatimonadota bacterium | reverse complement strand
AGCAAGCCCTGGCGAGGACCCCGTCGCTGCTGGCGGTCTTGCGAGAAGCCGGCGTGGTCGATGCCGGCGGGAAGGGATTCGTTCGAATGCTCGAAGGCGTGGTCCGGCTGATCGAGGGCGATCCAATCCTCGCCGCGCCCGCCGCCGAATTCGCCACCGACGTCAACCCGGCCGCGGAATTCACCGTGGCCGCCGAGCGTGACTATCAGTTCTGCACCGAATGCCTCATTCGGGGCGAGCAGTTGCCGTCGTCCAACGAAGTCCGGACCCTGCTCCATCAGTTCGGCGGTTCGGTCGTCGTCGCCCAAATCGGCGATATTCTGAAAATTCACGTCCACACCGATACCCCGGACGCCGTCTATGCGGCCGCCGGCCAGTGGGGCACGGTCACTTTTCGGAAGGCCGACGATATGCGGGCCCAGCACCGGGCCCTCGGCCATGACGATCGCCGGCTGGTTGCCATCGTGACGGACTCCTCGGCTGATTTGCCGGACGCGGTCCTCGACCGGCACCGAATTGCGTTGATTCCGCTCCAGGTCACGTTCGGCGAAACAAGCTACCGGGACCGCGTTGGCCTCAGGCCCGAGGAGTTCTACCAGAAGCTCCAGGCCGCCAAGACCCTTCCGACCACCTCGCAGCCCACCCCCGGCGAATTCGTCAAGGTGTTTCGGTCGAGTTTAGCCGAAGCCGATGAGGTGGTGGCCGTCCTGCTGTCGTCCGGTCTTTCCGGGACCTTTCAGGCCGGCCATGCCGCGGTCAAGGCCGCCAACCTCGATCATGTCGAGCTCTTCGACAGCAAATCAGCGTCGCTGGGCCTTGGGATGTTGGCCCTGCGGGCGGCCGAGCTGGCGGAGTCAGGGTGGAACGCAAAAGCGATTGTCATCGAATTGGAAAGGGTACGGTCCCAATCGGGATTGTTCTTGACAGTCGACCGCTATGAGAACCTTTTGCGATCTGGTCGCGTATCGAGAGGAAAGGCTTGGCTGGCCGGCATGCTCGACGTCAAACCGATCCTCTCGCTCGACCAGACCGGCCGGGTGGTCCCAGTCGACCGGGTCCGGGGCCGCGACCAGTTGGTGGCTCGGGTCCTTCAGTGGGTCGACCGGGCCCTTACCCCCCGGCCCCGGGCCCTCCGGTTCGGCATCGCCCACGCCGAGAGGCCGGAAACCGCCGAACGGTTGCGGACCGCGCTGGTGGCCGCCTACCAACCGCGGGACTGTTTCGTCGCCCTGGCCACCGGCGTCTTGGGCACGCATGCTGGCCCCGGCGCCTGGGCGGTATGCTATCAGGTCGAGGATGGAACCCCAGAACTCCAAGGCAAGGAATCCCGTGGGTGACGTGCGGACCAAGAAACTGCCCTCGGTGATTCAGGCCGCCCTCGAAGCGGCTGACGACCGCAAGGCCCAGAACATCCTCGCGCTCGACTTGCGCGGGCTCTCCACGGCAACCGACTACTTTGTCGTCGCGAGCGGCACGTCGGACGCCCACGTCCGCGGGGTGGCCTCCTCGGTCTTGGACCGAATGGCGAAGCTGGGGCTTCATCCGCACCATGTCGAAGGCCTCCAGGCCGGCCGGTGGGCGTTGCTTGATTTCTTCGATTTCGTGGTCCATGTATTTCATCCCGAGGCGCGTGGGTTTTATCAGCTTGAGCGACTCTGGAACGACGCCCCCGTCGTCAGCTTCACTCCGACGCCCGAATGAAAGGTTTCACCATGCGTCGCCTCGTTTGGTTGCTCCTCGGCCTCGTTGCCGTTCCCACACTGGTATCGGCCCAGTACTTTGGCCGGAATCGGGTCCAGTACGGCCGGTTCGATTTCAAGATTATTCAGACCGAACACTTCGACGTCTACTACTACGACAGCGAGCGCCCTGCGGCCCTCGACATTGCCCGCATGGCGGAGCGATCGTACGCCCGGCTTTCGAAGGTCCTGAACCACGAGTTCGAGGAGCGCAAGCCGATCATTCTCTACGGATCCCACACCGACTTCCAGCAGACCAACCTGGGCGGAGTCGATGAAGGCACCGGCGGCTTTACCGACTTTCTCCGCCATCGCAACACCTTCCCGCTGTCCGGATCCTACGCCGACAATGAGCATGTGCTGGCCCACGAAATGACCCACCAGTTCCAGTTCGATATTTGGAGCCGCGGGCGGGGCGGGGCCGGCATTCAGGGCATCCTGAGCGCGAACGCGCCGCTGTGGTTCGGCGAAGGGATGTCGGAGTATTTCTCCCTCGGGCCCATCGACACCAAGACGGCCATGTGGCTGCGCGACGGAGCGATCGAAGGCAAGCTCCCGACCGCGAACGATTTCCTCCGGGTGTTCCCGTACCAATTCGGCCACGCGCTGATTACCTACATCGGACAGCGGTGGGGCGACGAGGCCATCGGAGCCATCACCAAGAATGCCGTTGGGGGCGGCCTCGAGCTGGCGCTCCGGCGGGTCCTGGGCATGACGTTCGACCAACTGGTCGTCCAGTGGCAGGACGCCGTGACCAAGCAGTATTTGCCCGAGATCGGCAAACGGGTCAAGGCCCGGGCCGTATCCACTCCGCTCCTGACCCAGAAAATCTCGGAAGGCACCTGGCACCTTGCGCCGGCGCTCTCACCGGACGGATCGCGGGTCGCCTATTTCAGCGAGAAGGACTTCTTCTTTGTCGACCTCTGGATGGCGGACGGCAATACCGGCAAGCCGATCCGACGGCTGCTCAAGTCGAGCTTCAGCAGCAATTACGAAACCTTCCGCTATTTCACGTCATCGGCGGCGTGGTCGGAAGACGGCAAGATGTTGGTCTTCGCGGCGAAGCGCGGTGGCAAGGACGATATCGTCCTCGTCGATCCGGCCCGCAACACCCGGATCCGGGGGATTTCCGTCCCCCTGGCCGGCGTCACGACTCCGACCTTCAGCCCCGATGGCAAGCAGCTGGTCTTCACGGGACTCGACGGCGGCATCTCCGACCTCTATATCATCAACATCGACGGCACCGGCCTTCGACGGTTGACCAACGACAAGTTCGCCGATCTCCACCCGGTATGGTCGCCGGATGGCAAGACGATCGCGTTCTCGACCGACCGGGGCCCCCTCACCAACTTCGACACCCTCAAGTGGGGTGACCTCCGCATCGCGCTCTATCACCTCGACACCGCCCAAATCGAGGTCCTCCCCGGAATGGACGAGGGTCGCAACTCGAGCCCGCAGTGGGCGCCGGACGGCCAATCGATCGGGTTCGTCTCGGACCGCGATGAAGTCGCCAATCTGTTCCTGTACGATCTCGGCGACCGCCAGGTCTACCAGCTTACCGACTTCTACACCGGGGTCCAGGGGATCACGCCTCTCTCGCCGGTGTTGTCGTGGTCACGAGGCTCGGACCGGATGGCGTTCGTCTACTTTGAACAGGGCAAATACGATGTCTATTCGCTGACCAATCCCCGGTCGCGGAAACAAGCACCGTGGCGGTCAGGTACGGCGCCGGCTCACCAAGTCTTGGTTCAGGCGCAGCCAATTCCCCGCTTCCGGCCGGTGGCACCCGATTCGTCCCGAGCGCCGGCGGCCCCGAAGGCCCCCGAGGTGCTCACGTCCAGATCGCTCTACCGCGGGACCACCGGCTTTCGTCGAACCGATTCCCTGCCGCCGCTCCCGGATTCGCTGAAATCGGCGGCCGCTCCGCTGACCATCGCCAAGCTCCTTGATTCGGTTGATATCAAGGCCCCGGACACCACCGATTTCATCTACCGACCCTACAAGGTCAAGTTCGAGCCGGAGTACGTCGCCCGCCCGACCATCGGCTACACCCGCGATAATTTCGGCCGGGGGGTTACCGGCTCGGCGACGATCGTCCTCGGCGATATGCTGTCCAACCAGCAGTTGGTATTCGGCGCCTCGCTGAACGGCCGGCTGCCGGAGACCCAGTTCGTGGCCCAATACGTCAACCTGACCAAACGCCTCAACTGGGCTCTCGGAGTGCAGCAGCAGCCATATTTCTTCTACGACAACAGCTCGATCGAACCGGGGCCGTCGGCGGCCGAGAACACCTTCGTCACCAGCATTCGCCGATTGGTTCTCCGCGACGTCTCCGCCCAGGGGTTCTATCCGTTCAGCCGCTTCTCGCGAGTCGAGGGCAGCGTCTCATTCGCGAACATTCACGATGACCTCCTTCAAATCAGAGAGCCCTATTTCAGCAACAGCGGCGTCCCGAGCCGGCAGCCGACGCTGGACACCAAAGGGCTCGAGAGCATTACCTACCTCCAGCCGTCGATGGCGTACGTGTACGACAATTCCCTCTCGGCCTATGTGGGCCCGTTCCTGGGACGCCGCGCCCGCTTCGAGATCGGCCAGAACTTTGAGGTCATCGGCAAGGGCTGGAAGTTCACATCCCTGACCGCGGATATGCGACGGTATGACCGGCTCGTCGGCAACGTCGTGCTCGCCACCCGGGGAATGTTTTATGGACGGATGGGACGCGACGAAAGCCGGTTCCGATTCTACGGGGGCAATACCGAACTGATCCGGGGCTACACCGCCGGCTCGTTCCGGAAAAACGAGTGTCTCCAGGCCAATGATCAGCAGTCGATCACCGGCTGCTCGTCGTTCGATGAACTGATCGGAACCCGGGCCGCCGTGTTCAATGCCGAGATTCGGTTCCCGTTGATCGCCGGGGGCCTCGGGTTCATCCCGCTTCGGGGATTTCCGGGAGCACTCGAAGCGGCCATTTTCTACGACGCCGGGGTGTTCTGGGAAAATGGGATGACGGTCCGACTCAGCCGGCCGGCTGGCGAAACCAACCTCTGCGCCAGGAATCCGCAGACCGGAGCCCTGCTTGGCTCGTGCACCAGAACGCCGCTGACCAGTTACGGCGTCTCGATGCGGGCCAATCTCCTTAACTTCCTGATTCTGCGGCTGGACTACTCCCGACCCCTCCAGCGCTCCGTCGGTGGCGTATGGACGATCAGCCTCGGTCCGACATTCTAACGGCCAATCGACAGCCCGGATGGTCGGCGATTAGGGCACCCGCCTTGATCGCCGGCCTCCTGTCGCTGACCGGCTGCCCCGTCCGCGATCTGCCGATCCCCCCCGACCTGCCGGCGGTCGGCGGGCAGGTGTCGGTCATTCGGCTTCCGCACGGCGGCGGAATCGTCGAAGCCTTCGATCCCGACAGCCTCGGCGACGCGATTTGGACCAGCAAAACCGCCGTGCCCCGGATCCGCGAGGTCGTCGGAGTCAACGCGGAGGCTCGCCTCCTTTGGGTCGTCGATACCGCCAAGAATTTAGTTGCCGTTGACCTCGAGTCGCGCGGCCTCCGCCAGTTTGCCACCGGGGTGGAATCGGCCGCGATGGTCCCCAACGGCAGCATCTATGTCCTCGGGGCTGGGCGACGGGTGGCGCGGTACCAGAGTGGACTTCCGACCCAGTACAAGACCGGCCTTCCAGTCGCCCCGGTCTTCCAAACCGGAACCCTGGGCGATCGATATGTGGCCCTGCTTGGAAGCAAGCCGCGCCAGCTTGTCGTCCTGTCGCCGGAGCGCCAACTCCACACCACCATCGTCCCCGACGGCGAGGCCGCCGCGACCTATTGGGGCGAACTGGTCGCCGTCACCTCGGCTCAAGGGGTGGTGCTCTATCAGACCGATGACCCGTTCACCGCCCGAACCGTGTCCACCAGAGGCAAGGCCCGGCACCTCGCATTCAGCCCGTCAGCGCACCGAATCTACGTCGCATACGACGACCGAACCATCGACGTGATCGACCGGTACTCACTCGACCGAATCGCCTCCATCACCCTCCCCGGCCAGCCATCCGAGATCCGGACCGATGGCTCCGGCCGTTGGCTCCTGGGACGCCCCCGCACCGGCGATAGCGTCTGGGTGGTCGACCTCGCCACCAACCGTTTGGCCGGCACCATGGCCGCCGGATGGTCCGACGATCTTCCCACCGTGGCGGGCGCCACCACGTTCCTCGGCCGCCAGCAGGACGACCTGGTCGCCACCTCTCTCGCGGCCGCCCCCCGAGAAGTTGGGCGAATCCCCGGCGGAGCGGTCGATCGGTGGGTGGTCACCACTTGGCTTCCCAAAGACCGCCAGTCCCTTGCGGCCGCCGTGGCCGAGTCGGCCTTGGTCGCCCAGGATAGCCTCTTGGTCAAGGCCGACACCGAACCGACCGCCGCCGCGGACCGGCTCTTCCTCCAAGTCAGCAGTTCCCAGAGCGCTGAGTGGTCGCGCGACTTCGCCAAACAGTTATCGGCAGCCGGATTTCCAGCCAAAGTGATCGATCCGACCACTGCCGACGAGGGGTATCGGGTCATCATCGGCCCCTATGGGACCCGCGAAGCCGCCGAGGAAACCGGCCGAAAACTCGGACGGCCCTATTTCGTCCTGACGAACCCACCGATTCACCAGTAGCCCCACCCTCACCACCCCGGCTATTTTTGCCCCGGCGCGGCAGAACCGCCTTCGCCACGACAGCCATCTTTCGGAACCCACATGAAACTGCTCAAGCTGGAACTCTCCGGGTTCAAGTCGTTCGCCGATACCGTCACGCTCGAATTCGATCATGGCGTCACCGCCATCGTGGGCCCCAATGGGTGCGGCAAGTCCAATGTCTCGGACGCCGTCCGCTGGGTCCTCGGCGAAACGTCGGCCCGGCTCCTCCGGGGTGGTAAGATGGAGGACGTGATCTTCCAGGGCTCGATCAACCGGCGGCCGGTCAACGTCACCGAAGTCTCGCTCTTTCTCGACAACTCCGCCGGCGACCTGCCGATCGCCTACAACGAAGTCGTCATTACCCGCCGGATGACCCGGTCGGGCGGGAGCGACTACTTCATCAACAAGAGTTCCGTCCGGCTTCGCGATGTCAACGACCTCCTCCGGGGCACTGGTCTCGGCAGCGATGCCGGGGTCGTCATGGAGGCCAAGATGATCGACCTCTTGCTCTCCGATCGCGCCGATGAGCGACGGTCCCTGTTCGAGGAGGCCGCCGGCATTGGACTGTATCGCGACCGAAAGCACAGCACCGAACGCCGGCTCGAGGAGACGGCCACCGACCTTCAGCGGCTCGAGGATCTCCTCGCTGAAGTCCAGTCGCAGATTCGCAGTCTGGCCCGACAGAAGGGCAAGGCCGAACGCCACGCCAAGTTGATGGAGGAGAAGTTCTCGGTGCAGCTGACCCTGGCTCATCGACTCCTCGAGGAGCTCGCCGAACGAGCCGCCGGCATGGAAGCCCGCCACGACCACCTCAAGACGGTCCTCCCCGATCTCCGGGAGCGGCTCGCGATCGCCACCCACCACCAAGACGCGTGCTCGTCCGATCGGACCCGGGCCGAAGAACACCGGACCATCGTGGCCCGCGAATTGGCCCAGGTCCAGCTAGCGTTAGGCAAGCTCGATGGCGACTTGGCGGTAGCCGCCGAGCGGTTGGCTCATGCCCGGGCCCGGCGCGACCGGGACGAGGAAGAACGCCATCAGGTCGAAGTCCGGACCCAGCAGGCGGCGGTCGAACGCGACCAGGCGGCGGCCGACCGTGCCCTGGCCGAGTCGGAGCATGGCCAGATCCAGGAAAACCTTCAGAACCGGGCCCAGATCGAAGAGGAGGTTCGCCACCGGTTGGTCAGCCACCGCGACGAGGTCCGCCGGCTCGAAGAAGCCGTGCACGCGCAGGCCCAGGCCCTCCGGGCCCTCGAAGGCGAACGGACCGCCCTCGACGGCGATCTGGCAACCCTCCGGGAGAACCTGGCCCAGCAGCAGGCTCATTGTGCCGGCCTGGCCCAAGATCACGGCGAGGCGGGGACCCGCGCAGCGGGCGCTGAGCAAGAGGCGGCCGGGCGGGCCCAGGAAACCCTCCAGGCCACCGCCGCTGCCGATCGGGCTCGCCATCTGGTAGCCGAGACCCGCGAACGAGAAGCCTCCGAGCGCGATCAGCGACGCGGGGCCGAAGAGTCCCTCGCCCAACTCACCGCCCGGCGCCAGGCCCTGGAAGAACTGGAACGCGACCGGGTCGGCCTCGCCCCCGGCGCCCAGGCACTTCTCGCGGTGAAAGAGCGTTTTGGTGACGCGGTCCTTGGCCCGCTCAGTGATTTCATCAACACCAACCGGGAGGACGCTGAGTTGGCCGAGCGTCTCCTCGGCGAATGGATGCACGCGGTCTTGGTCCGGGACTGGGCCACGATCAGTGAGATCCACCCGTGGTACGAGGAGGCCCAACCGGGCGCCTTGGTCCTGCTCCCCGTCGAACCAGGCCCCCAGTCTGACCGGTCCGGCACCCATCCGCTGACCGATCGCCTGTCCGCCGAAGGACCGGCCGGAGCATGGATCAGCGCCCTGCTCAAGGGCTCGGAAGTGCTCCACCCGTCTGGGCGAGTCCTCAAGCGGGCGTCCGGCGCCGTCCTCCTCACTGGAACGGCCGCTCCCTCGGGCTCGATTCGGCGCCGAGCCGACCTCGTCGCCCTCGGCCAAGAGATCGAGAGCCAAGAGGGGCAGCTTCGTGGCATCCTCGACCGGCTGACCGCTACCCGCGAACACCTGGTTGAACTCGAACGGATGGCCGCGGAATCGCAATCGGTCGTCGAGCAGGCCCGTGATCGAGAACGCCATGCCGTCGTGACTCGCGACGACGCCCAGCGACTCCTAATGACCCTCGGCCGGGAACGGCAGGACGCCGACAACCAACTCGGCCGGATCAACGAACGAATCACCCGATCGGCCACCCGCCAAGCCGAGGTCGGCACGGCGCTTCACGACGGAGAAATTACCCGAGCCCGGCAAGACGAGGGCCTCGGCGCGACCCGCTCGACCTTGGCCACGCTCGAAGCGGAGCAGGAAGCGGCTCGCGAAGGCCGGGTCCACTGGCAAGTGCAGGAAGCCCACGTCTCCGCCCGGCTCCGGGCCACGACCGACCGGCTCGAGCGAGCGAGTCAGACCATCGTCTTGGCTCAACAGGCTTCCGAAACCCTCCGACACGAGATTGCCCAACTCGACCAAGAAGCCGGCAGCTTGGCCGGACAGCATGCCGAGTGGCAGGAACAGCGCCAAGAACGGCTGTTGGCTCTGGGCGAACTGGAAACCAACTCGGCCAATGCCGAAGGGGCCTTGGCCGCCGCCGCCGCCATCCTCTCGATCGCCCAACAGTCGGTGCAGGCCCTGCGAGACGAGGTCGATGGGTCCAACGAAGAGTTCCATCGATTGGAGATCGAGCTGACCGAAGTGGCCGGGGCCCGAGGCAAGATCGCCGATCGAGTCGAGACCGAGTGGCGGGCCCCGGTTGCCGACCTGATGGCCCGGGTCCAGTTGCTCGACCTCGATCGTGAGACCCTCGAAACCGAGCTCTCGCGCATCGTCCAGGGATTGGAGGCCATCGGGCCGGTCAACCCGCTGGCGGTCGAGGAACACGCCGATGAAACCAAGCGGTTCGAGTTCCTGACGACCCAGCGAGACGACCTGGTGGCCGCACGACAGTCCCTGCTCCAGGCCATTCGCGAAATCGACGGCACCGCCAAGGCCTTGTTTCTCGAAACCTTTGCCGCCGTGCAAGGCAACTTCCACAAGGTCTTCCAGACCCTCTTCGGAGGCGGCGAATGCGACCTCCGGTTGTCGAACAGCGACGACCCGCTCGAAGCTGAGATCGAAATCCACGCGGCCCCGCGAGGGAAGAAGACCCAGCGGATCCACTTGCTGAGTTCCGGCGAACGGACCCTGGTCGCGGTCTCGCTGCTGTTCAGTATCTACTTGACCAAGCCCAGCCCCTTCTGCCTGATGGACGAGGTCGATGCCCCGCTCGACGACTCCAATGTCGGCCGGTTCACCAACCTGCTGCATGAGTTCAAAGCCGCCACCCAGTTCGTCGTCATCACCCACAACCCGCGCACCATGCAAGCGGCCGACGCCGTGTTCGGCGTCACCATGCAGGAGCCGGGTGTTTCGACGATCGTCGGCGTCCGGTTAGGCGACCAGGACAAAGCGGCTGCCTGACGAGCCATGCTGATCCTGCTTCGCTCCGACGCCTCCGCCACCGACGAGCAGCGAGTGGTTGCCCTGGTCGAAACGCTCGGGTTCGTCGCGACCCCGATTCCCGGCCTCCGGCGTAAGGCGGTCGCCGTCGGCGGCAACGACGGGCGAATCGATGGGGCCCGGTTCGCGGCGCTGCCGGGGGTCGAGGAGGTCATCCCGCTCAGCAAACCCTATCGGATGGTGGCCCGAGACTGGCGGCCGGACCCCACCAT
>JAYTTT010000091.1:0-10227 GCA_043744895.1 Gemmatimonadota bacterium | reverse complement strand
TGCGTTGGGACCCCATGGCGCGGTGCTCCGGAGCGAGAGTGGACGGGATGGCTTTGAAATATAGTACGTCGTTAGGCGCTTGTGCAGAGATTCCCTAGAGGAATGCCGATGCGCCCGTGCTCCGTCTCCGCCCTAAAGCCCCAGCCTTGATAGCTCCGGCGCACGGAGTCTGCTCACCGCAAGCGGCCCGCCCCCGCGCATCTCTGCCGCCATCCCGCCCCATGCCGGCGAAAGGCGCGGCACACGCCTGGTCACCGAGGACGGTACGTCAGCAACGCGACGAGTGTAGCGATCGGCACGGCCATGGCGAGCATCGAAGCGTACTTCGGAACGGCCGGTGAAGGGGCGTCACGCGGCATTTTCGTGTAATCAAACACAGGCACCAGCTGCCCGTCTCGCAGGGCTTTCACGTCCGACCTTCCATCGCGATCCGATCTCCTGATCCCCGGGTCCCTCGATACTAGGAGATCGGAGGGAGATCGGAAAGGCGCCCCCCAGGCCGGTCAGCGATCGACGATGACCTTGAACCCGCCCATCAGCATTGTCTTGCCGTCGAACGGCATCGACTTCGGGTCGAACATGTTCATCCGCGGATCCTTCATCACTTGCGCGTTGACCCGGTCGCGATGGGCCCGCGACTTATACACGATCCAGGAGAAGACGATGGTCTCGCTCGGTTTAAGCTTGAACTTGGCCGAAAACGATGTGGGCATGCCCTTGATCGTGAGATCGTCCCCGACGCATTCCCGATACTCGAGGGCACCGTGCTCCCGCCACACTTTGGCGCCGAGCTTGGCCATTTCCAGGTAAGCGGCGAGGTTCTTCTTCGGGATCGGAATCACGAATCCATCGACGTATTTCATCGGGTACTCCGTTGGGACTCCAGTGGTCGTTTTCAGGAAACTCTGACAGCAACCCAGGGGTCGATCTTCGCGGCCCGCGCCGCCGGGATCCAGCAGGCGACGATGCCCACCGTCGCCATCACCACGGCCACCAGGCCCAGCGTCATCGGATCATCGGGCGCCACACCGAACAGGAGGCCCTGGATCATCCGGGTGGCCACCAGCGATCCCAGCACCCCGAGCGCGAGCCCGGCGACCAACAGCACACCACCCTCGGCCAGGATCATCCGCTGGAGCTGACCGCTCTCAGCGCCGAGGCTCATCCGAATCCCGATTTCGTTGGTCCGGGCGCTGACCGAGAAGGTCAGCACGCCGGCGATCCCGACCGCCGCGATGATGACCGCCAGCGCACCGACCGACGCCACCAGGACGGCACTGAACTAGCCGTTGTCCCTCTTGCCGCCACGACCCCGCGGCGCGAGGAACTCAAAAAGGGAATCAAACCCTGGAACGCATTGGTATTAAGCTGCGGAGGCGCGACGCGCCTCCGTCAGCCTTCAATTCCTTGTTATACCGCGACGAGAGGGATCCGGCAATGTCTACTCCTCCGGCCGGATCTCGCCAGGGTCCCATGCGCGGCGTGGGTGGCGAACGGTGAGGACCACGATTTGGCTCGGGTCGACCCGGTAGATGACGCGATAGCGGCCATGGAGCACTTCGCGGACGGTCGGACGATCAACCTCGGGCACACGGCGCCCCCGCTTGGGGTGGTTCTTCAGGCCGGCGACGGCCGCGAATAAGGCGTCGACCCACTCCGCCGCCGCGTCCGGCCGGTCGGCCGCGATGTAGGTCGCGATCTCGGCGGCCCGAGCCACCGCCCGCGGCGACCAGATGACCTTCACCGCCGGATGGCCTCCAGCACTGCGGCCTTGGCCCGGCGATGGGACACGCCCTTGCCGGCCGCGATCTCCGCCTCGGCCACCCGGACGTCCTCGAGCAACTCGGCCCGGTCAACCAGTGTCTCGTATTCACCAGCATCTACGAGCACGGCGGCGCTGCGGCCATGCTGGGTGAGAATGATGGGCCGCTTGGTCCGTTGCACCTGCCGGACCACGGCGGCGAGATTGGCGCGGAAATCCGCCAGCGGGCGGATGTCCTGCGTTGGGCGGATGCGCGGCATGGGCATGGCTCCCAAAAAGTGTACATAGAAACGTACAGATATCAGAGTTCAATTGCCAGGTAGCGAGCGAACGTAGGGGTGTCGCGGTATCACCTCTGATGCAACTGCCGGCCCCGTGCAGGCCAAACCGCAAACACCGCGGCCTCCTAAGATCGGCCAAACATGCTCCCGGTCACGGGTTGAGCCCATTGCCCCCGGGCCGGCCAGCGGCGGAACGCAGCCGGTCGCGCCACCTAAGGCCCCTGGCGCCCGGGCGCCCGGGCGCCGACCAAACCAAACCCGGACGGACGGCACTCGACTGGACCGGAATACCTCCGGGCCGGACCGGGTTAAATTTGAGCGTCCCCAACCCCGGCTGAATCCGATGGCCAGCACGACCGCAACCAACAACCCACTGCTCCGCCGAATCGAAACCTCGGCCCAATCGGCCGCGTCCGCCGTGCCGATGACGGTCGCGGGCACCGTCCGGAAGACCGCGATCCTCCTCGGACTCGTCGTCCTCACCGGCGCGGCCGCCTGGTGGTCGCTCGGCACCGGACGGTTTCCGCCGCAGCTGCTCCTTCCCGCCATGATCGGCTCGGTGGTCGCAGGACTCGGTTTGAGTCTCCTCGTGGCGTTTCGGCCCCTGACCGCGAGTTGGGCCGGGCCGATGTACGCCGTCTGCCAGGGGGTGGCCTTGGGCTTGATCTCGGCCGCGACCAACGCCCAGTACAAGGGCCTGCCGATGCTGGCGGTAGGCCTAACCACCGGCACGTTCTGGGTCATGCTCGGCGCCTACCGGACCGGCCTCATCAAAGTCACCGACCGGTTCAAGGCCATCGTCGTCGGGCTGACCGGCGGGATCTTCGTGTTCTATCTGATTTCGCTCGGATTCCAATTGATCGGGGGCTACACGATTCCGTTTCTGGTCGAGAGCGGTCCGCTCGGGATCGGCTTCAGCCTCTTCGTGACCGGACTGGCCGCCGTGAATCTCCTGCTCGACTTCCGCTCGATCGAGGATGGGGTGGCGGCGGGCGCGCCGGAGACATATGAGTGGGCGTTCGCGACCGGGGTCACGGTCACGCTGGTCTGGCTCTATCTCGAAATCCTTCGGCTCCTCCGGAAGCTGCGCCGCTAGTTCAACCCAGCGCCTTCCCCCGCGAGCCGCCCGGCCGCGGGGGCCGGCCGCGTGACGAGGAACCGGGCCAACGATCGCTCCGGAAACCGGCGCCGATATTCCCCTCCCCACTGCTCGGTGAACGGCTCGACCCGCTCCACCGGGACCATCGCCCACACGCTGCCGCCAAAGCCGGCCCCGAACGCCGATGCCGCCACCGCGCCAAACCGGCGGGCCGTTTCGACCAGGGCGATCGTTTCTGGAATCTGATTCTCGAGCCCGATTTCGGCCCCGTGCTGCGAGGCGGCCACCAATTCGCCGAGCCGGTCGAAGTCTCGCTTGCCAAGCGCGTCGACCACCCCGGGAATCAGGACCCGGCACTCGGCCGTGAGTTGGGTCAGCCGCCGGCTCAGGCGGGCCGCGTCCGCCGGGTCGACATCGGCGCCTAACGCCAAGCCCGCCGCCTCCTGGTCGATGATCGCCCGCCCCAGGGTGACCCGGGAGTCCGGCCCGACGACCAGCGATCGGAGCCGTTCCGTCATCCGGGCCAGGCCGTTGTAATGCTCCAACGCCCGGCCCGCCTTTTCCGCCACCACCCCGCTCGAACCGATGACGAACCGAAAATCACCGGGCCAGACGGCTCGCTGTTCGACCACGACCGGATCGAAGCGGACCTGGGTCAGCGCATCGGATGCCGAGCAGAGGATCGCGGTGTGATCCTGGCTGCCGCCGAGGGTGCCGACGCCGCCGGTCGCCCCGAACCCCCGAAACGGGCGGCCGTTCTCGACCGCGCCAAAGTAGCCGGCCAAGTCCTCGAGCGACAAGATCTGGGCCCGGTAGGCGTCGGTCCGGTCGAGATGCCACAGATCGATCACGGCCCGCCCCACGGCCACCACCAGCGCCGACGAGCTGCTGACCCCGGCCGCCATCGGGATGTCGCTCGCGAACGCCAGATCGAACCCGCCGACCACCGCGCCGAAATCCTGAGCCAGACGCGATACCACCGTCATCGGGTAGTTGGCCCAATCGCCCCGGCGAGGCGCGAGACCGGGATCGACCGGAAATTCCCGGACCTCCCGAGCGACCGCATCGATGATCCGGACGGTCCGGTCCACTCGCGGAGCCGTTTCAACCGCCATCCCCTGCTCGGTGGCGCAGACCAGGCTTCGGCCGCCGGCATAATCGGTGTGCTTGCCTAACACTTCGATCCGGCCGGGGACGTGGTACCAGGCGGTGGTCTCGACGGCCGCCGACCGAGTCACCGCGAACAGCGCCAGGCGCCGCGCTACTTCGGTCTCGGTAAATCCGAGGAGCCGGAGGGACGAGGCAAGCGCCATGTTAGAGGACGACCCCGCGGCCCCGAAGCCGCTCCGTCACCGCGGCGATGTCGGCTCGGCTCGAGAGGTCGAGGACGCCGCCGGAAAAAGGCACCACCTCGAACCGCTCGCCGAACCGCTCGATGGCGATGGTCACGGCGTCCTGGAGTTCCAGCTCGCCGCGGGGAGACGGAGTCACTAACCGACAGGCGGCGAAGATCTTGGGGCCAAAGCGCCAGGAGTTCATTGAGACTCGGCACTCGGCGCTCGGCGCTCGGCGCTCGGCGGGGGGTTTTTCGGTGATTGTTGCGAGGGAGGAGTCGGGGGCGAGGTCGATGAGGGCGAATTGGGCGATGCGGGCGGGGGGGATGTTGCTTTCGGCGATTAGGGCGGCGGGGGAGTAGCCGATGAGGCCGGGGCCGCTGAGGGTGACTAGGGCGGTTAGGGCGGACACTGGGTAGATGTTGTCGGAGTTTACGACGAGGAACGGGTCGGGGCCGGCGAAGGACTCGGCGGCGAGGACGGCGGCGGCGGTGCCATTCGGGGCGGGCTGGATAGCGGTCGTGATTCTGAGGCGGGTGGGGGTGATGGTGTCTCGGTAACGCTGGACTACGGTGGTGTGTTCGGGGCCGATGACGAGGCAGACGTCCTCGATTCCGGCGTCGGCCAGGGACGAGAGGGCGTAGTCGAGCAGAGGGCGGCCGACGTTGACCAACGCTTTGAGGCCGTGGTCGGCCATGGCGCGTTGCTCGGCGGTCAGGGCGAGGCCCTCGGCTTGCTGACGCATCCGGGTGCCCAGGCCGCGGGCCAGGACCACGGCTTTGGTCGCCCTCACGCGGTGTTGCTGCCCCACAGTTTCGGGAGCAACCGGGCCAGGCCGATGGCGCTCGCGAGGAAGGCTACGAGCCACATCATGGCCGGGCCGGTGCGGCCATAGAGGTAGCTGCCCATGCCGAACAGGGCGGCATAGACCACGACGCAACCGAGGACCCAGCCGAGGAGCGAATGGGCGAGGCTATCGGGAGAGGGCGGCAACCCGGTGCGGGCTCGAACCGCGGCCCAGCCGGGACCGGCCGGCCGGGTCAGACGGTAGAAGCCGTCGAGGACGGCGGGTTCGGTCGGGGCGGTGAGATAAGTCGCGGCGAGCCAGACGACGGTGGTGACCCCGACCGTAATCAGCAACGACACGTGGGACGGCACCGGATGGCCGTTCTTGGCGGCAATGAAGAATCCGACCGACACGACGAATGAACTCACCATGGCGGCGATTTCGCTCCAGGCGTTGATCCGCCACCAGAACCAGCGGAGCAAGTAAATCAGCCCGGTGCCGGCGCCGACCGACATCATCAATTCGAAACTGGCGCGGGCGGAATCGAGGACCAGGGTGACACCAGCCGCGGCGGCCATCAGGAGGGCGGTGGTCAGCCGGCCGATCGCGACGTAGTGTTTTTCGCTCCGGCCCGGTTTGAGAAAGCGGCGGTAGAAGTCGTTGACCAAGTACGAGGTGCCCCAATTGAGCTGGGTCGACATGGTGGAGACGTAGGCGGCCAGCATCCCGGCAACCATCAGGCCCATAAAGCCGGCCGGAAGGAACTTCAGCATGGCGGGATAGGCCATGTCGTGCCCGATCAGCTTGGGATCGACGTACGGGAAGGTCCGGGCAATGTCGCCGAGCGTCGGGTAGACCAGGATCGAAGCGAGCGCCACGATGATCCAGGGCCACGACCGGACCGCGTAATGGGCCACGTTGAAGAACAGGGTTCCGGTCAGCGCGTCGCGTTCGCTCTTGGCGGCGAGGATTCGCTGGGCGATATAGCTCCCGCCTCCCGGCTCGGACCCCGGGTACCAGACCGACCACCATTGGACCGTAAGCGGGACGACCAGGACGGAAAGGGTCATGCCCCAATCGCCGAAATCGGGAAGGAAATTGATTTGGGCGGCATCGAGTTTCGAGAACAGGCCGACCAGCCCGCCGACTTCCGGCTGCTGGAGGGCGAAATAGGCGGCGGCGATCGCGCCGGTCATCGCGATGCCGAACTGAATCAGATCGGTCACCATCACGCCCCAGAGTCCCGAGGTCGCGGCAAAGGCGACGTTCAGCACCGCGCAGAACAGGAGGGTCTGGCCCATCGGCCAGCCCAGCATGACGTTGGCGATCTTGACGGCGGCCAAGTTCACCGACGCCATGATGACGCAGTTGAAGAAGAGGCCGAGATAGACGGCGCGGAATCCGCGCACCATGACGGCGGCCTTGCCGGCGTAGCGAATCTCGTAGAACTCAAGATCGGTCAGCATCCCCGACCGCCGCCAGAGCCGAGCGTAGAAGAAGACCGTCATCATCCCGGTCAGGAGGAAGGACCACCAGGCCCAGTTGTTGGCGACGCCTTTTTCCCGAACCAGGTTGGTCACCAAATTCGGGGTATCGGTGCTGAAGGTGGTGGCCACCATCGACACCCCGATCAGCCACCACGGAGCGGCCCGTCCGGAGGTGAAGAACTCGGTGGTGCTGGCGCCAGCCCGGCGGGCGAGAAACACGGCCGGGAGGAAGGACACCACAATGGACAGCAGGACGATGACCCAGTCGAGGGTAACCAGTTGCATCGGGTGACCTTGGGAGGGGAGCCGATCAGAAGCTAGATAGCTGAGTAGATTTGAGCCATGGGTTCTGTCGCCGTCACCGTTGCCACCCTCGATTCCCCGGTCGGGCCGCTGACCGCGGGGGTCACCAATGCCGGCCTGGCGCTGCTTGAGTTCAGCGCCCCGGCCCGGCTCGATCGGCAGTTGGCCACCTTGCACCGGTTGTTCGGTCCCACCGGTGCCGGCGGGCACCCGATGCTCGATCGGATCGCCAGCGAATTGGCCGAGTATTTCGCCGGGACGCGGCGCCGATTCGAGGTTCCGCTGGTGGTCAAGGGGACGCCGTTCCAAGAGGCGGTGTGGCGGGCGTTGCTCGCGATTCCCTACGGGACGACCTGCGCCTACTCGGACATCGCCGTCGGGCTCGGGAAGACCAACGGGCAGCGGGCGGTTGGCCTGGCCAACGGGCAGAACCGGATCGCGATCGTGATCCCTTGCCACCGGGTGATCGAGCGGGCGGGGGGGCTCCGGGGGTACGGCGGCGGGCTTCCGCGAAAGAAGTTTCTCCTCGATCTCGAAGGCCGGGGCTCCAATCCTCTGGCCGGCACGCCGCTGGGCGCCGAGCTCGGGCGTTAGGCGGGGCTCCGAGTGGCCGTCCACGTCGTGCTCAACCCGGCCAGCGGCGAAGGGCGGGCCCGCCGCCGATGGCGCGAGCTCGAACCGGCCGCCCGGGAACTCTTCCCGAACCTTGAGATCCACGAGAGCGGCGCCCCAGGCGACTCGCGGCGGATCGCGGCCGAACTCCGGCACCTCGACGGGCTGGTGTTGGCGGCCGGCGGCGACGGAACCAGCCACGAGGTCCTGAACGGCCTGCTCGAGGGCGGGCCGGCCACGGCCACCATGGGATGGATTCCGATCGGCTCCGGCAACGACCTCGCCCGGACCATGGGAATCCCCCGGCAGGGGCTCTGGCCAATCCACGCCTACCGGACCTACCAAACCGTGTCGATCGACGTCGGGCGGCTCGCCTATCGGGACCAGGACGGCCAACCACGGAGCCTGTGGTTCGGGAACTCGTTCACCCTCGGCGTCAGCGCCGATGTCCTCGCGATCGTGGTCCGGAACGGCAAACGACTCGGCGGTCCGCTGAGCTACTTCCTGGGAGCCCTTCGGGCCATTGGGCGCCACCGACCGATCGACGCCCGGCTGACCATCGATGGTGTCGCGGTCGACCCGGGGCCTTGCCGCCTGATTTCGGTGACCAACGGGCCGACCTTCGGGGCCGGGATGCGGATCGCCCCTGGGGCCAAGGTCAATGACGGCCTCCTCGACCTGCTCTGGCTCAGCGGCGCCTCGCGGATCGAGACGTTGGGGGTCTTCCCGCGGATCTACTGGGGCGGGCACCTCGCGCATCCGACCGTGACCACCCGGCCGGTCAAGCGACTCGAGATCGAGACCGAGGGCCCCCAGCATTTCGAAGCCGACGGCGAGTTGTACCACGGCTATCCGCCGTTTCGAATCGAGGTCGCGCCCCGAGGGCTTCGGGCCGCTAGATTCGGAGCGCCATGAAATCCACCAACCGAAGCGTCCTCGGTCTTGCTCTGGCCCTGCTATTGCCGGCGCTCTCGTTGCCGGCGCAAGAGTTACGAGTCCGGGTGGCGCAACCGGGCGGCCCCGCGGTAGCGGTCGGGGCCCTGGTGTCGCTCGAACGGCCGGACGGCACGATCGCGGCTCGCGGCGTCACCGGTGATTTCGGGCGGGTTCGGCTGACCGCGGCGGCGGGGGCGTATCTGCTGCGGATCGAACGGCCCGGTTACGCGGACACCACCGCGGCGGTGATGGTGCCGGCCACGCTCGACAGCCTAACGATCGCGCACGCCGGCCGCGTCGCATCGTTCTCAACTCGGCTCATGCCCGTCACCGCACCGTGCCTGACTCCGGGCCTGAGCGATGCGGTGGCGCCGCTCTGGCGGCAAGCCGGCCTGATGCTCAGAACGGTGGCCACGACCGAAGACCGGGCCGCCACGACCCTCGGCCTGGCCGCGTTCGAACGGGTCATTTCCACCTCGCTCAAGCGCGAATCCGAACAACTTAATTCCCTGCTCGGGGCCGCCAACCGGCCTGATCCGCCGGCGACGCTCGCCGACTTGGCGCGGAACGGCTACCTGACCCGACCCGACAACCGATGGGCGTTCCCCGACGTGGTGGTGTTCTCGTCGCCTGGATTCGTTGCGTCACACTGTTTTGGGGTCGTCGGCGGGGGCGACAACCGTTCCGGACTCGTCGGGCTCCGCTTCGAGCCCTCGCTATCCGACCGGGTCGATATCGCCGGCACGATGTGGCTCGATCCGCCGTCCCGCGAGCTCAAGGTTATCGACTATCAGTTTACCGGAACGCCACTCGATTGGCGCCCGGAGTTGTTCGGCGGATCGATCGAGTTCCACCGTTCGGAAATCGGCTTCTGGATCGCCCGCTTTTGGTATCAGCGAACCCCGGTCCTCGACCCGACCCGGGGCAAAGTGAAACACTATCGGGAAGTCGGGGCCGAGGTGGTCAGTGTAGCGGCGACGGTAGACACCACGGACCGGGTGGCGACGGCCCGGGCGATCATCCAGCGAGAGGTGGCCAGCCAGCAGCGAGTGGCCCGGATCGCGGGCCAGGTCGTCGATACCCTCGGCTATCCGGTGCCCGACGTCGAAGTACTGCTCATGGGAACCGAGTTTCAAACCACGACGGACCGCCAGGGGCGCTTCGCCATGGATCAGTTGCCCCTGGGCCTCCAAATCGCGCGGGCCAGGAAAGTCGGGTACCGGGTCCAGTACTTCACGATCCGGCTCGACGGCGGCCAGCAGTGGGAAGGCAAGATCGGGATTCGGCGGCTGCCCCAATTCCTCGGCGACATCGTGGTGGTCGGGAAATTCGGCAAGCCCGCCAAGTACGCCAACACCTCGAAGTACGACGAGTTCTACCGGCGCCGTTCCAAACGGGTCGGCAAGTTCCTGACCCGGGAGGAGATCGACCAACGCGCCGTCGGCCGGATTTCCGAACTGTTACGAGGGATCCCCGGGGTTCGAACCCCGTTCGCGGGGTCCGGACGGCCCGAGGAGGTTTCGTTTTGTATTTCGAAGAGCCAGTTGATTTACGAGCTTCTCAGTTTTTTCGGCCACGAGGGCACGGGATTAATTGGAGAAGGAATCCTCGAAGTGAGCAAAGACA
>JAYTTT010000090.1:0-10279 GCA_043744895.1 Gemmatimonadota bacterium | reverse complement strand
CGACCCAATGCGGCCGCAGCAGCATTGAGACCGGCAACCACGCCTTGGCCCGCCGCCTCCTCATAACCAGTCGTGCCGTTGACCTGGCCCGCGAAATAGAGACCTTCGACGGCCTTGAGTCTGAGCGTCCGGTCCAGCTGCGTGGGAGGGTAATAGTCATATTCAATCGCATAGCCAGGCCGGGTCATCTCGACCCGCTCCAGGCCAGGGACCGACCGGAGGTACTCAAGCTGGACCTGCGTTGGCAACGACGTCGAAAGGCCGTTGACGTACATCTCGGCCGTGTCGAGTCCCTCCGGCTCGAGAAACACTTGGTGACGAGCGGCGTCGGGGAACCGAAGGATCTTGTCCTCGATCGACGGACAGTACCGGGGACCCCGGCCGCTGATCGCACCCCCGTACAACGCCGATTCCTTGATGTGAGCCGTGATGATGTCCCGCAACCGTTCGCCCGTGTGAGTCAGGTAACAGGGCAACTGTCGAGGGTGTTCATGACGAATGAAATTGGAAAACCAATAGCCAGCCTGGTCGCCATCCTGCCGATCGAGGCGGTCGAGATCGACCGTGCGTCCGTCAATTCTCGGCGGCGTGCCTGTTTTGAAGCGTTCTACTGTAACTCCAAGCGCTTCAACATCTTGCGCCATTTCAATAGCCGGGGCCTCTCCGGCACGTCCGGCCGGAATCTGGCTGTCCAGGCCAATGTGGATCCGGCCCCGCAAGAACGTCCCAGCCGTCAGGACCACCGATCGGCACCGGTACTGGCGCCGGTCTACCGTCTCGACCCCAACGACTCGGCCGGATTCAATCAGGAATCGGGCAACCGTCCCCTGTGAAAAATGAACGTTAGGCAGGCGCTCGAGTTCGACCCGAACCGCCCGCCGGTATAGCCCACGATCGCATTGCGCCCGGGGCGACCAGACCGCCGGCCCCTTGGAACGGTTGAGCATCCGGAATTGGATCCTGGCCCGGTCCGTTGCCCGGCCCATAATCCCGCCCAGCGCATCGACTTCCCGAACAACCGTACCCTTGGCAATCCCTCCGATCGCAGGATTGCACGACATTTGGCCGATCGTCTCAAGATTCTGGGTCAGCAACAACGTCCGGGCGCCCATCCGGGACGCCATGGCGGCTGCTTCGGCCCCGGCGTGCCCGCCCCCGACCACTACGACATCGTACTCCATAGGCGGGGGAAACTAACAGGGTGAAGCACTAGCTGGCCCGGACCCACCGCCACAGGTCCTTGACCGACGCTTTCTTGCCGTACGAGAGAATCCCCACTCGGTAGATCCGAGCAGCCACCCACACGATCAACAACAGACCAGCCACCGTCGAGCCAATCGACAGTAACAACTCCCCGATCGGAATCGGCGCGATCGAGTGCCGGACCGGGACCACGAATGGGGCCAACGGAGGTACCATGCTGAGGACCCGCGCCAAGGTGCCGTTCGGTTCATTCAACAAGGCGAACATGCTCATCAAGCCCATGATGATGAACAACATCACCGGCATCTGCGCCTGTTGGGTCTCCTGAATCGTCGTGCACATCGAGCCAATCGCCGCATACACAGCCGAGTACAACAAGAACCCTAAGGCAAAGTAGATCAGGAAGATCACCAGGAGGTCGGTAGGCATCGAAGGCAGCATGAACGGCATCCCGCCCCCCGCCGCCGCGGACACCCCAAATGCCTTCATGATTTGCGGCTGAAAGTCCCGAAGCAGTTTCGCCGCCGTCGTCCATACGCCGATTTGGAGCATGCTCACCAAGCCGACCCCAACCACCTTGCCCAACAGGAGTTGAAACGGTGTCAGGCTCGACACCAGGATTTCCATGATCCGATTCGATTTCTCTTCGATCACCGACGACATCACCTGCGTTCCATACAACAGCAGCGAAATATAGAGAATCAACCCCATGGCATACGCGAGCGCGAAGGTGGCTCCCCCACTCTCGTTGGTGAGCTTTCCCTCCGACACTTTTCGGGTCTCAAGGCCGAGCGGAACCACCGCACCAAGAGCTACGACGGGGTCAACACCGGCCCGCCGCAGTCGCTCCGTCATCATTACTGGGCTCAACAGGCCCCGAAGGTCTTCCATGTCGCGCGGACTTCCGACATTCACCCCGAGGTACGTCACTTGCCCCTTGGAGATGCCACTCTCGGATACCATCACGATCCCATCGATCGACCCGTCCAATCGCTTGGAAAGACCGGTGATCCGAACCACCGAGTCACGCACTTCTTCAGCCCGGGTCCCGGCCACGACGAGCGTCGGCACAAACTTGGCCTCCGCCTTCGCACCAGATCCTTTCTTGGCAGCAGCCAAAGCCGCCGTCACCTTTCCGCCGAACTCACCCGTGCCGGCATCGATCACCACGACCTTCCGACCCGTCGTCTCCCGACTCAGCAGCAGGGCCGGCAGCACGGCCATCCCGATGAAAAACAGGGGCCCGAGCAGTGTCCCGATCACGAAGGCTTTGGTTCGAACCCGTTCCACGAATTCCCGGCGGATCACCGCAAAGACTTTGCTCATCTGACTACGACTCCTCTCGGATGGCAACGGGACGAGCCCCGTCGGTCCCAACCTTGGTTTCGAAGATCGACTGCAGCGATGCCTCCATCACCTGGAACCGCGACAGCCCGACACCTTCTCGGACCAACGCCTCAAGCAGTCGATCGCCGGTTTCGTTCGCCGCAAGCTCAACCTCCGCCGTTGCCCCGAAATCCGATACCTTCGAGACCAAACTCCGGTCCTGAAGGACCCGGGCCGCTCGGTCGGCGTTCCGCGTGAAAGCCAGGGCGACATGGTGACCCCCGGAATCACGCTTGATCTCCGCCAACGTCCCGTCCACCCGCTTCTCGCCATGCGCGATGATCACGATGTGATCGCACATCTTTTCCGCATGCTCCATGATATGGGTTGAGAACAGCACGGTCCGGCCTTGCCGGGCAATCTCAACCACGACCTCACGCATCGTCTTGCTGTTCACCGGATCGAGCCCGCTGAACGGCTCATCCAGGACCAGCAGCTCCGGCTCGTGCAAGAGCGCACCAATAAACTGGATCTTCTGTTGCATGCCTTTGGAGAGATCTTGCACCTTTCTGGCGGTCCAGTCCGTCAAATCGAGCCGCGCCAGCCAGTCCATCGCCCGCCTCCGGGCGATCGACCGCGGAATTCCCTTGGCTTCGGCCAAAAAGATGATCTGATCGATCACCTTCATTTTCGGATACAAGCCACGCTCCTCCGGCAAATAACCGATCCGCGAGGAGAGGCCGCGGCTGCCGGCAGTCGACCCCAGCACCGTTACCTGGCCCTCGTCGGGCATAAAGATGTTCATAATCATCCGAATCGTCGTGCTCTTGCCCGCGCCGTTCGGACCCAGCAACCCGAAGATTCCGCCTCGTTCCACGGTCATCGACAAGTTCTTCACCGCCGTATGCCCAGCGAATCGCTTGGTTACCCCGCTGACGGCAATCACCGTCTCAGCCATGTAGCCATCCCCTCGTTGAGTGTTCCACAATGTCATCTCTCCGGATCGAAAATCACTTCAATCGATTGCCCGAACAGCCGCCCGATCGAAAACGCCAAGGGCAGGCTGGGGTCGTATTTGCCGGTCTCGATCGCGTTGACCGTCTGTCGGGAAACGCCAAGCCGCTCCGCCAGATCGCCTTGGGACCAACCCCGCTCAGCCCGGAGTACCCTCAGGCGGTTGGTCACCGGTACTTCCGTCGGACCCAAACGATGCCCACACACCAGAACCCGAAGATCGCCATCCACAAGTCCGGAAACGCGGTGGTCGCCGGAACGTTCGGGACCGCCCCCGTTTTCGCCAGCATCCCGTAGCTCATCACCAAAATTCCGATCGAGGCGAACTGAATCACCATCGCCTCGAGATCAATCATCCGCTGAAGTTCGTCCCGGGTTCCGAGCCATCTTGCGATCCCGAAGAATAGGGCCACTAGCGGTAGAACCGGGATGATGGCCACGGCCGGCCGAATTCCCTCCGCAAGCCACCCAGCCCGACCGGCCACCGAGACGACGACCGCCAGGCCGGCCGACAGAAGCGACAGCCCGATCATCCGAACCGAATGCAAGCGATTGTTGTCCGACATTGCCTCTGGCCTCAGGGAACTAACAAAAGACAGTAAAGCACCATTGACATATTGTCAATGATGCTTTACATAACAATGTCGTATGCGATAGTACTACTATATGAGGTCGCTCAACCGGATTGGTGCGCTAGCCGAATCGGTGGGAACCAACACCGTTCGGTGGGTCACCTGCACCCCGAACTTCAGTTGACGCCGGAGCCATTCCCCCCGATCGATGGAGTCGACCAGAGCTTCGCGAACCGCCACGTCGTGCAGTACCACCCCCCGATCGGTGGCCTCGTGGTACCGACCGACATAGGTTCGACCATCGCGATCATCGACCACGACAGTGATCCCGTGAAGGTCCTCGTGTCCGGGGTGAAAGACGTGACCGCTCATCGACGGCTAGGCCCCACAATGCTGCGAAAACGCAGCCTTGAGCTCAGCCGCGATCGCGTCGGGGCCGCGCCCCTCAATCTGATACCGGTGCATGAAGTAGACGACCTCGCCATCCCTGAGCAAGGCGACGGACGGCGAGCTGGCCTGATAGTCCGCGAAATAGCTTCGAGCCCGAGCCGTCGCCTCGATGTCTTGCCCGGCAAAGACCGTGAAGACACTGGCCGGCCTGACCGAATCCTGCAGCGCCCGCGCGAGCCCCGGCCGTGCCGACCCCGCCGCACAACCACAGACTGAATTGACGAAAACCAGCTGGGTCCCGGCGGGATCGCCAAGAACCTGATCAACCTCCGCCACCGTGCGAAGTTCTTTCACACCGAGCCCGGTAAGCTCAGTCCGCATTGGCGCCACTAAACGTTCGTCATACGGCATTAGTCTTCCCTCCTGATCCTTCCTCAACGGCCTTCATCATCGCGTGCCACGCGAGGGTGGCACACTTCACCCGAATGGGAAACGCGGACACTCCTGCAAATGCGCTCAGGCAGCCCAAAGCCTTCCGGGCCTCCTTCTTGTCATCGCCACTCACCGAAACCTTCCCGGTGACCACCTGGTGGAACCGATCAAACAACGCCCGGACCTCGGCCACCGGCTTGCCCCTGATCGTCGTGGTCATCATGGACGCCGACGCCTTGGAAATCGCACAGCCCTGACCCAGAAAGGAGATGTCCGTCACCATACCGTCACGGACGTCGACCCACACGTTGAAGACATCACCGCAGAGCGGATTCCTGCCTTCGGCGTGGCCGGAAAACTCGACCGGCTCCCGAAAGTTCCTCGGCGACTTGTTATGGTCCAAAATGAGGGTCTGATACAGCTCGTCTAGCTCGGTCACCGACCGAACACCTTCTGAGCGGCAGCGACGCCGGCGACCAAGGCGTCCACCTCCGCGACCGTGTTATACGGCGCAAAGGATGCCCGAACTGTCGCGGTCACGCCCAGCGTCGCCATCAGAGGCTGGGCGCAGTGATGGCCCGCCCGAACCGCGACCCCGTACGAATCGAGCGCAGTCCCGACGTCATGGGGGTGAACACCATCCACCGAAAAACTGACGACCCCAACCTTCGGCCGGACGTCACCGTGCACCGTAACACCCCTCACCCCTTCGAGACAGTCAACCGCCAGCGCCACGAGCTCCTCCTCGTACCTGCGAGCGGATTCCCGATCCCAGGTGGCCAGATACTCGAAGACCGCGCCCAGACCGAATACTTCTCCAATCGGTGGCGTACCCGCTTCGAACCGCGCCGGCGGCGGGGCATAGGTCGACTTTCCGATCTCGACATGGGCAATCATCCCGCCGCCGCCCTGCCACGGCGGCATCCGCTCGAGCAACTTACTCCGCCCATACAACACGCCCAGACCGGTCGGCCCAAACAACTTGTGAACCGAGTAGGCGTAGAAATCACAGCCCAGCGCCCGGACGTCCACCTCGAGGTGCGGTGCCCCCTGGGCCCCGTCCACCACGCAAATCGCCCCCATCTCGTGAGCCAACTCGGCCACTCGGGCGATCGGCACGACGGTCCCAAGCACGTTCGACACATGGCAGACTGCGACGATCTTGGTCCGATCGGACCGGTGCCGCTCGAACCAGTCCAGATCCAGTTCGCCCCGTCCGGTACACGGAATCGCTCGAACTCGGGCCCCGGTCTGCTCTGCGATCAGCTGCCACGGCACCAGATTCGAGTGGTGCTCCATCTCCGTCACGAGAATTTCGTCCCCGGCCCGCAAGACCGATCGCCCGTAACTCTGGGCAACCAGGTTAATGCTCGCCGTCGTGCCGGCGGTGAAAACGACCTCCTCCGGGACACTCGCCCCCATGAACCCAGCAGCCGACGCTCGCACCGCCTCATATCGCTGAGTGGCTTCTTGGCTGGTCGTGTGAACACCCCGAGCGACGTTGGCCGTCAGGTCGCGATAGTACTCCACCATCGCGTCAACTACCGCGTCAGGCTTCAGCGCCGTAGCTGCGTTGTCCAGGTAGGCCAGCGGATGCCCGCGAACGGACCGAGCGAGCATCGGAAAATGGCTTCGGATCACGCCGGGATCCCACTGAGCACGCTTGATCACTGGCGCTTCACCAAAGGCTTTCACGGTTGCCACGAGATCTGCCACGTCGCCCCCTACCGGCCGACCCCGAGCCGCTCATGAACTACCTGATTCAGAGCGGCCCGAATCGGCTCGGAGGTCACCTCGTTCAAGACTTCGGCGGCGAATGCATGGGTCAGTATTCGCCGGGCAACGTCCGCCGGGATACCCCGGCTCTGGCAGTAAAACGCCGACATCGGATCCAGGTTGCCGACCGTCGCTCCATGGGTGCATTTGACATCGTCGGCAAAGATTTCGAGCTGGGGCTTCGTATTAACCCGGGCCGAGTCGGACAGCAACAATGCCCGATTGGTCTGCTTGGCATCGGTCTTCTGGGCTGCAGGCGTGACGAAGATCTTGCCGTTGAAGACCCCGTGGGCCCGGTCATCGAGGACGCCCTTATAAACTTCCCAGCTTCGGCAATTTGGCTCGTCGTGATAGATCGTCGTGTGGTTATCGATGAGCTGATCCCCTCGGCCGAGGTACAAACCGTACAACAATGCCTCGGTGTTCGGGGCACCGAGCCTGGTATGAAGATCGTGGCGGGCGATGGCCCCACCCATGGCCAACGAGAACGAGCGGTAATGGCTGTCCCTGGCTTGGTTGACATGCGTAAACCCGATATGGTACGCTGCCTCGCTCTCGCGTTGAATCCGGCCATGTTCGACCCATGACCCCGGCCCCATCGACACTTCAGCCACGGCATTGGTCCAATAGCGAGTCCGGTTCGACAGCGAGACGTAGCTTTCGACCACTTGGAACCGAGCCAGTTCCTCAGCCACCACCAGAACCCGGGGGTACGTCACAATACCGTCGACCGCCGCGGAGCTCACGAACAGCAGATGGACCGGCACGGCGATCTCGGCTCCGCGACCAGCCCGAACGACCGCCCCGTCACGGGCCAACGCCGTGTTGAGCGCCGTAAACGGCGTTTCCTCCGGCCGCACATGACGGCCGAAGTGCCGTTCCAGAAACTGTGGATCCGTCGCCAGGGCCTCTGAAATAGTGGTAATGGTCAACCCCGGCTCGGTCGCAGCGCCTGAAAGCGAACGATCGAACTGGCCGTCGACGAAGACCAATCGCGGCCACTCAGGGTGGTCGAACAGGTACGGGCCCAAATCGGCGAGCGACAACGACCCCGGTTTGGCCGACGCGACAAAGCCACCGCGAGCGATCGGGGCCACGGACGTGAAGCGCCACTCTTCGTCTTTGGTCGACGGAAATCCGGTTTGCCGGAACCCGTCGATCGCCCCTTGGCGCAGACCGATCAGCCAATCAGGGGCCCCGACACCATCATGGGCCGGGGTTTCAAACTGACGGGCGTACGAATCGATCACGCCACCGCCTCCGTGACGCCCGTAAGCCACTCATAGCCTTTGGCCTCGAGCTCCAACGCCAGCTCCTTGCTACCCGACTTGATTATTTGTCCGTCCGCCAACACATGAACGAAGTCCGGAACGATGTGGTTGAGGAGCCGCTGGTAGTGGGTCACCACCACAAAGGCATTGTCCGGCCGTTTGAGGGCATTGACCCCGCTCGCCACGATCCGAAGGGCGTCGATATCTAAGCCAGAATCCGTCTCATCGAGGAGGGCGAGTTTGGGCTCGAGAACCGCCATTTGGAGAATCTCGTTGCGCTTCTTCTCGCCACCCGAGAATCCCGCGTTGACCGCTCGCTTCATAATCTCGGGACCCCACTCGACCAGTTTCAGCCTCTCCTCGAGCAGATCGACGAAGTCGATCGGGTCCATTTCCTCCAACCCGCGAGCCTTCCGCAACTCATTGTAGGCCGCCCGGAGAAAATAGGCGTTCGTTACGCCGGGAATCTCGACCGGGTATTGAAAGGCCAGAAAGATCCCGGCTTGGGCACGTTTCTCAGGCTCGAGTTCGGTAAGATCGGCCCCGCAGAACCGGATTTCCCCCCCGGTAACCGTATAGGCCGGGTGACCGGCGATGACCTGGGCTAAGGTGCTCTTTCCGGAGCCGTTGGGTCCCATGATCGCGTGGATCTCGCCGGTGTTAACGACCAGGTTGACGCCCTTGAGGATCTCGCTATCGCCCACCGCGGCACGGAGATTCTTGATTTCGAGTAGTGGTCCCACCGAATTGCTCCTATCCAACGCTGCCTTCAAGACTGATCCCCAATAACTTCTGCGCCTCGACCGCAAACTCCATCGGTAGCTCGCGGAAGACTTCTTTGCAGAAGCCGTTGACGATGATCGAAATCGCGTTCTCAGTGTTGAGCCCGCGCTGCTTCAGGTAGAAAATCTGATCCTCGCCAATCTTCGCAGTCGAGGCTTCATGCTCGACCGCGGCGGTCCGATTCTGAACGTCGATGTACGGGAAGGTGTGAGCGCCGCATCGATTCCCGATCAACATTGAGTCGCATTGGGTGTAGTTCCTGGCCCCGTCAGCGCGAGGCATCACCTTCACCAAACCCCGATAGCTATTTTGGCCGCGGCCCGCGGAGATCCCCTTCGAAACAATCGTACTTTTGGTATTCCGGCCGATGTGGATCATCTTGGTCCCGGTATCCGCCTGCTGCCGCCCGTTGACCACCGCCACGGAGTAGAATTCCCCAACCGAACCGTCGCCCTGCAGAATCACCGACGGGTACTTCCAGGTAATCGAGGAGCCGGTTTCGACTTGAGTCCAGGAAATCTTGCTGTGGGGGCCGGCACACTTCCCCCGCTTAGTCACGAAATTGAAAATCCCGCCCTTGCCATCCTCGTCACCGGCATACCAGTTCTGGACCGTGGAATACTTGATCGTCGCGCCCGCCAGTGCCACGAGTTCGACAACCGCCGCGTGCAACTGGTTCTCGTCTCGCTTGGGAGCGGTACAGCCTTCGAGGTAGCTCACCGAGGCGCCTTCGTCCGCGATGATCAGTGTTCGCTCGAACTGCCCCGTGTTCGGCGCGTTGATCCTGAAATAGGTGGAGAGATCCATCGGACAGCGCACTCCCTTCGGTACATACACGAAGGATCCGTCGGTAAATACCGCCGAGTTGAGGGCCGCGAAGAAATTGTCGCTGGTCGGGACCACCGTGCCCAGATATTTCCGGACCAAATCCGGGTGCTCCCGAACGGCCTCGGAAAACGAGCAGAAAATAATCCCCATTTCTCCCAGTTGCTTCTTATAGCTCGTGCCGACGGACACGCTGTCGAACACCGCATCGACGGCCACCCCAGAGAGGATTTTCTGTTCGGTCAGGGGAATCCCGAGTTTGGTGTAGGCCTCGAGAAGCTTGGGATCAACCTCGTCGAGGCTGCCGAGCGGCTTCATCGTCTTGGGCGCTGAGTAGTAGATGATCCGCTGGTAATCGATCGGGGGATACTTGACGTTTGGCCAATGGGGCTCCGACATCTTGAGCCAACCCCGATAGGCCTTGAGCCGCCATTCAAGCAAGAACGCCGGCTCGACCTTCTTTTCGGAAATGAGCCGGATGACGTCTTCGTTGAGACCGGGCGGGAGCGTTTCGGACTCGATGTCCGTCACGAACCCCCACTTGTACTCCCGGTTGACTAGGGTCTCGACCGACTCGCTCACGGCTGCTCTCCACCCAGATGGCCCGATAACTTTGAAATCCTAAGTGAAAAAGTCGGAATTGTCAAACCAAGTCGGACGGGGGAGGTTCTTCTCCCTCAGTCAAGG
>JAYTTT010000089.1:0-2639 GCA_043744895.1 Gemmatimonadota bacterium | reverse complement strand
GACGAGCAGATTCGGCAGATCACCAAGCGTCCCTTGATTTCGCAAGGCGACGCGGCGGCGGTCCGCTCGGCGCTGCCGGACGCCCAGGCGGTGTCGCTCCAATCGGGGTGGCCCACGCCGTCGGTCGATGTCGTCTTTCGGAACCGGGAAGTGTCCGGCGCCTTGGTGTTCGGGGTCACCCCGGACTATCAGACGGTGCAGGACTACCGGTTTGCCGCGGGTGAGCCGCTGACCGATACCGACATTCGGGAACGCCGCTTTGTGGCGGTGGTCGGGTTCGACGTCGCCGACAAGCTGTTCGACGGCGCCGAGCAGGCCATCGGAAAGCCGATCCGGGTCGGGGGGCTTCCTCTGACCATCAAGGGCGTCATTGCCTCCAAAGGCCGGGTCCTTGGCCAATCGTTCGATGCCTTCATTCTGGCCCCGCTGCCGACCTTCGAAGCCATGTACGGCCGCCGCCTGACGACCACCGTGTCGGTCAAGGTCGAAACCGCCGAGCAAATTGCCGGGGCGATGGCCCGCGCCGAGGAGGCGATGCGGGTGGCGCACCGGCTCCGGCCCAGCGAGGCCAACGACTTCGCCATCGACAAGGCCGACGCCCTGCTCGCGTTTTGGGCGACGTTGACCAGCGTGCTGTTCCTCGTGGTGCCCGCCGTCGTGGCCATCGGGATCGTCGTCGGCGGGATCGTGATCATGAACGTGATGCTGATGTCGGTCACCGAACGGACCTACGAAATCGGCCTCCGTAAGTCGCTCGGCGCCCGGCGCCAGGATATTCTTCGGCAATTCATGGTCGAGTCGGTGATCCTCGCGACGTTAGGCGGCATCCTGGGCGTGCTGGCCGGGGCCACCCTGGCCACCGTGGTCGCGGCCCTGAGCCCCCTTCCCGCCAAAGTCACCGCCTGGTCGGTCGGGGTCTCCTTGGCTCTTGGGGCCGGCACCGGCATTCTCTTTGGCGTCTATCCGGCCAGCCGGGCCGCCCGGCTCGATCCGATTGCCGCTTTGCGGGCCGAAGGGTAGCCGGTGCGGCTCCACAGCGTCACCGAGGGCGTCGCCATGGCGCTCGATTCCCTCCGGGCCAACAAGCTCCGGTCGTTCCTGACCATCCTGGGCGTGGTCATCGGGGTCTCGACGGTGATGACGATGGCCTCGATCGTCCAAGGGATCCAGACCCAGATCTTCACCGCGCTCAACGCGGCGGTGCCCAACACGTTCTACGTCTTCCGGTTCAATGCTGGCACGCCGATGAACCCGGACAATTTGCCGCCGGAAGTTCGCCAACGGCCGGTGGTCTCGGAAGCCGACGCCGCCGCGATCGCGGAGTCCCCGGTTATTCGCCACGCGGCCTTGTGGTGCCGCTTCTTCACCCGGATCGCCCAGGCCGAGGCCACGACCCAGACCACGATCGTCTTCGGAGCCGATCAACGGTTCATGGATCTGCAAGGGGGCACCTTGATCCGGGGCCGGTTCTTCGCCCCCTCCGAACTTCGGGGCGGCGCTCCCGTCACCGTCCTGGCCTCCGACGTCGCCACCACCCTGTTCGGCGCCGCCAATCCGGTCGGCGAGTTCGTTCGGATGGGCACCCGGGCCCTCCAGGTCATTGGGGTTTGGCAGCCGCCCGACAACGTCTTTTCGCCTCAAGGCCTTTCGACCGGGGCGGTCATTCCGTATCGCACGGCCAAGGGGTCGTTTCGTTTCAACGAGACCACCGACCAGTTCGTCATCGTCCTCGGGGTCCCCACCCTCCCGGTGAGTGCGGTCCAAGACGGCGCCGCCATCGCGTTGCGGAAACACCGGGGACTCCGGCCCGGGTTGCCCGATAATTTCGACATGCTGACCCAAGACCAGATCCTCGAAATCATCGGGAAGCTGACCGGCGCGTTCTTCCTCGTGATGGTGGCCCTGTCCGGCGTCGCCTTGCTCGTGGGCGGCATCGGCGTCATGGCGATCATGATGGTGTCCGTCACCAGCCGGACCCGCGAGATCGGCACCCGCAAAGCGTTAGGCGCGACCCGACGGGAGATCCTCTGGCAGTTCCTGGTCGAGGCGGCCAGCCTCACGGCCCTTGGCGGTGTCCTCGGCATCCTGGCCGGCCTCCTGTTCGGCGAGCTGATCAAACTCGGCCTCAAGATCGAGGCCAATCCCCCCCTCTGGAGCGCCGTCGTCGCCGTCGTCGTCTCCGTCGCCATCGGCCTCGGCTTCGGCCTCTACCCCGCCAACCGCGCCGCCCGCATGGACCCGGTCGAAGCCCTCCGCCATGAGTGACGATCTCGGCGCTCGGCACTCGACACTCGGGGCTCGGCACCCGGCACTCGGCCGAGTGCCGAGTGCCGAGCGCCGAGTGCCGAGTCTCGACCTGCTGGCCATTGCCGCCCACCGGGACGATGTGGAGTTGACGTGCGCTGGGACCCTGATCAAGGCGGCCGACCAGGGGTACCGCACTGGTATCCTCGACCTGACGGCCGGAGAAACCGGGTCGCGGGGGTCGGCCGATCTTCGCGGCCTCGAGGCCGATCGGGCCGCCGCCGTCATGGGCGTGGCCGAGCGTCGGAACGCCGGGCTTCCGGACGCCCACCTCCATAACACCGAGGAGGCTCGCCGGGTGGTGGTCGAGGCGATTCGCCACTTCGCTCCCCGGG
>JAYTTT010000088.1:0-10290 GCA_043744895.1 Gemmatimonadota bacterium | reverse complement strand
GGCATGATCAAGCGGGCCCAGGCCTTCGTGGAGCAGGTCTACTACCCTGATCTCGTCGCGATCGCCGGATACTACAAAGAGTGGGGAGCCATCGGCGGCGGGGTCCCGAATTTCCTGGCCTGCGGCGAATTCCCGGAAGGAGCCGTTGGTGACCTCGACAAGCTGTACCTCCCCCGCGGCATCATCCTCGATCGCGACCTCACCAAGGTCCATCCCTACGATCACAACCTGGTGAAGGAGTACATCACCAGCTCGTGGTACAAGTACCCGGGCGGCGACGACGAGGGGCTCCATCCGTGGCAGGGCGAGAGCACCCCGCAGTACACCGGGCCCAAGCCCCCCTACGACTTCTTGCAGGGCGAGAAGAAATACACCTGGATGAAGGCCCCCCGGTACGAAGGCAAGCCGATGCAGGTCGGCCCGTTGGCTCGGATGCTGGTCGCCTACGGAACGGGTCATGCCGAGGCCAAGGAGATGGTCGGCGAACTGTTGGGCCGGCTCGGCGTGGGGCCCGCGGCCCTGTTCTCGACGTTAGGGCGAACCGGCGCGCGGGGCATCGAGACCGTGATGATCGCCCGCCGGATGAGCGTCTGGTTCGACCAGCTGACCGAGCGGATCAAGAGCGGCGACACCCAGACGTTCGACGGCTCGAAGTGGGATCCGGAGACCTGGCCGGCGACCGCTCAGGGCTACGGGTATCTTGACGCTCCCCGCGGCGCGTTAGGCCATTGGGTTCAGATCGAGAAGGGCAAAGTCTCCCGGTATCAATGCGTCGTACCGAGCACGTGGAACTGCTCGCCCCGGGACGCCCAGGGCCAGATGGGGCCGTACGAAGCCGCCTTGGTCGACAACCACCCCCTGGCGAAGCCCGACCAGCCGCTTGAACTGCTCCGAACGATCCACTCGTTCGATCCCTGCCTCGCCTGTGGCGTCCATGTCCTCGACGCCAGCGGACGGTCGATCGTGGAGGTGAAGGTGCAATGACCCGCCTTGAGCGCACCGGCAACTACCGATGGGTGTCGCTGTGGGGGCTCCCCCTCCGGGCGATGCACTGGATCGCGGCCCTCTCGATCGTCGTGCTCGCCGTGACCGGCCTCTACATCGGGAAGCCCTATTTCATGACCAGCGGGGATACCAGCGCCCATTTCCTGATGGGATGGGTGCGGTTCGTCCATTTCGGCGCGGCCGCGGCTCTGATGATGACGGCGATCGTGCGGATCTACTGGTTGATGGCCGGCAACCAGTTTGAGCGGTTCCGTTCGCTCTTTCCGCTTGGGTCGAAGCGGTTCAAGGATCTCTTCAAGCAAGTGAAGTCCTACGCCCTCGTCCGGTCCGAGGACGCGCCGAAGTATCTCGGCCACAATCCGCTCCAGCAGGTGTCCTACACCACGCTCTACGGAATCGCTGCGGTCCAAGTCATCACCGGATTCACGTTATACGGGCAAGCCGAGCCCGGCGGATTCTTCTTCTCGACCTTTGGCTGGGTCGCGCCGCTCCTCGGGGGCCTCCAGGTCGTCCGGTTCACCCATCACGTCGTCACCTGGGCGTTCCTCATCTACATCCCGATCCACATCTATCTCTCGATCCGGGCCGACATCCTCGAGCATAACACCACCATCTCCTCGATGGTGAGCGGGGGTCGGATGGTGCCCGCCTCAGCGAGGTTCGAGGATGAGTAGCCGAGTCCTGGTCATCGGGGTGGGAAACCAGTTGATGGGCGACGACGGCCTGGGCCTCGCCGCTCTCGAACAGCTCCAGGCCGACTGGCAGTGGCCTCCGGGGGTGGAGTTTCTCGACGGCGGTGGCTGGGGCATTAGCCTGCTCCCGGCCATCGAGGACGCCGAGGAGGTCATCCTCGTCGATGCGATCGAGGCGCACCGTGAACCCGGGGAGTTAGTAGTCCTTGAGGGCGACGAGCTCCCGCGGATGTTTGATTTCCGGATCTCACCCCATCACATCGGGATCCAGGACGTCCTGGCCCTGCTCGAGTTTCGGGGCTCCCGGCCATCCCAGCTGATCGCAATCGGGCTGCAACCGGCTCGGATCGAATGGGGCGTCGGACTCTCCCCCGAGGTCGCCGCGGCGGTTCCCCGCCTGCTCAAGGCGGTGATCGCGCGGTTGGCGCACCATGGAGTCCGGCCGGTCACCCGCGAGCTCGTGCATGCATGAACTGAGCTTGGCCCTCGAAGTCTGCCGGATCGCCCGGGACCGGTTGCCGGCGGACCCGGGGGGCCGGGTCGTGTCCGTGGGGGTTCTGGTTGGACGGGACGCGGGCATCGAAGTGGCCAACTTCCGGTTCTGCCTCGAGGCCCTGCTGTCGGAGCCGCCCTTCGCCGGGGCCCGCACCGACCTCCTCGAAGAAGATGGCGCCGACCTTTGCCTGTCGTATATCGAGGTGGACGATGGCCGTTAGGACGATCGAGCTTCGCGAGCGGGTGATGGCCCGGAACGACGAATGGGCCGCTCGGGTCCGGGACCGGCTGACCCGGGCCGGGGTCACTGCGCTCAACCTGGTCTCGTCGCCCGGGTCGGGCAAAACCCGCCTGCTGGAGCGAACCCTGGAAGCGCTCGACCGCGAATTCGGCATTGCCGTCGTCACCGGCGACGTCCGGACCCAGAACGATGCCGACCGGCTGGAGCGATACACGACGCGGCTGGTGCACGCCGTGGTCACCGGCGGCGCGTGCCACCTCGACGCGAGGCAAATCACCGAGGCGCTCGACGCGATCGATCTTGATCAGATCCGGCTTCTCTTCATCGAGAACGTCGGCAATCTCGTCTGCCCCGCGAGTTGGGATCTGGGCGAGGTGGCCAAAGTGGTGGTGTTCTCCGTCACCGAGGGCGAGGACAAGCCGCTCAAGTATCCCAAGATGTTCCAGATGGCGCGGTACGCCGTACTCAACAAGATCGACCTCCTGCCCCATCTCGATTTCGACGTCGATCTCGCCCTCGCCAATGCCCGCACCATGAACCCCGACCTCGAGTTCTTCCTCACCTCGGCCAAGACCGGGGAGGGTCTCGACCGGTGGCTCGACTTCGTGCGCGAGGTGGCCAACCCGGCCGCGAAGGCATGACGGCCCCGGCGGCTCGTCTCATTCGGGTGACGGGTCAGGTCCAAGGCGTCGGCTTTCGACCGTTCGTCCACCGCCTCGCACTTCGGCACCGACTGACTGGCTGGGTCCGCAATACCACGGGAGAGGTCCAGATCGAGGTCGAAGGCGCTGGGTCCGACCTCCAACAATTCCTGGCGGAATTGGTCAGCGAAGCGCCGCCGCTGGCGACGATCGATTCGGTCGATGTCGCCTCCACGGTGCCACATCACCGCGAGGACTTCGCGATTCTCGAGAGCGCCACCAACCCGAGCCGCCCGCTGGCGCCCCCGCCCGATGCGGGGATGTGCGGCGCGTGCGAGGCGGAGCTCTTCGACCCCCTGAATGGCCGCTACCAGTATCCGTTCATCACCTGCACCGACTGCGGACCCCGCTATACCGTCATCCGGGCAATGCCGTACGACCGGGAACGGACCAGCATGGCCGCGTTCCACCAATGTCCGACCTGCCTAACCGAATACCACGACCCGGCCGATCGGCGCTACCACTCGGAATCCAACAGCTGCGCCCGCTGCGGACCGCGGCTCTGGTTTGCCGGCCCGACCGGTGAGACGGCCCAGCCTGGGGTGGATCCGATCGCGGCGGCAGCAGCGCTGGTGCGAACCGGCGGTATTCTCGCCATCCGGGGCCTCGGCGGGTTCCAACTGGCCGTCGATGCCACCAGCGACCAAGCCGTCGAGCGGCTCCGGAGCCGAAAGCGGCGTGAAGCCAAGCCCCTCGCCGTGATGGTCCGGACCCTCGCCGAGGTGCTGGAGATCGCCGAGGTGTCAGAGGCGGAGGCGGCCGCCCTCGTGTCGGCGGCCCGGCCAATCGTCTTGCTCGAGCCCCGGTCCGATGCCTCGCTTGCGGTGAGCGTGGCCCCAGGCCTCCTCACCGTCGGCGTGATGCTCCCCGCGGCTCCACTGCACCGCCTTCTACTCGAGCTGACCGACCGCCCCGTGGTCATGACCAGCGGGAACACGAGCGAGGAGCCGATCGCGATCGGCAATGACGAGGCGATCGAGCGGCTGCGGGGCATCGCGGATGGATTCTTGCTCCACGACCGGGACATCGTCGGACGGTACGACGACTCGGTCCTCCGGGTCGTCGATAACCAGCCGGTGCTGCTCCGGCGGGCCCGGGGGTACAGCCCCCGCTCGCTCCAGCTCCCGATCCCGAGTCCGGTCCCGTTGGTGGCGGTGGGGCCCCATCTCAAAAACACCTTCACGCTGGTCGACCGCGACCGGGCCTTGGTAAGCCAGCACATTGGCGACCTCGAGAACCTCGAGACGCTGGACCATTTCCGGGCTACGCTCGCGGCCTATCGCCGGCTGTTCCAGCTCGAACCCCACCTGGCGGTGCATGACCTCCACCCCGGCTACCTCTCGACCCGGGTGGCCGAGGAGCTCAGGCTTCCGCTGATCGCCGTCCAGCACCACCACGCCCATATCGCGGCGGTCCTGGCCGAACACGGCGAGACCGGTCCGGCCATTGGGGTGGCCTACGACGGCACCGGCTACGGCGACGACGGACAGACCTGGGGGGCCGAGATCCTGGTGGCCGACCTGGTGGGTTACCGGCGGGAAGCCCAGCTCCGCTACGTCCCGCTCCCGGGGGGCGACCGCGCTGCCCGGGCGCCTTGGCGTTCAGCGTTAGGCTGGGCCGCGACCGGCGGGCTCATCGGCACCTGGCGGCGGGTCTTCGCCGGTGTTGACCCAGAGGAGTTCGCCCTCGCGGAGAGCCAGATCACGCGTCGTCTCAACGCCCCGCTCGCCTCCTCGATGGGCCGGCTGTTCGATGCCGCGGCGGCCATTCTCGGGGTTTGCTGCCAGTCGGGATACGAAGGTCAGGCGGCGATGGAACTTGAAGCGCTGGCGGGCCGTCGGCCCGGGCAGCCGATCGCCTCCTCCCTGCTGGCGGAGTCGGACGGCAGGATCGTGATCGATCCGATCCCCCTGCTGGCCGCGCTGGCCGCGCTCCGGGATGGCGGCGCCGATCCGGCCGATTTGGCCGCCGACTTCCACGCGAGTGTGGCGTGGTTCACCGAGCAGGCGGTTCGGCGGGTGGCGGACGCCAGCGGACTCCGGGTGGTCGCGTTAGGCGGTGGTGTCTTTCAGAATGGCCGGCTCCTTTCGTCGGTCCGAACCCGGCTCGAGGCCGCCAAGCTCCGGGTGCTGGTGCCCAAGCGGCTCCCGCCCAACGACGGCGGCGTGAGTTACGGCCAGGCCGCGATCGGGGCCGCGCGGCTCGCGAGCGGCGTCCACTAACGAAAGGGGCTCGATCATGTGCCTGGGCATTCCCGGACGGATCACCAGCATCCACGACGATCGGGGCCTCCCGATGGGGATGGTCGATTTCGGCGGCATCGAGCGCGATGTCTGTCTGGCCTACGTTCGCGATGAGGTCGGGCTCGGCGACTACGTCATCGTGCACGTCGGGTTCGCGATCTCCAAGGTCGACGAGGCCGAGGCCAAGCGAACCTACCAGGTCCTCAAGGACCTGGCCCAACTCGAGGAGCTCGAGTGGATGCGGGACGTGGCGGAACGAGGGCTGGCCCAGTGAGATATCTGACCGAGTACCGTGACACCGATGTGGCCCGGGGGCTGATCGCGGCGATTCGGGCCACCGCCACCCGGCAATGGACGCTGATGGAGGTCTGTGGAGGCCAGACCCACACCATCATTCGGCAGGGCCTCGATCAGCTGCTCGAGGGCGCCGTCGAAATGATTCACGGCCCCGGCTGTCCGGTTTGCGTCACCCCGCTCGAACAGATCGACAAGGCCCTGGCCTTGGCGGCACGTCCCGACGTGATCTTCACCTCCTTTGGCGACATGCTCCGGGTCCCTGGAAGCGCCTGTGACCTGCTCCGGGTCCGGGCGGCCGGCGGCCAGGTTCGGGTGGTGTACTCGCCCCTCGATGCCCTCGAACTCGCCATTGCCCATCCCGATCGGGAAGTGGTGTTCTTCGCGGTCGGGTTCGAGACGACGGCGCCGGCCAATGCGATGGCGGCCTGGCGGGCCCGCGAACTCGGGGTTCGGAACTTCTCACTGCTCGTATCCCACGTGACGGTTCCGCCGGCCATGACCGCCATTCTCGAGTCACCGGACAACCGGGTTCAGGCCTTTCTGGCCGCCGGCCACGTCTGCGCCGTGATGGGATGGACCGAGTACGAGCCGATCGCGGCGCGATACCGGGTCCCGATCGTGGTGACTGGCTTCGAGCCGGTCGACCTGCTCGAGGGCATGCTGATGGCGGTTCGGCAGCTCGAAGCCGGCCAGGCATCCGTCGAGAACCAGTACGTCCGGTCGGTACGGCGGCAGGGCACGCCGCCGGCCCAGGCCCTGGTCGACGAGGTCTTCCACTTGGTCGACCGCCAATGGCGCGGCATCGGGAATATCCCGATGAGCGGGCTCGGGCTCCGGCCGGCGTTCGCGGCCTTCGATGCCGAGCAGAAGTTCGGCCTCGCGGACGTCCGGGTGCCGGAGTCGTCCCTCTGCCGGGCCGGCGAGGTCCTGCAGGGCAAGATCAAACCCCATCAATGTCCCGCGTTCGGCATCCAGTGCACCCCGGAAAATCCGTTAGGCGCCCCGATGGTTTCCACCGAGGGCGCCTGCTCGGCCTATCACAGCGCCGGCCGGCTCCGTGAGCCCATGGCAGCCGCGACGTGACCCCGGCCTGTCCCCTGCCGATGGTCGGTTCGGACCGAATCCTTCTGGGGCACGGGTCCGGGGGGAAGCTCAGTGGCGCGCTCCTCCGGGATCTCCTCCTGCCCCGGTTCGGCAATCCGATCCTGGCCGAGTTGGGCGATGGAGCGGTGTTGAGCTTTCCCGGCCTCGATCTGGTGATCTCGACCGACACCTTCGTTGTGAATCCACTGGAGTTCCCGGGTGGCGATATCGGACTCCTGGCCGTCCACGGAACCGCCAACGACCTGGCGATGATGGGGGCGGAGCCCCGTTACTTGACCGCGGGGTTCGTGCTCGAAGAGGGGCTCCCGATCGCGGTGTTCGAACGGATCCTCGACAGCATGGCCGGCGCGGCCCGGGCCGCCGGCCTCGTCATCGTTACCGGCGACACCAAGGTGGTCGAGCGCGGCAAGGCCGATGGGCTCTTTGTCAACACCACCGGGCTCGGCGTCCGCAAGGCGGGGTTCGCGCCGGGACCAACGCGGGCCCGTCCCGGCGATGTGATCCTCGTCAGCGGGCCGTTAGGCAGGCACGGGATGGCGATCATGGCCACTCGGGAGGGACTGACCTTCCGGAGTACCATCACGAGCGACACGGCGGCGTTGTACCCGCTGGTGCGGGCCCTCCGGGGCGCGGTGGGTGACCACGTGCGGACACTCCGCGATCCGACCCGGGGAGGGCTGGCGAGCGCCCTGAACGAGATCGCCGTCGCCTCGGGGGTGGGAATCGCGCTCCAGCAAAGCCGACTCCGCGTGCCCGAGGCCGTCGCGGCGGCCTGCGAGATGCTCGGCCTCGACCCGCTCTACGTCGCGAACGAGGGCGTCCTGACGGCGGTGGTCGCGCCAGAGGCCGCCGACGCCGCCCTCGCCGCCCTTCAGGCTGAACCGTTGGGACGGGAGGCGTTCATCGCGGGACGGGTGGTCGGGCGCCACCCCGGGATGGTGGTGCTCGAAACGCCACTCGGCGCCACCCGGATCGTCGATCTGCTGCCCGGAGACCAACTCCCCAGAATCTGCTGAACCGCGGGGTTCTCTCTGTCCCGAATCCTCCCTCAGTATTTCACGGTGTCTTCACCACGCCGGCAGTAAGGTTTGGTGTCCCTCGCAGGAGCGAACCGTGGCGGAATTCGGAAAGAAACTCAAGAAACGCGGGGCCAAGGTCGTTCGAGATCTGTATCATGAAGCCGAGACCCGGGTGCTCGTCGCCGAAGGCCGAAAGGCGGTCCGCCGCACAACGCAGGTCGCGGTCGCCATCACCAAGAAGGCGGCCCGGACCGGCTTGATCGCCGGGATGGCGGCCGCTGCGGCGGTCGTGGTCCATCAAGTCAGGAGGCGCCGAATTCTCGACTGAGAAACCTCGGTTGGTCGCGGTTCGTACCGTAGTCAATGGTCCTCTCCAGCGCCGTCCTCTGCCTGGCCTGCGTCGTAACCAACCCCGCCGACTCGATCCGATTCGGCGGACGCTTTTTTCCGAGAATCGTCTCCGGACGCGATACCGGACAAGCCTACTCACTGCTCCTGCCGTTGGACTACAGCCCGACCAGGCGGTACCCACTGGTACTCATCCTCGACCCGAGGGGGAACGCCCTGGTACCCCTGGCGCGATTCGGCCCCCCGGCCGCTCGCCTCGGATTCGTGGTGATGAGTTCCTACAACTCGGCCAGCGACGGACCGGTCGAGCCGAATATCGGGGCCGTCAACGCCATGCTCGGCGATGCCTGGCGGGCCCTCTCGATCGATACCACCCGGGTCTACCTGGTCGGCTTTTCGGGCACCGCCCGGTTTTCCTGGGTGGCCGCCGCTGAGCTGCGTCAGGTCGTCAAAGGCATCGTCCAAGTTGGGGCAGGCCCAGGGCCGCCGGTCGAAGGCTGGCTGGCGCCGTTTGCGGCCGACTCGGCCTTTGCCGTGTTTTCCGCGACCGGGACCACCGATTTCAACCGCGACGAAGTGGTCGACCTCGACCGAAAGCTGGCCGACCTTCGGATTCCGCATCGGACTGTAGTATTCCCGGGGACCCATGAGTGGGCGCCGGCGGCGGTGGCCGAAGAAGCGATGGAGTGGCTCGATCTCCGCGACCGGAGGCGGCGCCAAATCCCGGTCGATTCTCTCGCGATCCGGTTCCGAACCCGGCGGCTGGCCGAACTCGATTCGATCCGCGCCGCCGCCGATACCGGCGAGGTGATCCGGCGGTTCGCGGCCCTCGCCCGGGACTTTCCTGCCGACCCGGCCGTGACGGCCTATGAGAGCGAGCCGGCCATGGCCACTACCGGGCCGAGTGGTTCGCCGCCGAGGAACGGCGCCAAATCGGCGAGGATCGGAAATGGGTCATCGAAGCCCAAACTCTCCTCGGAACGCTCGGGAAAAACCGGATCAAGCCGACGGCCGACCAACTGGAAGCCACCTTGGGTATCGGGGACTTGGCACGGCGCTCCCGGGAGAGTCCGGTGACGGCGGATCGGGCGAGGGCCGAGCGGCGGCTGGCCTGGCTGTTCGTCAATACCGTCTTCTACGGCCCTCGCACCTACCGGGCCGAACGGGCGTGGGCGCAGATCATCACCCTGTTCGACGTGGCCCACCGGATCCGCCGGCTGCCCCCGGAGGCGTGCGCCACGGCCAGCGAAGCCCTGTCTCAGGCGGGGCTCCCGCCGGCAACCGAACGGTATCCGGAGTGCGCCGGCGGAAGCTGACGTCTCCTTCCATTGGTGTGGGGGCGCTTTCCGGGTAATTTCCCGGTCATGCCTCCCGTCTCTCCCTACCGCTCGCTGCCCGCCGACCGCCGATTGGCGCTGGTCACCCACGACGTCGGCGCCAATCGCCAGTCCCGCGAAGGGTATATCCAGCGGATTGTCGCCCGGGGCGGCGGCTTCCGGCGCGAAACGCTGCGGAAATGGACCCCGGCCCAACTAGCCCGGGAAGTCGTTCGCGGCAACCTCGAAACGCCTCAGGATGAATTGGGACTCCTGCAGACACTGTACGTCGAACTCGAGCCGGCGATTCAGATCGCGTTCCTCGAGGCAACGGGCGTCGCCCACGAGGGCGCCAGTATTCCTGACGATTTGAAGCCGCCGTTTGCCGACCCGGCCACCGTTCGGACGGCGGCGTTGGCACTCCTCCAGGCTCACGGCGACGATGCCCGCCGCTATCTCGAGACCATCGCACTCTACAACGGCGAGGCTTGGCCGGGAATCGGCGCCGTCCTGGGGGAACAACCCGTCAGCGTCCCCGAGGCGCGGTAGCCCGCTCGGCGTCGGGCAGCGCGAAGGCGACGAACGTGCCCCCGGAGGGCGCCCCATTCTTGCCGCCGCCGCACGCGATCACCACATACTGCCGCCCGTTGACCACGTAGAGCGACGGCGTGGCATTGCCGGACGCCGGCAGCGTCGTCTCCCACAACAGTTTCCCGGTTCGCTTGTCGAAGGCATGAAATTTCTGGTCGTAGGTCGTGGCCCCGATGAACAAGAGGCCGTTGGCCGTGACCACCGGGCCGCCATAATTGTCGGTGCCGGTATTGGTGAC
>JAYTTT010000087.1:0-10306 GCA_043744895.1 Gemmatimonadota bacterium | reverse complement strand
GTCTCCGACGCCGTGATCCTTCGGTCGCTGTTGTCGGTGCCGGTCGGCGAGTCGGCCCAAATTCTGGGGATCCCGACCATCGCCGTCGATCCGCTGGTTCGCCGCGCTATTCGCCGGACCCAGGCCTTTGGTCTCGACGTCCGCCGACCGGGGCCCCAAGAACTACGGCGGGGCATCCTCACGGCCAGTCTCCGACTGCGAGGCCTCGCCAGCCGAATCTCCCGATCGGCCGCCGGACGAGCCCAACCATCACATCAGCTGTTGATCGAGGAGTGGGCCGCGCTCGTTCGAGGCGGCAATCGGGGCCGGAAATCGGCGGCGTAGACTTGGCGACTCAGCCGCCGGTCCCGAACTGCTTCGAAAATTTCACCACGAAGGACCGAGTCAATGGCTTGGTCCAGTCGAATATGCCCGGCCCGTCCTCGGCATCGTTGAGGACGATGAACAGGCCGGTCCCGGCGGTACTCAGCCACCCGAACCGAACATTCGCGCTGAACACCTGGGCCTGGTTGGAATACTGGACCAGCGACTGCACAAAAATCCTCGGGGTGAAGAAATACCCCAGCCTGACGCCAATCAGCGACCGCACAAAGTCGCCTTGATCGAGATGGACGTCGTTGTAGTCCAGCAACAGCGACCCAGTCAGCGCGGCCTCCCGCACCGTAAGCGTCGCCGTACCGGAGTACCGAGTCCCATTGTAGAACCCGCCAGCCTCGAGCCGGGTGAGCAAAGACACCGGCGCGCTCGGGTTGGTGGAGAAATCCCAGCCCAGGCTGGTCCATCGGTACTTCCCCGCCGGCAAGACGACGTTCCGGGCGATCTGAAACGGCGCGATCAGGCCCTCCCGAAACAGGTTGAGCTCCGGCCCGATCCGGCCGCCACCGGTGAACTCGCTCTCGCCCAAGTCCACGTGGACCTGCTCCGACTGGATCTGGTTGTCAAACCCGAAGTAGCCCCGATAGTTGAGGTGCGGTTGCCAGAACCGCCACACCTTGCTGTGAACCGGAACCGTCCGGAACAGCGAGACGTCGTAGTACCGGTATCCGGTTCGGCTGACAAACCCCACCTCGGGATTGAAATCCTCGCCGACCTGGGTAAACCGAACGCTGTTGTTCCAGACCCGGGTCTGATGCCCGAACCGGACACTGTACGCGCCGTCGCGGCCAGACCGCCCGGGCGTTTCGGTCTTGGCGGCCCACCAATCGATCGAGAGGGGCTCATCGAGCGCAATCCGGCCGTCGGCACCGAACGTCCGGTTGTGGTCGCCGCCGTCACCGGTCGCGATCCGCTGGACGGCCATCAGGCCGATCCGCGACCGGCCCCACTCTCGCGACGCCCGGCCCACCGAATAGGAATTGGCCGGTTGGCGGCCCGCGACGCTCTCGGTGAACAACTGCATCGCTCCAACGTTGAAGCCCCCAACTTTGCCGGTGAGCCGGCCGCCACCCAGAATCGGCACGGGACCGCCTAACGAATCGATCCCGACCCGGCGGCTGAAGAACAGCTCGACCGCCTGCGGAGTGCCGGCCGAAAACACCCCGGCATTCTCGAGAAAAAACGGCCGCTTTTCGGGAAAGAACAGCGGGAATCGGGTCAGATTGGTCCGCTGCTCGTCGACTTCGACCTGGGCAAAATCGGTGTTGTAGGTCGCATCGAGGGTCAGGCTTGGGGTCAAGCCGAGCTTGGCGTCGATGCCCACTTCGATCGGGTACTCGGCGCCCCGACCGGCCGCGAAGTTCTTGACCGCCGAGCTGAGCACATAGGGCGAGACGGTCGCGATCCGCTGACTCGGCACCTCGAGCCCTTCCAGCACCCCAGCCCGCGAGAGTCGGTAGAGACTGTACTGCCTCGGAATGGTCGACCAGAACGACTCTTCGTTCCGGCGCCTGACACTCCGCGCGATGTTGAGGCCCCAAGTCTGGATCTTCGCGCTCCCGTACCGCAGGGTCGAAAACGGGATCCGGAACTCGGCATACCAGCCGAGGCTGTCGCGCGACGTGGCGACCTTCCAGCTGGCGTCCCAGTTGAGATTGAAGCCGCCGGCCGACCCAGCCTGGGCCCGCGTCTGCCCTTGCTGAAAGACCCCGCCGCCCTCGCCCTCCCGCACTACTTGGCCGTCGTACTCGACGCCCGCAGGGGTCGTCGCAAAGACGAACCCGTTCTGCCGGTCGTGGTAGGTATCGAGGACCACGGCGAAGTAGTCGCTATTGCTGAGCGTCACGTCCCGCAATCGCTCGCCCGGCACGATGCCCGCCGCGTCGCGGTCGAACATCCAGGCCCCGATGTACAAGGCCTCGCCGTCGGTCAGGAATCGGACCTCGGTCCGCTCCGTGGCCGCCGCCCCTTCGGCGGGATCGCGCTGGATGAACCCGGTCAGCGGCGATCCTTCCTGCCAGGCCGCTTCGTTGAGCCGCCCGTCGACGGTTGGTGGGGTCACAATCCGGCTGCTTCTGGCCGTTCGAGGTTCCTGCGCCGACGCCGGCCCGCCGATGGCAGCCAGCAGCACGGCGAGGGCCGGAATGATTCGAGACATAAGTGGGGTTACGCGGTCAGAGGAGTCTTTGTATACAAACTAATCGACCGAAGGGCGAGACCAAAGCCACCCCTCGCGGGATCGCGGATTGGGCGATAGTATCGGAATCATCCATCGAACGAGCCGACTCATGAGCCAGAGCCTCGACGCTGCCGCGACCTTCCTCAAGAGCCTTCCTGGCGTGGCCACCCGTAAGGAGTTCGGGACCGAGGCGTTCTTCGTTGGCAACGCCCGGTTCGCGGCGGCTAGCCCCCGAGGCCTGGTGCTCCACCTGCCGCCGAGCGAGTTGCTGACCGCCCTGAAGGCCGGCCTGGCCAAGCCGTTCGTCTCGATCGGCGCCATGGGGAAGAACGGCTGGGTCGAGCTCAAGACCGCCGGCATCGACCGGGTCGCGCTCGAATCGCTCCTGATCGCCTCCTGCAACGCCGCCCGAAGCGGGCACCGACGGGTCATGCCCAAACGGCCGTCGGCAGCCCGAAGGGTTCGGCTCACTGCGAAGTCTTGAGCCCCGCCGCCGGTTATCCTCTGAACAAAGCCGGAATCTGAGTCACGATGGTGTAGATACCGAGGGACAGCATGGCCAGGGCCACCAGGGCCCCCGCAGACCAGAGCCACCCGGGCTGCTGAGCCAGCGCCCGATACGGCTCCCGCCGTGACGCCGCCACCATCGCGAAGAGCCCGAGCGGCAGGATCAATCCGTTGATGGCGCCCACCGCGAGCAGGATGCTGACCGGTCGGCCGACGGCCAGGAACACCCCGGTTGAGACGCCGATGAAACCGATGATCAGTCCGGTCGCCGCCCGGTTCCACCTCGCGCTGAAGGTCGTGAGAAAGGACACCGAGGTATAGGCCGATCCCACCACCGACGTCATGGCCGCCGCCCACATCACGAGCCCGAAGAATCGATAGCCCAGATCCCCGGCCGCCGACCGGAACACCGATGCCGACGGGTTGGCCGGATCGATCACCGCTCCCGACGATATCACCCCGAGGGCGCCGAGGAACAGCACGACCCGCATGATGGTCGCCACCCCGATCCCGAGCAACGCGGCCCGGGTGGCTTCCGGAACCGCGGCCGGGCCGGTCACTCCGGCATCGACCAGCCGGTGAGCGCCCGCGAAGGTGATATACCCACCCACCGTCCCCCCGACGATGGTGACGATCGCCAGCGGATCGATGGCCAGCGGGACGAAGGTCCGGATCACCGCCTCGCCGAGCGGTGGCGCGGCCGCCACCGCGACAATGCAAGCCACGATCACCATCACGCCGCCCAAGACTTGGGCAAACCAGTCCATGGCCCGGCCGGCATTCTTGACCAAGAAGACCCCGACCGCCATGGCCGCGCTGACGACGGCCCCGACCCGAACGTCGATCCCGAACAGCACGTTCAACCCGAGCCCGGCTCCCGCCACGTTACCGATGTTGAAGGCGAGTCCCCCAATCGCCACCAGGACGCTGAGGACATGACCGAGGCCAGGCACCACCCGATTGGCCACGACCGGTGCGCGCTCGCCGGAGGCCACCAGCACCCGCCAGATGTTGAGTTGAGCCACCAGGTCGAACACCACGGACACCAGAATCGCAAAGCCGAAACTGGCCCGCAATTGGTTCGTGAACACGGCGGTCTGGGTCAGAAATCCCGGACCGATGGCCGAAGTGGCCATCAAGAAGGCCGCACCGACGAGTGTCGCGCGGTTCGCTTTAGACATGGCGCCAAGTGTAACGCAGAGGATACCTTCTCGCTATGACAGCCACCCTCCGCGTCGCCATTGTGGGAGCCGGTCCGGCCGGCTTTTTCCTGGCTGAGAAGCTCCTCGGCCAGTCCGACCGGCCGGTGGCCGTAGACCTCTATGAGCGCCTCCCGGTTCCGTACGGCTTGGTTCGCTTCGGTGTCGCGCCCGACCACGAGAAGATCAAAACGGTGACCCGGAGTTTCGATAAAGTCGCCGCCCGGCCCGGATTCCGGTTCTTCGGCAACGTCGAGGTCGGCCGCGACCTCTCGGTCGACCAGCTCCGCCAAGCCTACGATGCGGTGGCCTTCACCACCGGCGCCCAATCGGACCGGCGGATGGGAATCCCCGGTGAGGATCTCGGCAACAGCCACGCGGCCACCGAATTCGTGGCCTGGTTCAACGGCCACCCCGATTTCCGCGACCGGCATTTCAACCTCAACGCCGAAAACGTCGCGGTGGTCGGGGTCGGCAACGTGGCCGTCGACGTCGCCCGAATCCTCTCTCGCTCGCCTGAGGAATTGGCCAAGACCGATATGGCCGACCACGCCTTGGAGGCCCTCCGCCACAGCCAGGTCAAGAACGTCTACCTGTTAGGCAGGCGCGGCCCGGCTCAGGCGGCCTTCACGACCCCCGAGGTCAAGGAACTGGGCGAGATGGCGCTCGCCGACGCGGTGGCCCTGCCCCACGAGGTGGCGCTCGATCCGCTGTCGGCCGCGGAGGTCGCCGCCGACGACGACCCAAGCCTCAAGCGAAAAATCGAGGTCCTGACCCAGTTCGCCGAGCGCGCCCCTTCCGGCAAGCCAAAACGGCTGACCCTCCGGTTTCTCGTCTCACCCACCGAACTGATCGACGACGGCCACGGCCGCGTGGCCGCCATCCGCCTCGCCCACAACCGCCTCGTCGCCAAGAACGGCTCGCTCGCCGCCGAGCCCACCGGCGAATCCGAAACCCTGCCCGTCGGCCTGGTCTTCCGCTCGGTCGGCTACCGAGGCACCCCCATCCCCGGCCTCCCCTTCGACGAACGAACCGGCACCATCCCCAACGTCGGCGGCCGAGTCAGCCAAGGCCTCTACGTCGCCGGCTGGATCAAACGAGGCCCAAACGGCGTCATCGGCACCAACAAACCCGACGCCGCCGCCACCGCCGAAGCCATCTTGTCCGATTGCCAATCGCCGAGTGCCGAGCCCCGAATGCCGAGCGCCGAGATCACCTGGTCGGCCTGGCAACGGATCAACGCAGCCGAAGTCGCCCTCGGCCAAGCCGTCAACCGTCCCCGCGTCAAATTCACCACCATCGAGGCCATGCTCAATGCGGCTCGCTAATCCGTTCCTGGTCCTTGCTATCGCGGCCGGACCACTCGCCGCCCAGCCCGCCCTCCGCGTCTCCGGCCCGAGGGCGGCCCGGATCGATTCGGCGATGCGGCGGTATGTCGCTGAAGATCAAATTGCCGGTGCCGTTACCCTGGTGCTCCAGCATGGCCGCGTGGTCCACCAGGGCGCCTACGGGTGGGCCGACAAGCCGGCGGGCCGGCCCATGAAGGCCGATGCGATGTTCCGGATTGCCTCCCAGACGAAGGCCATCACCAGCGTCGCCGTGATGATGCTGGTCGAGGAGGGGCGGCTCGGCCTGGGCGACCCGGTGTCCCGCTACCTGCCCAGCTTCGCCAACAGCAAGGTCGCGATCGCGGCCGATACCGGCCGCACCATGGTTTCGGCCAAACGGGCCATCACCATTCGCGACCTGCTGACCCACACGGCCGGCATTTCCTATGGCACCGACCGCACCGTTGCTCCGCTCTACGAGGCCAAGGGGCTCGGGCCGGCGGCTGGGAACGGCTGGTACACCGCCGATAAGGACGAACCGATCTGCACCACCATGGACCGGCTCGGCACCCTGCCGTTCGTGGCTCAACCGGGCGAGGCGTTCGTCTACGGCTACAACACCGACATCCTGGGCTGTGTGGTCGAACGGGTCTCCGGCATGCCGCTCGATCAGTTCCTCAGGACCAGGATCTTTCAACCCCTCGGGATGCGCGACACCTATTTCTATCTGCCACCCGAGAAGGCCGCCCGCCTTGTGGCGGTCCACCTGATCGGAAGCGACGGCAAGCTGGCCCTGGCGCCCGAGGGAGCCCGAGGCCAAGGTCATTATGTGACCGGGCCGCGCACCAGCTTTGCCGGCGGCGCCGGGCTGGTCTCGACCGCGCGGGACTACGCCACCTTTCTGCAGATGCTCCTCAACGGCGGTCAGCTGAACGGCGCCCGGCTCCTCGCAACTGCCACGGTGAACCTGATGACCACCAACCAGGTGAGCACCCTCTTTTCGGCGGACGGACAGGGGTTCGGATTGGGCTTCCAGACGACGGAACGCCCGGGGGCAGGCGGCAATCCGGCGGCGGTCGGGACCTTCGGGTGGGGGGGTGCCTACCAGACGAGCTACAGCGTCGATCCGGCCAACGATCTCGTCGTGGTCCTGATGACCCAGCACCTCCCTGGCGTGCCGCTCAACGTCGGCGGCCGGTTCACCAATTTGGTGTATCAGACCCTGGTCAGGGAGCCGGCCGGGCGACCATGATCCCGTCCTGGGTCTTGATCCGCTGAATCCGCTCGGCCAGCGGAAGTTCCGAAATCTCGACGCTCTTGCCGACCAAGGGGGCGTGCAGCAAATGCAGCCGGCCGCCTTGCCAGAACGCGAATCCGGTGTGGGCCACGTCGAGACCGGCGACCGTCGAGGTCGCCGCGATCAGATCGCCGTCGTGAATCGAATCGGCCACCGCGGCGATCCGCTCTTTCGGCAAGTACCACCGTGGCGGCAAGGCGGCGAGGCCCGCTTCGACGACCCGGATCCGCTCCCACTCCGTGCTGTCGGCCAGCTGGCGATAGGCGGCCCGGTGGGTCGACATGAAGTCGATCCGTCCGGAATCCCGCACGCCGCCTAACCGTTCGGTAACCAGCGTGAGATGCCCGCGCCGGGCGTTGTCGGCGAGCCATTCAGAAAAGTAGTGCAGCCGGCTGGCATAGCCGCTCTGCGCGCCGCCCCGGTAGCGGAGGTCGCGGAGATACCCCTCGTACTTGGCCCGGGCGGCGGCCGGCCGCTTCAGGAGCGCGACGCCGTCGGTTCGAATGAACCGGACCAGCGCGAGGGTGTTCTCCACGAAGGTGACGCAGTCGAGCGCTCGAAGGTTGACGACCACCCGCTCGGGACCCGGCACCTCGAGCGTCCCTGGGGTGTACCTGGTCCCGACGAACGTCGCCCCCAGCCGGGCAATCGCGGCGCCGACCGGCAGCGTGTCCAGGCGTTGGGCCACGCCCCACCGGACCTTGGCCTCGAACACCTTCCAGTTCTGGGCCGGCCACCTCGGACCGGCCAAGAGCGCCACCACGCCGGCAAGCATTGGCACGATCACCCCGCCCGACCTCTCTGATCCACGACCCGCTCCCCGTATCTTGCGTGCCGAAACCTAGCGCCAAGCCATCACCCCGCGAAAGGAATTCCGCGTGTTCGCACCCGGCATGACGGTTCCCCACTTCGCGGCCGCCACGGTCGTGATGGCGCTGGGTTCCGTGCTCCAGGGCAGTATCGGTTTCGGCCTGGCCTTGTTCGCGGCCCCGCTGCTGGCCCTCATCGATACCCATCTGGCGCCGGGACCGCTCCTCGTGGCCAATGTCGCCTTGACCGGATTGATGGCCCGGCGGGAGTGGCATCAGGTCCGGTTCGGCGATCTCGGCTGGTCGTTAGGTGGCCGGGTCATCGGCATCGCCGTCGCGATCGGGATCATGAGCGGGCTGTCGACCCACGGGCTCGAACTGTTCTTCGGCGGCATCGTCCTGCTCGGCGTCCTGATCACCGCCCTGGGCCTCTCGTTCAAGCTGAATCCCGGCACGTTAGTCGGCGCCGGCCTGGTGTCCGGGATCATGGGCACCGCCACCGCCATCGGTGGCCCTCCGATGGCCATCGTCTATCAACGAGAATCAGGCCCGAGCTTCCGAGGCACCCTCTCGGCCTACTTCACGATCGGGGCCGTCCTCTCGGCCATGGGCCTCGTCTGGAGCGGCCGGTTTGGCCTTCCGGAGCTGATGCTGGGACTCCTGCTCTGCCCCGGCGTCTTCCTGGGCTACCTCGCGTCGCATCGGTTCATCGGGCACGTCGACCGAAAGGGCATTCGCCCCGCGGTGCTGACCGTGTCGGCTATTTCGGCGATCGTCCTCATTGTCACGTAGGAAGGCTCCGATGAAATACGTCCGAATGCCGATCGAAATCGAATCGCCCGAGGAAATCGGGGCCGGCACGATTCGGTACAACTTGGCCGAGAGCTCGATGGCCGATCGGGCCCTCGGCGATCTCGGTGTTCACCTCGACCCGGCCAAGCTACTCCTTCAGTACGGCGATCATCGGGGCCACCCGCGCCTCCGGGAGTTCCTGGCCGCCGAGTCGGGTTGCGACCCGGACCAGGTGCTCCTGACGCCTGGGGCCGCCGGCGCATTGTTCATGGTCGCCACCACGTTGCTCGAGCGGGGCGACCACCTGATCGTCCTCCGCCCCAACTATGCCACCAATCTCGAAACCCCGCGGGCCATCGGCTGCGACATCTCATATCTCGACCTCACCTTCGAGAACGAGTGGCGCTACCGAGCCGAGGATATCGAAGCCCTGATTCGGCCGGCAACCAAGCTGATCAGTATCACCTCGCCTCACAATCCAACGGGGACGGTCCTGCCGGCCGAGGAACTCGGTCGGATCGTGGCGCTCGCCGAGTCGCGCGGGATTTGGCTCTTGGCTGACGAGACTTATCGCGACCTCCAGGTGGTCGAGCCCTCGCCGTTTGCGACCACCAGATCGGGCCGGGTCATCAGCGTCGGGTCGCTCTCCAAAGCCTATGGACTGCCCGGCCTCCGGCTCGGCTGGCTCCTGACCACGAACGCCCCGCTGGCGGAACGTTTCCTGGCGGCCAAAGAGCAGATCGTCATCTGCGGACCGATCATCGAGGAAGAAATCGGATGTCAGGTCTATCGGCGCCGGCCCGAACTTCGGCCGCTGATCGCCGCACTGGTGGCGGAACGGATCGGAATCGTCGGTCGGTGGTTGGCCGGCCACCCCCTGATTGAGTGGGTTGAACCGGAGGGCGGAGTGGTCTGCTTTCCGCGGATTAAACCGGGCGCGGCGTGCGACATCGATCGCTTCTACCGGGCGCTGACCGACGACCACGGCACCTACGTCGGCGCCGGCCACTGGTTCGGTCAGGATCGCCGCTCCTTCCGCCTCGGTTTCGGCTGGCCGACCCGCCCCGATCTTGAGGCCGGACTCGCCGGGATCGACCTCGCCCTTGAAACCGCCCGAGGTCCGTAGGCCCGGCGTCAGGGCGACCACCAGCTTCATCCTGCGACCCGAGCGCTGGCTTGTCAACGCGGCCCCCGCCCCTTCATCTTTGGGCGCGCCTCTCACCCAAGACCACCAATGCCATTCTTTCTCCTCCTGCTGAGCCAACTGATGTTTTCGCCCTTTCTGTCGGCCCAGGACCCCGCGTTGATCGCGAAAGCCAAGGCGATTCACGACCGGGTTCTGACGCTCGACACCCATGTCGACATCAATCCCGACAATTTCACGTCATCGAAGAGCTACGCCACCAAAGTCGCCTCTCAGGTGAACATTCCTTCGATGGAGGAAGGCGGACTCGACGCCGTCTTCCTCGTCGTCTTCGTGGGTCAGTCGGAGGATTTTTCGCCGGAGGGTTTCGCCAAGGCCACCGCGGCCGCGATGACGAAGTTCGACGCCATCGACCGGCTGGTGAAGGACCTCGCTCCCGGGCGGGTCGAGCTGGCCCGCTCAGCCGCCGACGTTCGGCGGATCTATGCCTCGGGCAAGAAGGTGATCCTGATCGGAGTCGAGAACGGGTACCAGTTGGGCGACGACTTGGCCAACGTGCGGCGGTTTGCCGACCGAGGCGCCCGGTACCTCTCGCTGGCGCACAACGGTCACAGCCACCTGTCCGACTCGAATACCGGCGAGCGCGACGGGGTCTGGAAGCACAACGGCCTCTCCC
>JAYTTT010000086.1:0-2647 GCA_043744895.1 Gemmatimonadota bacterium | reverse complement strand
CGAGTGCCGAGTGCCGAGATTCACTCATATCGGAGGGCTTCGACCGGATCGAGCTTGGCGGCTTTGCTGGCGGGGTAGAGGCCGAAGAAGATCCCGGTGACGGCGCTGGCGATCAAGGCGGTGATGACCGACCAGAGGGGGACGGTGGCGGGGATCGGGGTGAAATAGTTAACGGCCCAGGCGATCGCTCCGCCCATCAGCATTCCGATGGTGCCGCCTAACACGGTCAGGGTGGAGGCTTCGACGAGGAACTGGAACATGATCTCGCGTTTGGTGGCGCCGAGGGCCTTGCGGACCCCGATTTCCCTGGTGCGCTCGGTGACCGAGATCATCATGATGGCGACCACCCCGACGCCGCCCACCAGCAGGCCGACGCTCGAGAGGGCGAGCATGACCAGGAAGAAGCCACTCGTCACCTGGTTGTAGACCTCGAGCATCTTCTCCTGAGTTACCACCCCGAAATTGTTGTCCTGAGCCGGCTTGAGCCCCCGCTTGACCCGGAGTGCGGTGATGATCCGGTCCTGGGCCACGGCAACGCTGGTCGTATCGTCGGGCTTCACCATCAGCATCAGCCAGCCGCGGTCGTACTCGGCCACCTTGGAAAAGGTGGCGTGGGGGATGATCGCAATCGGGTTCGAGGCGGCGGCGCTGAACAGGCTGGCGGGCTCGCTGTAGATCCCGATGATCTTGAAGGGGATCCCATAGATCTTGGCCGTGCGCCCGATCGGTTCGAGATTCGGCCACAACCGCTTGGCCGTGACATCGTTGATGACAGCGACGTAGCTGGCGTTCGCCGCCTCGACCTCGGTGAACAACCGACCCGTCGAAATGATGCCGCCGGCGGCGTCGAGCATGTTGGGCGTTGCGCCGATCACGGCGACCGAACTCATGGTGACGGCTCCGGCGGATACCGGGCCGCTGGTTTCGTCGCGCCAGGCAACCTGGGCAATGCCCGGGACCCGGCGAAGCATCTGGGCTTCGGTGATGGTGATGTAGGGGTTCCGGTCTTCGGGGTTTTCGGAGTCATCGTCGATGTGGACGCCGCCCCGGAAATACCGCATGACCATGAAGGTCTTGGGCCCGGCCTGCTCCAGCATCCCGCTCACCGACCGGTTGATGCCGGTGATCATCGACGCCATGGCGATGACGACCATGACGCCGATCGCGACCCCGAGGATCGTCAGGGCCGCCCGGGCCTTGCTGACCCGGATCGACTCGAACGCGATCCCGACGCCCTCGAGGATCCGGGCCGGATCGAGCAGGCTGATCCGGGCCAGCCGGCGCGCCGGCGCCGGCACGGGCCGCCAGGGAGCGCCTAACGTGGCATCGCTCATTCGGACCTGAGGGCGGTGATGGGATCGAGCCTGGACGCGCGGCTGGCCGGATAGACCCCCGCGACCATTCCCACGAAAATCCCCAGGAATACGGCGACCCCGATCGACCACGGCGCGACCGCCGCCGGCAGCGGGGTCAGCGCTTTGATCAGATACGCGAGGCCAATCCCGAGGACGATACCGATGGCGGCGCCGACGGTCGAGATCGTGGCGGATTCGATGATGAACTGGGCCAGGATGTCGCGCCGCTTGGCGCCGAGGGCCTTGCGGATCCCGATTTCCCGGGTTCGTTCGCTCACCGCCATCAGCATGATGTTCATGATCACGATCCCGCCGACCACGAGCGAAATGGCCACCAGGCCCGGGAGGGCCGCGAACAGGACCGAGGAAATTTTCCGCCAGCCGGCCAAGGCGCCTTCGGCCGTCTGGATCGCAAAATTGCTCTTCTGGCTGGGCCGGAGTTGGCGCCGGACCCGCATCAGGCCTTCGGTCTGGCTCACCGCTTCGGTCATCTGGTCAACGGTCGAGGCCTGGACCTGGAGTTCGTCCATGTAGCCATACCGGCAGGCCAGCCGTTGCATCGGGGAGGTGAAGGGGGCGATCACGAACTTGTCGAGGGACATTCCAAACAGGTTGCCCTGTTTGGCGATGACACCGACCACTCGGTAGGGAATGCCCCCGACCGCGACGGTCTTGCCGACCGGGTCGATGGCCGGGAACATCTTGTCGGCGACGTCGAAGCCAAGGACCACCACCGCCGCACCGGCCCGAGTTTCCTGGACCGTGAAGGGGCGACCAGTGCTGAGGTTGTAGTTCTTGATCTGAATGTACTCGGCGTCGGTCGCCACGATTTGGATATCCCGGGCCGATTTGCCGTTCGCGATGACCTGGGCGCGATCGTCGCAGTACCGGGCGAACCGGACCGGGGTCTCGAGCTTGGCCTCGACCCAGGCGGCGTCGCCGTAGCTGACCCGGGGTCGTCGCATCCACTCCTTCCACTCCTCTTCGCTGATGTTGCCCATATTCATGCCGGGGTTGCGACGGAGCTGAAAGGCGTTCAATCCGATCAGTTTGTTGGCAAACTGATCTTCCATGTACACGTTCATGCCCTGGACGATCGACACCACCGCGATCAGGAACGTCACCCCGATCAAGACCCCGATCAGGCTGAAGAAACTCTTGAGCTTCTGGCTCCAGAGCGTGGCCAAGGCCATCCGGATCGCTTCGATGAACGGCATGTCAGGCGGCCTGAATCCGCTCTTGGCGGGCGTCATTGGCCACCCGGCCGTCGCGGAGCGTCACCACCCGCTCGG
>JAYTTT010000085.1:0-2656 GCA_043744895.1 Gemmatimonadota bacterium | reverse complement strand
CGCCCGAGATCGAACTCGCCGCCGCGGTCTATCCCCGGCCAAAGACCCTCTACCTCGACGCGATCAAGGAGCGGGTGCCCGTGTTCGAGGGGAAGTTCCGGATCGTCCAGGACGTCAGGGTCGCCGGCTCGAAGGACCTGATGAAATCATTGGGCGACACCGGCAAGACCGTGCAGGTGACCGGGACGTTCAAGTACCAGGCGTGCGACGACAAAGTCTGCTACCCGCCGACGTCGCTTCCGGTGAGCTGGACCCTGCATGTCATCCCGCTCGATGCGATCCGGTCGCCGGAGGCGATCCGGCACCGGCCGCCGCCCTGAGGGCGGGCGCGGCGGCTTGCCCTCCGTCCCGACCGAGCAGATAATGGTAGGGGCCCTTAGGCGCCGCGTTCTCCCTCCCCTCCACCAGGTACACCGATGTCGACGACCCGCCGGCTCCTCCTCGCCCTCGTCCTCGGATCCCCGATCGACGCCCGCGCCCAAGACGGCATCGGCATCAATCCCGGCGACACCGTCACGGTCGCGACCGGCCAGGGATTCGTGCTGGCAATCGTCACCGCGCGTCAAGACCACCTCTTCCAGGTGCACCTCATCAACGGGCCGGAGGTCACCAGGCGGTACCCGGCGGAGGTGCGCCGGCACGGCAAGTCCACGGCCTACGACCGAGCCAACGGCATCTACGACGCCGAGGACCGGGTCAAGCTCCTCTACCAGGGCAAGTGGATCGACAGCCGGGTAATCACCGTCATGGGCCTGGAATATCAGGTGGCACTCCCCGGGAACCTCGCCACCTGGGCGAAGCCCGAGCAGCTTTGCTTCGTGAGCGAGGCGCCGCCCAGGGTCGTAGCCAAGGCGGGCCAGCCCCCGCGAGCCGGTCTGGTCAGCTGTGCCGGGAAGGTCGAGGGTCGCTACGCGGCCGACGGCGGAATGCCGATGACATTCCGCTCCGGTAAGGTCACCATCTCGATGATGGGAGACGCCAAGGCCGGCGAATGCTGGTTTGGTGACGGGAAGCTCTATATCACCATCCCCGGCGAGGATAAGGCATTGGAACTCGACCTCAATGACGATGGCTCCCTTCAAGGCCCGTTCGGCGAACTCAACAAGAAAGCCAAGTAGCCGGCGGCCGATCCAATGCCGCTGACTGCCCTGCTCTCCGCCGCGATGCTGATCGCGCAGGACACGACCGTCAAGACCCCGCCCCGCCCGGCGGCCGACGGGGTCCGGTTACAAACCGCCGACGGCCGCTGGCAGGCCCAGCTGCTCGGCAGGCTCCAGTTCGATCACCGATCGTTCCACCCGGGCGACGCCGTCCCCAACGTGATGAGCCTCCGCCGGATTCGGTTCGGCACCAGCGTCACCTACGCCGGCGACTACACCTTCGTGGTCGAGGGCGAATTCGCGACCGGCAACGCGGGCACGACAACCCAGGCCGCGAGCCTAGTCAACGGCTACCTCGCCTTCGAGTGGTTCCGGCCCGCCGTCCGCCTCCAGGTCGGGCAGTTCAAGCCGGGGTTCGGCCTCGAGAATACCGGCTCCGACAACCTCACCGATTTCACCGAGCGGGCCCTCCAGTTTGGACTGCTCCAGAATCTGAGCTACGACCGCGGTGTGGCAATCACCGGAGCCCCCGCCGCGCTTCCCGGCCTGAGCTACTCGCTCGCGGCCACCAACGGCACCGGGATCAACACCGAGGAGCAGGCCGGCAACGCCCAGAGCGTGGCGGCCGACGGTAAGATGGTGACGCTCCGGCTCACCCAGAACCTCGCCGCCTGGCTCGGGGATCGGCACGGCGTCTTCCACCTCGGCGCCAACTATCAGCACGGGACCGCGGCCAACAGCCCCACGGCGCCCTTCACCGCCCCGAGCATCCAAACCGAGGGACGCGGCACGACCTTCTTCACCCCCCAGCCGTTCAATGCGGCGAGCGGCGTGGCGGCCACCAACGTGGTCCGGCGGTTGGCCGGATCCGAACTGTCGGTCGCCCACGGTCCGGTCAAGCTGCAGAGCGAGTACTGGACGGCCCGATACTCGGGGACGCGACGCGAACCGGCCCCGGTCACCGGCTACGATCTCCATCTGGCCGGGTATTACGTCGACCTTCTCTGGGTGGTCACCGGAGAGGAATTCGCCTCGTGGTACCGGGGCGGCGTCTACGGCCGGATCCGGCCGGCCCAGGAGTTCCATCGGCGGCAGGGCGGCTTGGGTGCCTTGCAGATGGGGCTCAGATACAGTGCCTTCGAAGGCGAGGAGTTCGGCGTGGCGGCCCCGGCCTACGCCGGTCGGCTCGCGCCGAGTGGGCCGACTAGCCAGCCCACCAGCCGGGCCCACGCCTGGACCGTCGGGGCGACGTGGGTGCCCAATCCATTCCTGCGGATCATGGTCAACTACATCAGGACCCGCTTCGATTCGCCCGTGGTGGTCGCCGGGATCTCTCTGGCGCGTGAGTCCGCGTTGGTGACCCGGGCCCAGATCGATTTCTAGCGGCCCGGCAAGGACTTCGCTCCGATCAACGGTCCGGCGCCAGCTGCACATCCGGCGATCGATCGACGGGCGGATTTGCGGCCGGAGAACCCGTCATTCAATCCCTTGGGAGTCTGCTCATGCACTTGATTGCCGGCGCGATCGCCCTGTTGAGTATCCTGACGCCACCCCGG
>JAYTTT010000084.1:0-2663 GCA_043744895.1 Gemmatimonadota bacterium | reverse complement strand
CAACGACACCCACTTCTACCGCAACGCCCAGTGCGACGAGGTCGTGTATGTCAGCCAGGGCAGTGGGGTGCTCGAATCCCAATTCGGCGATTTGCGGTATCAGGAGGGTGACTACCTGGTCATCCACCGGGGCATCATGCACCGGTTCCAGCTCGACCCGGTGCCCCATCGGTTCCTGATCATCGAGAGCAAGGGCTACGTCCGGACTCCGACCCGGTACCGAAATGCCTACGGCCAGATCGTCGAGGGGGCGCCGTACAGCGAGCGGGACTTCCGAATCCCGACCGAACTCAAGACCCACGACGAGCGGGGCGAGTTCCAGATCCTCGTCAAGCAGCACCACGGCCTCAACGAATTCATCCTCGACCACCATCCGTTCGACGTCGTGGGCTGGGACGGGATGTTCTATCCCTGGGCCTTCAACATCCACGACTTCGAGCCGATCGTAGGGCGGGTTCATCAACCTCCGCCGGTCCACCAGACCTTCCAGGGCGACGGCTTCGTCATCTGCTCGTTCTGCCCGCGGCCGTACGATTTCCATCCGGAGGCGATTCCGGCGCCGTACAACCACAGCAACGTCGATTCGGACGAGGTCCTCTACTACGCCTCGAGCGAGTTCATGAGCCGGAAGGGCATCGAGTACGGCAGCATTACCCTCCACCCCGACGGGATTCCCCACGGTCCCCATCCGGGGCGGATGGAAGCCAGCATCGGCGCCAAGGAAACCAACGAACTCGCGGTCATGGTGGACACCTTCCGTCCACTGAAGACGGCGCGCGAGGCGTTGCCGATCGAGGATCCCAAGTACTTCCGCTCCTGGGTCGAGGCCGGCCCCGGGTTCAATCCGCCGACCAGCTGACCCAATTCCAAAGGACCCCAGTGCCGATGTTGCCAGTCGTCGCCCTGCTGTTGCTCCAGCAAACCCAGGCCCCGCCGGCCGTTCAATTGCCGACGAGTCCCGTGGCCAAAATCGTGATCACCCCCGGCACCAGCGTCACCATGGCGGCCCAGGATACCCTCCGCCTCACGGCCACCCCAGTGGACGCGAACGGCAGGCCGGTACCAGAAGCCCGGGTCACCTTCTTTGGCCAGGGTGCCTACTTCGAAGCGTCGGTCGAGCCGACCGGCTTGGTCCGGTCTGGGTCGACCGGATCCTTCAACGTGATGGCCACCGCATCCGTGCCGGGCACTCGGCCGGTTCGGGAGTTGATCAAGATCACCATGGTGGCCGGGCCGGCCGTTCGGATCGAAACCAGTCCCAAAGTCGAAACCGTCATTGCGGGACAACGGCTCCGGCTCGACGCCAAGACCTATTCGAAGGCCGGCGACCAGCGGACCGACGGGGTGACATGGAGCAGTTCGGCGCCGGCCATCGTCACCGTTCGGCCGGACGGCCTCCTCGACGCCAAGGCGGCCGGCACCGCGCGGATCACGGCCCGGGCCGGCACCGCCGAGCAGTCGTTTGCAATCAAGGTGCTGCCTAACACCATCGCCAAGCTGACCCTCTCGCCGGAAGCATCGGAAGGGAAGGCGGGCGACGTCATCAATTTCAAGATCGAGGCGGTCGATCGCGCCGGGCGCGCGGTGACGGGGTTCACCCCGCAATGGAGTTTCTCGCCGGGGCACGGCATGATCGATCCCGATGGCTCGTTCGTCGGCTACGAGGCGGGATCGTACCTGGTGACCGCCAGCATCGGCAGCCGCTCGGCCGAAGCTACCGTCACGTTAAAGCCGCGGGATGTCCGGCGGCCCGCCACCATCGTCGGCCGGTTGCCCCGAACCCGGCTCACCACCGAAGAGGTCTGGATTCATCCGAGCGGCGACTACGCCTACTTGGGCTCCGGTTCCGGCGGCGACGTCCTCTACGCCATCGACATCCGGGATCCCTCGAAGCCGACCGTCACCGACTCGATCGTGGCCAACACCCGCCGGATCAACGACGTGATGTCGACCCCGGACGGCAAGTACATCGTCTTCACCCGCGAAGGGGCCGCCGACCGGAAGAACGGGATCGTGATCGCCTCGACCGAGGACCCGGCCCACCCGAAGGTCATCTCGGAGTACACCGCCACCGTCACCGGCGGCGTCCACTCCGCCTTCGTCTACAAGCAGGAGAAGTACGGGACCCACGTCTACCTCACTAACGACGCCACCGGGGCGATGCACGTCATCGACATCAACGATCCGATGAACCCGAAGGAAGTTGCCGTATGGAAGACCGATCGTCCCGACGCCGGCCGCTCGCTCCATGATATCGACGTCAAAGACGGGTTGATGTACGCGAGCTACTGGAACGACGGCCTGGTCATTCTCGATGTCGGCAACGGGATCAAGGGTGGGAGCCCGTCGAATCCGCAGTTGGTCAGCCAGTTCAAGTACGATCTAAACGCCTTGTACCGGGACGTCGAGGCGGCGGGCGGCCCGGGCTTCATCCGGGGCACCCACACCGCCTGGCGCCACAAGAACTACGTCTTCATCGCCGACGAGGTCTTTCCGGCGTCCGGTCCCCGCGGGGCCAAAGATGCCTCGGCGGGGCGGGCGTATGGGCGGATGCAGGTCGTCGATGTCTCCGATATCGAGCATCCCAAGTCGGTCGCGTGGTACGAGCCGGAACACGGCGGGGTCCATAACGTCTGGGTCGCGGGCGATACGCTCTACATGGG
>JAYTTT010000083.1:0-35678 GCA_043744895.1 Gemmatimonadota bacterium | reverse complement strand
TCCGCCCGGGTCGCCAAGTTCACGGCCACCAAGGGCACCTGGATGTCGGTGGATGTCAGCCCCGATGGCCGAACCATCGTGTTCGACATGCTCGGCGACCTGTACACCATCCCGATCACCGGCGGCACCGCGACCCGGCTCACCAGCGGCATGGGCTATGACGCCCAACCCCGCTTCAGCCCGGACGGCAAACGGCTGGCGTTCTTTTCCGACCGGGCCGGCGGCGACAACCTGTATGTCAGCAACGCCGATGGCACCGGGATCCGGCGGATCACCTACGGGACCCAGGGGACCTACGTCTCGCCGGAGTGGATGCCGGACGGGAAATATCTGGTGGCGTCGAGCGCCGCGGGCGGCTTCGGTGCTTGGAAGCTCACCATGTACGACGTCGAGGGCGGCACCGGCGTCGTGCTGACCCGGAACACCGGCGGCACCGCGTTCCTCGGCGCGGCCCCGTCGCCCGACGGCCGCTACATCTATTACTCGTCCCGGCAGGGTCCCTGGCAATACAATGCCGCGATGCCCCAAGCCCAGATCGGGGTCTACGACCGGGAAACCGGGAGCACCACGGTTCAGACCAACCGCTATGGCAACGGGATTCGTCCCGCGATCTCGCCCGACGGCAAGTCGCTGGTTTATGGCAGCCGCGAGGGCCAGCAGACCGGGCTTCGGATCCGCGACCTCGCCAGCGGCGACGAAAAATGGCTGGCCTTTCCGGTCCAGCGCGACAACATCGAGTCGGTGCCCGATCTCGATTTTCTGCCGGGCTATTCGTTCACGCCTGATGGGCTGGCCATCGTCCTGTCGTACGGCGGCGAATTGTGGCGGGTCCCGGTCAACGGCACGGCCCCGGCCAAGATCCCCTTCGTGGTCAACGCCGAGGTGGCCGTCGGACCCGAGGTCAAGTTCGAATACCCCATCGAAGACACCCCGACCTTCACGGTTCGCCAGATTCGGGAAGCGGTTCCCTCGCCCGATGGCCGCCGGATCGCGTTCACCGCGCTCGATCGGCTGTACGTGGCGGACCTGCCGAACGGAGCCCCCCGCCGGGTCACCACCGCCGAGACCGGCGAGTACTATCCGGCCTGGTCGCCGGACGGCTCGGCGCTGGCCTACGTGACGTGGGACGGGAACGAAGGGTCGCTGATGCGAATGAACCTTTCGGGTGGCCAGCCCCAGCGACTGATCCAGGAAAGTGCCTTCTATCAGGTCCCGGCCTGGTCGCCCGATGGGCGCCGAATCGTTGGGGTTCGTTCCTCGGTCCGCAATCTGAAAGAGCAGATCGACCCGTTCATCGGGGACGGCCTGGGCGCGGAGTTCTTCTGGGTCAGCGCGACCGGCGGCCAGCCGACCACCATCCGGCCCACTGGCGGAAACCTGAGCGCCCCCCACTTCACGGCCGACACCGGCCGGATCTATATCTACGGCTTCTTCCCACCCCCCCCTGGCGCGCCGCCCCAAGGCTTTACGGCGGCCCTCGCGTCGTTTCGGTGGGACGGTACCGACCTGAAGCAACATCTCCAGGTAACCGGGCCTTTGCCGTTAGGCTCCTTTGCCCGCTCCGGTCCCGAGTACCAGGAGCCGTTCGCCCCCAAGCCCAGCTCTGCGATGGGAGATCTCCTCCCGCCCGACTTTATGAGCGCTCGGGAGCCGGCGGTCCAAGGTCCCCGCGCCGATGTGATCCGGATGGCCCCGAAGGGCGACTTGGCCCTGGCCGCGTTCGGGAACGACATCTACGTGGTGCGGGTTCCGCAGGTCGGTGGTCCGGTGCCCACGGTGTCGGTGGCCAAGATCGACAGCTCAGCCACCCGGGCGTTGAAACTCACCGACATCGGCGGCGAGTTCCCGGCCTGGAGCGCCGATAGTCGCACCATCCACTGGTCGATCGGCAACGCCTTCGTGTCCTATGACGTGGCGCGGGGCCTGGCGGTTGACGACAGCCTCCGGGCGGCCGGGGCAGACACCGCGACCCGGGTCCGCAATCAGTATCTCCCGACCGAGCAGCGGATCCGAGTCACCGCCGAGCGGGATATTCCCCAGGGAACGGTGGTGCTCCGCGGCGCCAAAGTGGTCACCATGCGCGGGGCCGAGATCGTCGAGAACGCCGACGTCGTCATCAAGAATCAGCGGATCGTGAGCGTCGGCCCCCGCGGCTCGGCGCCCGCCGATGCCCGGGTCATCGATGTGGCCGGCAAAACCATCATCCCCGGCTTTGTAGACACCCACTCGCACATGTGGTCGGGCTGGGGTATCCACTGGCAGCGAAACTGGATCTACGACGCCAATCTGGCGTATGGCGTGACCACCACGCGCGACCCCCAGACCTCGACCACCGACGTCTTGAGTTACCAGGACCGGGTCGACGCCGGTTCGATGGTCGGCCCCCGCGTCTACTCAACCGGCCCTGGCGTGTTCTCAGGCGATCGAGTTGGGTCGCTCGAAAAAGCCCGGAGCGTGCTCAAGCGCTATAGCGAGTACTACGATACCAAGACCTTCAAGATGTATATGTCGGGCAACCGGCAGACCCGCCAATACCTGATCATGGCGTCGAAGGAACTCAAGCTGATGCCCACCACGGAGGGCGGGCTCCAGTTCATGCTGAATATGACGCACGCGATGGACGGATACCCCGGGGTCGAACACACGATTCCGCTCTACCCGATGTACGACGACGTGGTGCAACTCCTCAAGACGTCAGGCACCACCAACACCCCGACGCTGTTGGTGACCTACGGCGGGCCGTGGGCCGAGAACTACTACTACGCCCGTGAGAACACCGCGGGCGATGCCAAGCTGCGGCACTTCACGCCGTCGGAGGAATTCGACAATAAGACCCGGCGGCGGGGGGCGGGGCCGGGCCCAAGCGGCTGGGCCCACGAGTCGGAGTACATGTTCAAGAAGCACGCCGAGTTCAACAAGCATTTGATCGAAGCTGGAGCGTGCAGCGGCATCGGCAGTCACGGTCAACTCCAGGGTCTCGGCTATCACTGGGAGCTCTGGTCGGTCCAAAGCGGCGGGATGAAGAATCACGATGCCTTGAAGATCGCCACCCTCTGCGGGGCCCAGGCCATTGGCCTCGGCAAGGACTTGGGTTCGATTGAATCGGGCAAACTGGCCGACCTGATCGTCCTCGACAAAGACCCGCTCGAGAACATTCGGAACACCAACACCATCAAGTTCGTGATGAAGAACGGCCGCCTCTACGAAGGCGATACCCTCAATGAAATCTGGCCCCGGCAAAAACCGGCGCCGAACGAACCTTGGCGCCAGACGGCGCCCGCGAATACCACGGGGATCCGCTAACCATGACTCGCTCACTTATTCTCGCGGCGCTCCTCGTTTCTCCCGCCCTCGCGCAAGCACCCAGTGGCCCTGGAGCCCCGGGGGGACCGCCCCAGAAGCCGCTGCCGCTCGAAGCCAAGCGGAAGGGAGAATTCACCGCCACCAAGGGCACCTGGATGTCCTTGGACGTGAGTCCTGACGGTCAAACTATCGTCTTCGACCTGCTCGGTGACATCTACACGATGCCGATCGCGGGTGGAAAGGCCACCGCCCTCGTGACCGGGTTGTCGTTCGACGCCCAACCCCGGTTCAGCCCCGACGGAAAGAAGATTACCTTCGTCTCCGACCGGAGCGGCGGGGACAACCTCTTCACCATGACGCTCGACAAGTCGGACACGACCCAGGTGACCCAGGGCAACGCCAACCAGTATGTCTCGCCCGAATGGTCGCCCGACGGCAAGTACATCGTGGTCAGCCGGGGCAGCGGCACCTTCCCGACCGCCAAGCTGCAGTTGTATCCGGTCGACGGTGGCGCGGGCTTTCCGCTGATCCAACCCGGTCCCCAGACCGCGAATCTCAAGACCCTCGGCGCCGCGTTCAGCCCCGACGGCCGCTCCGTCTGGTTCGCCGCGCGATCCGGAGACTGGCACTACAACGCGATCTTTCCCCAGTATCAGATCGGATCCTACGACCGGGAAACCGGGACGATGACTCAATTGTCGAGTCGATACGGGTCCGGGTTCCGTCCCGCGGTGTCGCCCGACGGTAAGTGGCTCACCTATGGGTCTCGGCACGAAGCAAACACCGGGCTCCGGCTTCGAAATCTTGCGACCGGCGAGGAGAGCTGGCTTGCCTACCCGATTCAGCGCGACGACATCGAGTCGCGCGGGACGCTCGACGCCTTGCCTGGGTATGCCTTCACGCCCGATTCCCGGGCGGTCATCATCTCCTACGGCGGCGAGATTTGGCGGATCCCGGTCGATAAGTCAGCCCCGACCAAGATTGCCTTCACCGTCGACGTGAAGCTCGACGTCGGACCCGAAGTGAAGTTCGTCTACCGAGTTGATACCACCGCCAACCTGGTGGCCAAACAAATCCGCAATCCGGCGGCCTCGCCCGACGGCAAGCGGCTGGCCTTTGTGGCCCTCGACCGGGTCTATGTCATGGACCTGCCGAGCGGCACGCCCCGCCGAGTGTCGACGGCCGAGGTCGGCGAGTATGAGCCGGCCTGGTCGCCGGACGGCAAGTCCATCGTTTACATCACCTGGGGCGATGCGGCCGCCGGTCACATCATGAAGGCAGCGGTCGACGGCCGGCCGATCGCACCGGTCCAGCTGACCCGCACGGCGGCGCTCTACAGCAATCCGGCCTGGACCCCGGACGGATCCCGGATCGTGGCGACTCGTCAAGCCGGCCGCGATCTGGTCGAAGCGTCCGGCAATGGCGGTGGCGGCGCCGGCGGTGATTTCGTCTGGATCCCGTCGTCCGGCGGCGATCTCAAAGTCATTGCGCCGACCGCTGGCCGCGATGTGGCCCATTTCGTCAGGAACCAGCCGGATCGGATCTACGCCTCGGGCTTCGGCGAGGGACTGGTCTCGTTCCGTTGGGACGGCACCGACGTGAAACCGATCATCCGGATTACCGGGCCGTCGCCGTTTGGCGCGGTGCCTGGCGGTTCGACGCTCGAGCCCGAGGGCGAACTGGTCTTCCTTCCTCGGCGGGTTTCACCGATCAAGGCCGCGGATATTCATCTGATCGACCTCCTCGAGGGCGGCCCGCCGGCCCTGCCGGCCAGCCTGATCATGATCTCTCCCGACGGCGATCGAGTCCTGGCCCAAGTGCAGACCGACGTCTTCTCGGTGCCGATCACCCAAGTCGGAGGGCCGGTACCGAACGTCAACGTCATGGGCGGCGGCGGGGTGGCCGTCCGGAAGCTGAGCGACGTCGGGGGCGAGTTCCCGTCCTGGAGTGGCGACGGCAAGACCGTCCATTTCGCACTCGGCAACGTCCTCTTTACGTACAATCTGGACCGCGGCCGGGCGGTCGATGACAGCCTCAAGGCCGCCACCCGAGCCAAGGCCGACAGCGCCCGGGTCAAGCAGTCGATTCAGGACAGCGTCAAGACCCTGAAGACCCACAGCGACAGTTTGATCAAGGCGCTCGCCCCGGTGCCGGATTCGATCAAGATCAAGATCTTCGACCTGGAAACCCGGCTGGTGGCGGATTCGGTCAAGAGCGCTCGGGCCAAGACCGATACGACCAAGGCCAAGGCCGATACCAGCAAGGCCAAGAAGGATGAGAAGCCCGGGTACAAGCCCGAGGAACTCAAGATCAAAGTCGAGGTGCCGCGCGATCAGCCCCGCGGCGTTGTCGTGCTTCGGGGCGGCCGGGCCATCACGATGAAAGGGAAGGAAATCATCGAGGACGCCGACGTCGTGGTTCGAGACAATCGGATCGTCGCGATCGGCGCTCGGGGACAGGTGGCCATCCCGGGCGGCGCCAAGATCATCGACGTGACCGGCAAGACCGTCATGCCGGGTATGGTCGATACTCACTACCACGCCCAGTGGCTGATTCCCGAGATTCACCCAAGCCAGGCGTGGCAATACCTCACCACGCTTGCCTACGGGGTGACCACGACCCGCGATCCTCAGACCTCCGTGAGTGATATCCTGAGTTACCAGGATCGGGTCGAGGCCGGCGGGATGGTGGGACCCCGGATCTATTCGACCGGACCCGGTCTGTTCAGTAGCGACAATATTCGGGATCTCGATCACGCCAAGACCTTCTTGAAGCGGTACTCCCAATACTGGGACACCAAGACCCTCAAGATGTATATGTCCGGCAACCGCCAGCAGCGGCAGTGGATCATCATGGCGGCCAAGGAACTCGGCATCATGCCGACCACCGAGGGCGGGCTCGACTTCAAGTTGAATCTAACCCACGCGATGGACGGCTATCCGGGCGTCGAGCATGCGCTCCCGATTGCCCCGATCTTCGATGACGTGGTGCAGCTGTTCAAGACCAGTCAAACCACGAACTCGCCGACTCTCTTGGTGTCGTACGGTGGCCCGTTTGGCGAGAACTACTTCTACACCACCGAAGACGTCATCGGCGACAAGAAGCTGGCGACCTTCATGCCGAAGGGGCAGATCGATTCTCGGGCGCTTCGCCGAGGCTCGGCCTTCGGGTACCAGCAGGGCGGCTGGTTCAACAAGGACGAGTACGTCTTCCCTCGGCACGCCGAGTTCATCAAGAAATTGATCGAAGGTGGGGCGCGAGCAGCGGTGGGCGCCCACGGCCAGATCCAAGGGATCGGCAATCACTGGGAGTTGTGGGCGATGGCGTCCGGCGGGCTGTCCAATCACGATGCGCTTCGGGCGGCCACCATCTACGGCGCCGAGGCGATCGGGATGGGCACCGATATCGGAAGTCTCGAGGCGGGCAAGATGGCCGATATTCTGGTGCTCGAGAAGAGCCCGCTCGAGAACATCCGAAACAGCAACACGATCAAGTACATCATGAAGAACGGTCGGATCTACGAGGGCGATACCCTGAACGAGATCTTTCCGCGGGTTCGTCCGATGGCGAAGCAATGGTGGGCCGATACCAAGCCCGTGACCGCCGCCGGCCTCAAGTAGGCGCAGCTTCCCAACGCGAAGGGGCGGGCCGGTGCCCGCCCCTTTTGCGTTCCAGCTACGGCGCCAGCATGCCGGTCCACAACCGATCGTACCCGGTACGAAGCCCCTCCCGACCAGTGAGTGCCCGGCTCAGCAGGAACTCCATGCCCTCGAGCGTCGCCTCGATCGAAGCCGGCTCGGCCAGACTTGCCTGTGGCAGGCCGAGCGCCTTGGCCACAGCGGATCGAAAGTCGTCGCCCCGACTTGGGCCCGTCGCGACGAAGCCCGCCGTCAGCAGCGATACCCAGGCCCCAAACCGCCCCGTGTCCACGTCCGCGACCATCGCCTCCCAGAGCCGATCAATCACCTCGAGGCCCGGCGTTCCTCCCGCTATGGCCTCAAACCTCCGGTCCCACCGAACCCGTTCAATCTCACCCGCCGTCAGCCCGAGCAAGTTGGCCTTGGACCGATAGTGGTAAAGGACGAGCCCCTTGGCACATTTAGCCCCCCCAGCCACCGCCTCGATACTCCACCCACCCAGTCCCCGATCAACCACCAGGGCTACCGACTGATCCAGCACCGCGTCCCTAAGCATGGTCGAACAATAACTCCCGCCTGACCGATCGGTCAAATAAACCTCAAAGCCGCCCTCGAAATCCGACCCATCACGATCGGCATGCCGGATCGCATGTCATGATGTAAGCCATTATCAAAGTAGCATTTCCAATTACTGACCGACCAGTCAGTCAACAGCAGTGTCAACGGTGAAAACACCCAGGTTGCGCCGAGCGCCGAGCGCCGAGTGCCGAGTGCCGAGCGCCGAGTGCCGAGCCCCGAGTGCCGAGCTCTGAAACCTATTGGAACGTCCGCCCGTACCGCTCCTATGTCAAATCCAATCCCGCCTTCGATGCCATCGGTCTTCTCGCCGCTTGCCAAGTCGCTCTTGGATGCATTTTCCGAGGGCGTCGTTGTTTTTGATGCTCAGGGTAAAGTGCTGTACGCCAACCAGAATGCTCGGGAGTTGGGCCTCGACCTCTCCCAGACCTCCCGGGAGCTGATGCCCCAGTTGGCCGAGTTCGGTGGCCGGCTCAAGCCGCTCAAGGTCGGCGCCATCGACTTGGGCGAAGCCATGTTCCTTCCCGGCAACGCCGGTCCGAAGACGCTCGCCGAACGGGAAAAGGAAGCCATTGTCAGGTCGCTCGATGCCAATGCCTGGAAGCTGGCCGAAACGGCCAAGAGCCTAGGGATCAGTCGGACGACTCTGTGGCGGCGGCTCCGGGCCTACGGCCTGCACCGGGACGGCCGGAGCAAGTGGGCCCAGGCGTCATAGCGGCCCTGCAGTACGATGTCCTTCGATCTTGTGTTCGGGGCCATTCACTGAGACCTTCCTCCCCGATGCGTGCCTTGGCCCTTGGTCTCCTGGTTCTTCCGTTCGGTTGCCAGGAGAGAACCATCCAGCCCCTGAAGGGCCCCGGGACGGTGTCGGTCGATTGGGTCGCGTCGCGAACCGGGGGCATCGCGGCTCGTCCCGAGGTGTCGTGGTGCCCCGCCGACTCGATGCTTGAAATCCTTGCGATCCGGGGCGACACGGCGTTTGGGTTGACCCTCTTTGCCCAAGACTCGATCCGAACGGGGCAATTTCCGCTGGTGTCCGGCGCGGTGTCGTCGAATTGGCGGCCACTCGCGTTCGGAGCCCTCCGACTGGCTTCCGATTCGGTGAACGTTGGGTTCGAGGCCACCTCCGGCAACGTCCAAGTGACCCGGGCAGATTCGGGCCTCGTGTCTGGAACCGTCGCCGCCCGGTTCAAACGGGTCGATGGCCCCGACACCCTCAGGATCACGGGTGCGTTTATCGACCTCATCGTTCGGCCGGCCCAAGGGCAGTGTGGCCGGGCCTACAAGCCCAAGCGATAGCGCCGATGCCGGACCCCACTTACTTCCGCAAAGGCTTCGGACTCAAAGGGGCGATCGAAGGTCTCCTGACCGCCGACTATCACAGCGGGATCATCGAGGCGTTCAAGGCGAACGGGCACCGGTTGTCGGTCGGCCCGCTGACCTTCCGGCTGGCGAAGGAATTCGGGTTCTGCTACGGGGTGGACCGAGCGGTCGAGTATGCCTACGAGGCCCGGACCAAGTTTCCAACCCGCCAGTTGGTGATGGTCGGTGAGATCATTCATAACCCCCATGTCAACCAGAAGCTCGAGGCCATGGGGATCTCGTTCATCCATCGGGGCGAGGGCGGCGATTTCGACTTTTCGCCGATCGCCCCTGATCACGTGGTCATTCTGCCGGCGTTCGGGGTGACGGTCCAGGATTTCACAACCCTCAGGGCGATCGGGTGTGTGCTGGTCGACACCACCTGCGGATCGGTCCTCAATGTCTGGAAACGGGTCGAATCCTACGCTCGCGATGGGTTCACGTCGGTGATTCACGGGAAGTATTGGCATGAGGAGACCAAGGCCACCGCAAGTCAGGTCACCAAGTTTCCGGGGGGCCGTTACCTGGTGCTCTTCGACATGGCCGAGGCCCGCCAAATTATCCAGTTTCTGGAGCACGGTGGCGACGTAGCGCTGCTGGCGGGGCAATTCGGCCAGACCGCGTCTGAAGGGTTCGATTTCGAGCGCGACCTGGTTCGAGTCGGGATCGCGAATCAGACCACCATGCTCTCGAAGGAATCGCTCGCGATCGCCGAGGAATTCCGGGAGGGGATGATCCGGAAATATGGAGCGGCCAATGAGGCCGACCATGTCCGGACCTTCGATACGATTTGCTCGGCCACCCAGGAGCGGCAGGACGCCGTGGCCGAATTGCTGGCCGATCCGCCCGACCTGATGATCGTGGTTGGAGGCTATAACTCCAGCAACACCACGCACTTGGCGGCCCTAAGCGCACGACAGGGTGTCCCGACCTTTCACATTGAAGACGCCGACTGCATCGATCCGGTGGCCGCCACCGTCCGCCACCGCCCGGTTGGGTCGAAGACGGAGGTCCTCACCCCGGGGTGGCTCGGGGAGGCCCGCTCGATCGGCCTTACCGCTGGGGCCTCGACCCCCAACAACAAGATCGGCGAGACCGTGGCTCGGGTTGCCGCCACCCGAGGCATTGATCTCTCGGCGCTGCTTCGGTAATCGTTCGGTGCAGGTATAGCGGAGTTGGCGTTTGGGCAGTACAATGTCGATCCCGTATGTCGATCCGCGAAACCCTCGAATCCCTGCCATCGGTTGCTTCTCGACGGGTCAATGCCCGGGAAGGCTATTTCACGGCCGGCCGGATGTTCGCGCTGATGGCTGAGACGACCATCTGGCTTCGGCTGCCCGTCCCGACGGGGGCCCAGGTGGTCGAAGCCGAATTGGGGATCTCCTTGGTCGAGCCGCCGGTTCCGAACGGGCTGACCTGGGTTGCCGTTCCAGTACCGGCCACCGATCCCGCCGAGCTGCACGACCTCATCCTCCAATCGCACCAGGCGGTGCGCCAGGCCAGCCGCCGGGCCCGCCGGGATCGGTCCACCGTCCGGCGCCGCCGGACCCGGACATCGGCCTAGCCGGCCGACGCCAGCATTCGCGCCACCGCGGTGATGGTCAGCGGGGCGCTGCCTTCTGCTCGATTATTCACCAACAAATAGGCTGGGAGCCGAAGTCCCGCGGCGGTGCGAACCAATTTGACCAAGTCACGTCGCAGCCCGGGATTGGGCTCCTGAACCCGGTCATAGGGCTGGAATCGGTCCACCGCGTCGGCGTACGTCCGGCCCGGTTTGAGGAGCGCCCTGGCCACGAGGAAGCGGGCGGTGATGCAGTCGGGGCGGTCCAGCTGATCGCCGATCGACGGCATCCGCGTCCACGAATTGAACACGTGGGCGACGCCGTGTTCCCGGAGTACGGCGAAATAGGCCGGGCAGAGGAACTCTTCATTCCGGACTTCGATCCCGTACTGGCCATCGGGTGGGAGCTGGGCGAGGAAAGTGTCGAGCAACCCGGCGAATTGATCAGGCGTCACCCGGTCGTTGCGGCTGATGGTCTGAAACTCGAACACGAACGGCCCGGCATGGTCGGCAAAGTGGGTTTGGTACGGCTCCCATACGTCGGTTCGGAACAGGTCGGCGTTGAGGAAGTCGGGGTTCCGCCGGCCGTCGGCCGCGTAGACTGTTAGGCGATCCCAGACTTTGCTGACACAGCGAAACTCCGGGGGCAGGGCCTTACCCCAGTTGATCAGGGTCGCTGGTTTGGGCGGGCCGTAGAAGCTTGAATCGATTCCCACCGTGGAAAAAAGGGGAAACCGGGCGTACTCGGCCAGCATGTTGGCGGTGGCCCCCTTGGCCGGGTAGGGTTTTGAATAGACCAGACCGGTCCATCCGGGATAGGTCCAGGTCGAGGTGCCGAAGTGGACGTTGGGCGGCACCGCCGCGCGGAGCCGCGTCAATTCCTCCGCCGATGGTGGTGGTTCCGGAGTCACGGCTTGGCGACGATCTTGGCGACCCGGCCGCCCGCCGTCATGAGATACAATTCGCCGCCCGCATCCTGGCCGAAACTGGTGATTTGGCCGTTCGGCGCAAGATCGCTCCACTCACGCTCCTCGGTGACGGCTCCGTTCGCCAGCCGGAAGCTGCGAACCCATCCGCGGCAGTAGTCGGCGTAGAAGTAGGTCCCGGCCAGGCCGATGATGGCAGCGCCCCGATAGACATAGCCCCCGGTCACCGAGCACGCCCCGTTGGCGTGGGTATAGTCGAGGACCGGAAGTACCAGTCCTTGTTGATTACAGGAACTCGCCCCGAAACACGCTTTGCCCTCCATCGTGTTCCAGCCGAAGTTGGCGCCCTTGCTTGCGGTCAGCGTGATGGCGTCGATCTCTTCGCGGTCGCCTTGGCCGACATCACCGATGAAGAGATCACCTGTGGTGCGGTCGAAGCTGAAGCGCCACGGGTTGCGGACACCGAGACTCCAGATCTCGGGTCGGGTGCCGCTTTGACCGACGAAGGGATTGTCGCTCGGCACCGACACTTGGCCTGAGGCCGAGATCGCGAGCCGGACAATCTTGCCTAACAGGGTGGAGCGCTTCTGCCCGTTGCCTTGGGGGTCGCCGCCGGAGCCCCCGTCTCCCATCCCGATGTAGAGATGGCCGTCGGGTCCGAACGCCACCATGCCGCCGTTGTGATTGGAAAACGGCTGATCGACCGAGAGGACGACCTGCTCGGTGCCGGGATCGGCACGGTCGGGGTCGGCGGTCGAGACTCGGTAGAGGCTCACTTTAGTGTTCCCGGCCTGGTCGGTGTAATTGATGACGAAGAGGCCGTTGGTGCTATACCCCGGGTGGAAGGCCAGGCCGAGGAGCCCCTGTTCCGAACCGGTCGAGACCTTGGCCTGAACGTCGAGAAACGGGGCCGCGAGGGTAGTCCCTTGCTTCACGATCCGGATGGTGCCGGCCTTCTCGACTACGAAGATCCTGGCGTTGTCGCCGGGCGGACTCGTCACCAGGACCGGAAAGCTGAACGTGCCGATGTCGGCGAGGCCGAGGCCGCTGGCGGACGGAGGCGGGGGCGGAGGGGGGCTGGTCTCGCTGCGGCAAGCGGCCAACAGGCAGGTCACGGTCAGGGCCAGTAAAGGATTCATGGTAGTTAATTTGAACCTATGCGAGCCATCATGTACACCGGGGCCGGGGGGCCTGAAGTAATTTCGCTCACCGAGGTCGAGACCCCGGCCATAGCTTTGGGTCATATCGGGGTGCGGGTCCGAGCCGTCGGGCTCAACCGGGCCGACATCATTCAGCGAAAGGGCGGATATCCCGCACCGCCGGGCTGGCCGGCGAACATCCCCGGGCTGGAGTATGCCGGGGTGGTCGAATCGCTGGGCGGTGGCGTCACTTCGGTGCGGGTCGGCGATCGGGTCATGGGCTTGGTGGGTGGCGGCGCCCACGCCGAGTTCGTGGTTCCCCACGAGCACGAGGTCATTCCGGTGCCACCGGGCCTGACGGACGAGCAGGCCGCGGCGGTGCCGGAAGCATTTCTGACCGCCTATGACGCGCTGGCGGTGCGAGGCCGGGCGGTCGCGGGCGAGCGGGTGTTGATTCACGCGGTGGGGAGTGGGGTCAGTACCGCCGCGGTGCAACTGGCCAAATGGCTCGGGTGCACCGTGGTGGGAACCTCCCGGACGGCCGCCAAGCTCGATCGAGCCAAGACGTTAGGCATGGATGCCGGGATCGACACCAGTGGCGGCAGTTTTCGGGACGGGGTCGGCGCCCCGGTCGACGTCATCCTCGACTACTTTGGCGGCCCAGCGTTGGCCGACAATCTCGCGGTCCTCGCGACGAAGGGCCGCCTCGTGCTGCTCGGTACCTTGCAAGGAGGGATGGCCCCCAACGTCGACGTCGGCCGAATTCTGCGGGGTCGCCTCGAGGTCGTTGGGACCGTCATGCGGGCCCGTCCCCATGACGAACGGGTTCCGTTGGTCAGGGAGTTCATCCACCGGGTCCTGCCGGAGCTTGAGGCCGGTCGGATGGCTCCAATCGTCGGCGCCGTCTTTCCGATGCCTGCCATGGCCGCGGCTCACGCGGCCATGGAATCCAATCAGACCTTCGGGAAGATCGTGCTGACCTGGCAGGCTGCCTAGAAATTTCCTTCGTCGGCAGAGGGGCCGTAGATCGACGGGACCGGGATATCGTTCATCCGGAGGTAGACCGTCAGTTGCGCCCGGTGGTGAATAATGTGATTCATGGTGAAAATCCGGAGCACGGCAACTCGGGGCATCGTGAAGATGACCTGCCCGCTGTTCTTGAGAGTCCAATTGACCGCGAAGTCAGCGTCGGACGCTGCGGCCAGCGCGGCTCGGGCCTTGATGACGTTCTCATCAAAGATTTCGAGGGTGCGTTTGGAGTTCTCGTAAACCGGCGGAGCCCAGGCAGGTCCGTCGGGTGGATTCATGTCCAGTTCGGTTTGGGTCATGGTCATCGTGGTCCATCCGGCCAAGTTGGCGACATGGAGCCCTAAATGCCCGGCGGAAAAAGACTTGGGATGAGGCTTCCAAGTCGCCATGGCGTCAGTCAGGCGTTCGAGGACTTTGCGGGTGTTGGCCATCTCGTTGTCGAATTCGGGCAGCACTGATTGGGCGATCTGGTTGGACATAGGGGTTCCAATTGAAAGGGGGTTAGGGCCGGTTGGAGGGAAAGTTGTGGATGTGCTGGAGCGTTCGCAACCGCTTGGTCAGGGCGGTGGTATAGTCGGCTCCGATATTGTGACGGCTCTGGTAGCGCCGCCGGTACCGGGCAGTCAGCTCGGGGAATTCGCGTTCGAGAATGGGAAGAAAACCGGATCGCGCTACGGGGCCGAGTCTGAGCGCAAACCCGTCGGCGTAACGCGCCCCGGCTTCCTTCCCGGCGGCCATCAGGCCGCCTAAGGCTCCCCATCCGTCGGTCAGGCCCGGAATGATCGGGGCGATCATCAGGCCGACATCGAGGCCGGCCTCGGCCAGGACCCTGACGCCTCGGAGCCGAGCGTGGGGCAGCGGCGTCTTGGGTTCAAGGCGCCGGATCAGCTCGGGGTCGAGCGAGATGATCGAGATGTTGATCGAGACCCGATGCCGGGCCGAGAGCGCCTGGAGGAGGGCGGCATCGCGGGCCACCAGAGGGGATTTGGTGGTGATGCTGATTCGGAGCCCTCGGTATCCGAGCAGGGCTTCAAGCAGCGACCGGGTAACGCCGAACTGCCGCTCGGCGGGTTGGTACGGATCGGTGGCGGTGCCGATCAGGATGGCCCGGTTGCCCACCTTGGACGGATCGAGGGTTCGACGGAGCACGTCGGCGGCGTTCTGTTTGACGAAGATTTGGCGTTCGAAGGCGGCGTGCGGATCGGCATCGGCGACCGATCGGTCGGTTCGTTCCGAGGTCCAGCGGTGGGTGTCGCGGGCGTAGCAGTACGCGCACCCGAACTCACATCCGATGTATGGGTTGATGGACCAGAAGGTCATGCCCGTGGCCTCGGGCGCGTTGGCGATTCGGCGGACAGTGAGTCCGATGAACTCGGTACCTCGCTGTTTTTGGTCGAGGGTCGGGAGTTGCCGCCTCGGGATGGTGAGCGGAAGGCCGAGTTGGGCCTCGGCGTCAGGGCTCAGCCGCATCGCGACCATCCGCACTGGATGCACGAGAGGCAGGCGCTGGTGCTGATGACCGGGCCCGCGCATTCAGGGCAGACCCTGATGGTTGGCTGCTGACCGGCTGGCCGGGTTTTGTTCGGTGTCTGCACGAACTCAATATCGGTGTTTGTTCGGTTCTGTCAAGAGGGGGTGGGTATAAACAAAAAAGCCGGGCTGGCCGACTTGGACCTTACCCGGATTTGGAACTCAAACAGCAAGGGGAGGGGACAGAACCCCGACCTCGACACCGCGCCGGTTCGGCGGGGCTCGATTGATCGGGGTTCCCCGGACGCTTACGCGCTGGCGATCCGCTTCACACCCTCGGCCGCGGGGCCCTTGGCGCCCTGGACGACGTCGAACTCAACCCGCTCACCCTCGGTCAAGGACTTGAAGCCCTCACCGGTGATGGCGGAATGGTGGACGAAGCAATCCTTCGCTCCGTCTTCGGGCGTGATGAATCCGAAGCCCTTGGCATCGTTGAACCACTTGACCGTACCAGTCGTTCGCATTGCGGTATTCCTTGTGTACTGGGCCGGCGTCTGGCGCACCAGAGCGACCGGCCCTTACTGAACCCCCGTGAAAAACCCTCACGAGACGGGGCGCTCCCACAGCAAGGGGCCTTTCCCCTCCACTGCCAGCGGTCATGATGAAAGAGGGGGCCACAGCATGGCTGGGCCCCCAACGTCCACTCGGAACTTGTCCGCGCTTTGGCGCATCGACCGCTCCAACAAGCATAGCCCCCGGGGGCCGAAACGGCAACGGCCCGGTTAAAACTCGCCTCCGGCATCGGCGTAATCCTGGCCCGGCGACGGCGTCTTGGGTCGCGGCTGGTCAGGCCTGGTTGAGTGGTGGCCGGGCCAATGCCGTGCTACCATATCTGGATGCTGCAGCCACATCGCCTTCTCGCGGTCGCCGTCGCCTTGACGATCGCCTGTGGTGGCGCCAAGCCGCCGGCCGAACCAGGCATGCTCCGGATCGCCGTCATTCCGAAGGGGACCACCCATGAGTTCTGGAAGGCGGTTCATGCCGGCGCGATCAAGGCCGGCGCCGAACTCGGTGTCACCATCGAATGTAAAGGCCCCCTGCAGGAGAGCGATCGCGAAGAACAAATCAAAGTGATCGAGAACTTTGCCACCCGGGGGGTTGCCGGCATCGCTTTGGCGCCGCTCGATGACGCGGCCTTGGTCCAGCCGGTTGCCAACGCGGTCCGGGCCGGGATCCCGGTCGTGATCTTCGATTCGGATCTCAAATCGCCCGACTATGTCAGCTTCGTCGCGACCGACAATTTTCGGGGCGGGCAGATTGCCGGTGAGGAGCTGGCGAAGCGAGTGGGGGCGCGGGGCAACATCGTCCTCCTTCGTTACGCCGTGGGCTCGGCCAGTACCACCAAACGGGAGGAGGGTTTCCTCGACGAGATCGCCAAACATCCCGGGCTCACGGTGGTCAGCGCCAACCAGTACGCCGGTACGACGACGGAAACCGCATTCCAATCGAGCGAGAACCTGCTCGCGGCGCACCGGCGGGGATCGACGTTGGGGATCGATGGGATCTTCTGTCCCAACGAGTCGGCCTCCTTCGGCATGCTCCGGGCGTTGGTCGATGGAGGGTACGCCGGGAAGGTCCATTTCATCGGGTTCGATTCGAGCCCCAAGTTCGTCGCCGCGATCACCGCCGGCCAGATGGACGGAATGGTGCTTCAGAATCCGGTCAAGATGGGGTACCTGGCGGTGAAGGCTTTGGTTCAGCATCTCCGGGGCCAACCGGTGGACAAGCGGATCGACACCGGGGTGACGTTGGTCACGAAAGGCAACATCGCCGATCCGGCGATTGCCGAGTTGGTACGTCCGACGCTTGCCCCCTGAGCATGAACCCACGCGTCAATGAGGGTGCTCCGCCGGCCCTCGCGATGCGGGCCATCGGGAAGCGTTTTGGCGCGACGGTGGCACTGGCCAGCGTTGACCTGGCCGTCGGACCGGGAGAGATCCACGCGCTGCTCGGTCAGAACGGGGCCGGCAAAAGCACCCTGATGAAGATCCTCTCCGGCGCGCTCCGGCCGGATGAGGGCACGATCGAACTGGCTGGAGTTCCGTACCGGCCGCGCGATCCGCTGGCGGGTCGGCGGGCCGGGATCGGGATGATTTACCAGGAGCTGGCGCTGGTCCCGCACCTTTCGGTAGCCGAGAACGTCTTCCTTGGCGTCGAGCCGGTGCGTTGGGGTGTCCTCGACCGTCCCGCGATGCGAGCCGGGGCGGCGGCGGCGCTCTGCGAACTGGGGGCGTCCGGGATCGACCCGGACGCGACCGTCGGCTCGCTTCCGATCGCGGCCCGGCAGTTGGTGGAGATCGCCCGGGCGCTGGCCGCGGGCTGCCGGGTGTTGGTCCTCGACGAGCCGACGAGCAGCCTTCCCAAGCCTGATGCCGAGCGGCTCTTCGCCACGATGCGGCGGCTGGCCGCTCGGGGCCGGGCGATCATTTACATCACCCATTTTCTGGAGGAAGCGTTAGGCGTGGCCGACCGGTACTCGGTGCTTCGCGACGGCCGGCTGGTGGCGTCGGGCGGTACGGCGGGGGTGCTGCCGCCGGAGCTGATCACAGCGATGATTGGTCGGCCCGGCACGGACGCGTATCCACGGCATGCTCGGACGCGGGGCGAGCCGGTCTTGGTGGTCTTGGATCTGGCCGGAACGGTCAAGCCGCTCCAGGCGAGTTTTACGCTCTACCGGGGCGAGGTGATCGGAATCTTCGGGCTGGTGGGTTCGGGCCGAACCGAACTGATCCGGGCCATGTTCGGCCTCGATCCGGTGCGACGGGGTGAGGTGCGGGTCATGGGCGTCGGCGGTCCGGCAGGGCCTCACGATCGCTGGATGAGCGGGGTCGGGCTGGTGAGCGAGGACCGGAAGGCCGAAGGGCTGGCGCTCGAGTTGAGCGTGGCGGACAACCTGATGATGAGCAAGCCGGGCGGCGCCTGGGTGACTGAGGCCGGTCAGCGAAGGGCGACGGTCCCGCTGATCGATCGGCTCGGCGTTCGGGCCGAGCATCCATTCGTTCCCGTGAGCCGGCTTTCCGGCGGCAACCAGCAGAAAGTGGCGTTAGGCCGGCTTCTCTATCATGACGTCGATGTGCTCCTCCTCGACGAGCCGACGCGGGGTATCGACGTCGCGAGCAAGAGCGACATTTACCGGCTCATCGACGACCTGGTGACCCGGGCCGCGCCGCCGAAGGCGGTCCTGATGGTGGGCAACTACCTGCCCGAGCTGATTGGGGTGTGCGACCGGATTGCCGTGATGCACCGCGGGGTGCTGGGTGAGTTCGTGGCGGTGGAGGACACCGACGAGCACCGACTGCTCCTCGCGGCCTCGGGAGCCGCGGCCTGATGCGCCGGAACCTGGTCAGCTTGGCCGCGTTGCTCGGGGCCTACTTGCTGTTCGCGGTTTTGATCCGTCGCGATACCGGCGGATTCAGTTTCCTGAGCCCGGCCAACCTCGAGTTGGTCCTCCGACAGACCGCCATTGTCGGGACCGCGGCTCTCGGGATGACGCTGATCATCGCGGCGGGCGGGATCGATCTCTCGGCCGGGGCGGTGATCGCCCTGGCGACCGTGGTGGTTGCCTCCTCGCTCAATGCCGGGTTCTCGCCGTTGGTGGCGGGGGCGCTCGGGATCGCGGCCGGTGCCGCCGCGGGCGCGGCCAACGGGCTCCTGGTGACGGCGCTCGGGGTGGTGCCGTTCATCGTCACGCTCGGCACCATGCTTGCCGTTCGCGGGGTTGCCAAGGGATTGGCCCACGAACAGAAGGTCGACGCGCCCGCCAGCTGGCTCAACGAGATGCTGGCGGTGCTTCCGCCGGACCGGCGGTGGCTGGTCTTTCCTCCCGGTGTCTGGCTGATGCTGGGGCTGGCGCTGGTGGTGGCCGTCTTGCTCAACTACACCCGGTTTGGCCGCCACGTCCTGGCGGTGGGCTCCAACCCGAGCGCCGCCCGGTTGGCCGGCGTTCGGGTCGATTGGGTCAAACGGACCGTCTATCTGCTCGGCGGGATGCTGGTGGGGACCGCCGGCGTGCTGCAGTTCGGGCGGCTCTCGGTCGGCGATCCCACGGTGGCGACCGGCCTCGAACTCGACGTCATCGCCGCGGTGGTCATCGGTGGGGCCAGTCTCTCCGGCGGCGAGGGGTGGGTGCTCGGCAGTCTTCTTGGCGCCCTCATCATGACGACGATTCGCGCCGGCGGGTCGCAGCTGGGCTGGTCGAATTGGGTCCAGGAGATCGTCACCGGCATTATCATCGTCGTCGCCGTGGCCATCGACCGAATCCGCCATCGTCGCGAGACCTGAACCCGCCTCAGGCCTTCCGTCCGTACCCCAGTTCCGCGCCGCCCGACAGCAGGTGGTCCACTCCGGTCGTGAAGGTGGCCCGGGCGGCCAGGAACACCGCCAACTCTCCCACCTCGGCGGCCGTGCCCATGCGGCCGAGGACCTGAGCCGCCCGGCCGTCGGCCTCGGCCTGCCGGGGATCGGGCATCGAGGCCGCCCCCTCGATCCAGAGCGGCGTCATGATGTTCCCCGGTGAAATCGAGTTGACCCGGACGCCGTGGGGCGCTTCGTCGATCGCGAGCGCCTTGGTGAGGGCGATGACGCCGCCCTTGGTGGCCACGTAGGTCGCGGCATGGCGCTGTCCGACCGTCCCCACGAGGCTCGCGAGGTTGATGATGTTCCCCTTGGCCAGCCGGAGATAGGGTAGGGCCGCGCGGCAGGCGGTGAACACACCGATGAGATTGAGCTCGATCAGCGTCCGAAAATCCTCGGCGGAGAAGGCATCGATCGGCTGATGGGGCGGATGCCACCCGGCGTTGTTCACCAGACAATCGAGCCGGCCGGCGGTGTCGGCGGTGGTGCGGATCCATCGGTGGAGCGCCGGCTCGTCGGTCACGTCGACGGGGTGGAACGTGGCCCGGCCCGGGGCGCCCGGACTGAGTTCCGCGGCGAGGGCCTCGCCTTCAGCGGCGCGCCGATCGCAGAACGCGACGGTGGCCCCGGCCGCGACGAAGGCGCGGACGATGCCCTCGCCAATGCCCCGGCTGCCACCGGTGACGATCACTATTTTGTCGTGATAGGGCATCGGGTTCCTCGGCTGGTCGTGATGGAGGGATAAAGGTAAGCGCCGACCGCCACAGCGATATATTGTTCCCGAAATGCCAAGGCCTCGATGACCCGACATTGGTCGCTCCTTCTCGGTCTGGCGGGTTTCGGCTCGCTTCAGGGCCGGCCCGACCTCGATCGCCACGAGTATCGGATCGCGAACTTTCGCCTCGAAAGCGGCAGCGTGCTGCCCGAGGCGGTGGTCGTCTACGGCAGCTATGGCCGTCTCAACTCCGAGCGCAGCAACGCCATTCTGCTGCCCTCGCACTACATGGCGGATCACCACGGGTACGACTGGCTGATCGGCCCGGGCGGGGCGCTCGACACGACCAAGGTGTTCTTGGTGATGACGGAGATGTTCGGCAACGGCCACTCATCGTCGCCGAGCAATACGCCGGAACCGTTTCACGGTCCCCGGTTTCCGGCGGTCGGTATTCGGGACAACGTCGAAGCGGTTCGCCTCCTCTTGGTCGATGGCCTGGGGATCACGCATCTCCGGGCCGTCATTGGGTTCTCGATGGGTGCCCAGCAGGCCTTTCAGTGGGCGGTGAGCCACCCGGACTTTGCCGACCGGATCGTGGCAACGTCGGGGACGGCCAAGTGCTGGCCCCACGGGATCGTGCGGCTCGACGCACAAATCGCCGCGATTACCGGCGACCCGGGGTTCAAGGGCGGGGACTACACCGAGCAACCCAAGGCCGGGATCGAGCAGTTCGCCCTGATCTGGGAGGGCTGGCTTTTTTCCCAGGAGTGGTGGCGGCGTGAACTGTGGCACCAAATGAGCACCCCGGAGACGACCTTGGAGCAGTTCGTCACCAACCTCAAGACCAATTTCATACCCGGGGCGGACGCCAATGATCTGATTCTCCAGGCCCGGATGTGGCAGCATCACGACGTGGGCGCCACGCCGGGCTTTGGCGGCGATCTCGCCTTGGCGCTTCGTTCGATCACGGTCCCGTTCCTCTACATGCCCTCGGCGACCGATCTCTATTTCCCGGTGACCGATGCCCGATACGAGGCCGGCCTGATGCGCACGGTGTCGTTGGTCCCGATCCCGTCGATCTGGGGCCACCCGGCCGGCGCGGGCCTCGACCCCAAGGACCGGATCTTCCTCAATACCCGGATCGGGGCGTTCCTGGCCGGCGGCCGGGCGGCCCGTTAGGCATCATGGACCGGACGTCGGTTATTCGCGTCATGTTGGTCGGCGGTCCGATGTATGACGGCCTGTACCGGCGGATTCCAGTCTTCGAGCGGGCTACCGGCTACCGGGTCGAGGTGGTGGCCCGGCTCCCCCATCCCGAACTGAACGCGCGGGTAGCGCGGGATTTTGGTCGGGGCAATCCGGACATCGACCTGCTCTCGACTCATACCAAGTACGCGCCGTCACAGGCCCGGTGGCTGGCGCCGCTCGACGGGCTGGTTTCGAAGGCCGACCTGGCCGACTGGTCACCGCGAGCGCTGGAGTTGGCCACCGTCGACGGCCGGCTGATGCAAGTGCCGCGGAACATCGATCTCCGGCTCCTCTATTATCGCCGGGACTTGTTCGAGAGTATCACCTTTCAGCGGCGGTATCAGCGGGCGTTTCGGAAACCGCTCGACGTGCCCGAGACGTGGGATGACTTGGTCGACACCGCCACGGTGCTCACCACGAAGGCCCATGCCGGCTTCCTCTTTCCGGGGCGCGACTCCGGTCTGTTCGGCACCTTCTATGAGCTGCTGGTGAGTGCGGGCGGCGAGCTTTTCCATCCCGATCTGACTCCGGCCTTCGATTCGCCGGCCGGCCTCTGGGCGGTCGACCGCCTGGTCGAGTTGCACCGGCGGCGGGAGGTGACGCCGGCGATCCTTCCGCTGTGGCACTACGACGACATTTCGGCTGAATTCCGGCGCGGGCATGCGGCGATGACGACCGACTGGCCGGGCGGTCACTACCTCTACACCGGGACGGCGACCAGCCGGGTGGCGGGCGAAACCAGCGTCGCACTGCTGCCGGTGGGCTTGACGGGCAAGCGCGCGGCCTACGCCGGGTGTCACTCGTTCGCGATGGCCCGCCGGGCTCGAAACCGGGAGGGGGCGCTGGCGCTGCTCAAGTTTCTGACCTCGCCCGAATCGCAGCGGGCCGAAGCGACGTTGGGCGCGATTCCGGCGCGGCTGTCCGCAGTGCGGTCGGTTCGCCGATCGGTGCGGGGCCATCCGTTCGAAGCCCGCCGGTGGCAGATGCTGGCGGAGACGATGGCGACGGGGCTGATCATCCCGCCGCGGTTTGCGAGCTATCCGGCCTGTGAGGACGCGATCTGGCGTTCGGTTCAGAAGGCGTTGCTGGGCCGGTTGTCGCCCGCGGGGGCTATTCGGGCGGCGGCCAAGGCCGTAGCGCTGGTCCGGAAATGAAGCCACGGTTTAGAGGGAAAACGGTGTTGGTGACGGGTGCTGGATCGGGTATCGGCGAGAAGGCGGCGATTGCGTTTGCCCGGGAGGGCGCCGCCGTCGGTGTGAACGATCTTCGGGCTGCCAAGGCGTTGGCGACGGTTCGGACAATCGAGCGGGCTGGGGGCCGGGCGTTGGCGGTGCCGGGCGACGTCTCCGACTCGGCCACGGCGGCGGCGATCGTCGTGGCCGTGATCCGGCGGTTCCGGACGCTCGACATCTTGGTCAACAACGCCGGCGTCGGCGTGGCCGGCACGGTGCTGACCACCTCCGAGGACGACTGGGACACGTTGATGCGGGTCAACGTGAAGTCGATGTTCCTGATGGCGAAGGCCGCTCTGCCGGCGATGATCGCCCGGCAGCGGGGAGTGATCGTCAACACGGCGTCGATCGCCGGGGTGGCCGGGTTGCGCGATCGAGCCGCCTACGCGGCGTCGAAGCACGCGGTGGTGGGTCTTACGCGGGCCATGGCGCTCGATCACGTGGGCGATGGGATTCGGGTCAACTGTATCTGCCCGGGGACCACGATGACGCCTTGGGTTACCCAGCGAGTGAACGAGTCCAAGGATCCCAAGGCGATGCTGGCCGCGATGACCGCGCGCCAGCCGATGGGCCGGCTGGGCACGGCGGCGGAAATCGCCGCCGGGATTTTATACCTCGCTTCCGACGACGCCAGCTTCGCCACCGGGACGGCGCTCGTCATCGATGGGGGCTTCACGGCGTGACCCGATGACGACGATCACCGGACTTACGGTTCGGGATATCAGGTTTCCGACTTCGCTCGACCAGATCGGCTCGGATGCGGTCCACACCGATCCCGACTACTCGGCAGCGTACGTCACCCTTCGGACCGACGGCGAGGCCATCGGTTGCGGCCTTACGTTCACGCTGGGGCGGGGCACCGGCATCGTTTGCGCCGCGGTCGAAGAACTGGGGCGTCTGGTGGTGGGCCGGCGCCTCGGTGACATCACCGCGGACTGGGGCGGCTTCTGGCATTCTTTGACCCAGGAAAGCCAGCTTCGGTGGCTCGGGCCGGAAAAGGGCGTGACCCACTTGGCGACCGGGGCCGTGGTCAACGCGATCTGGGATCTGTGGGCCCGGCTCGAAGGGAAACCGCTCTGGAAGCTGGTGGTTGATCTCTCGCCCGAGGAACTGGTCCGCTGCATTGATTTCAGTTACATCACCGACGCCCTGACCCCGGACGAGGCCGTGGCGCAGCTCCGCCGGAACCTCGGTGGCAAGGCGGCCCGCGAGGTGGAGATGCGGCGGGACGGATTTCCCGCGTATACCACGTCAGCCGGGTGGCTCGGGTATTCCGACGACAAGATCCGGCAGCTTTGCCGCGAGGGCATTGCCGAGGGGTGGACCCATTTCAAGATCAAAGTCGGGGCCTCGATCGAGGACGATGTCCGGCGACTTCGGGTCGTCCGAGAGGAGATCGGCCCCGGCCGGTTTCTGATGGTCGACGCCAATCAGCGCTGGAACGTGCCCGACGCGATCGAGTGGATGCAACACCTGGCGCCGTTTGCGCCGCTGTGGATCGAGGAACCCACCAATCCGGACGATGTCTTGGGGCACGCGGCGATCGCCCGGGCGGTGGCGCCGATCGGCGTCGCGACCGGGGAGCATTGCCAGAACCGGGTGGTGTTCAAGCAACTGTTCCAGGCCCGGGCCATCGAGTTTTGTCAGATCGACAGCTGCCGGCTCGGCGGGGTGAACGAGGTGTTGGCCGTGCTGCTGATGGCCGCCAAGTTCGGGGTGCCGGTGTGTCCGCACGCGGGCGGGGTCGGTCTCTGCGAGTACGTGCAGCATCTCTCACTGATCGACTACATCGCGATTGGGGCCTCGCTCGAGCATCGGGTCCTTGAATACGTTGAACATCTTCACGAGCATTTTGTCGATCCGTGCGTGATTCGGAGGGCGCGGTACCAGACCCCGCTTCGGCCGGGCTATAGCATCGAGATGAAACCGGAGTCGCTTCGGGACTATCAGTTTCCCGACGGCCCGGTGTGGCGCCGTCTTCAGGGGAGTTAGCATTTCACCCGCAGTCGTATCAAGTTCATGATTCGCTCCGGTGTCGACCAAGGAAAGATCAATGATGAAGCTTTCGGCTCTTGTGGGCCTGGCGCTCGGTATCTCCGCGACCGCCGCCGCCCAGACTCTCACGCCGGTCCAGATCAAACGGATCGACAGTGTTTTTGCCCAATTCGACGGCACCAACCGTCCGGGCTGCGCCGTCGGCGTCGGGCTAGCGGGTGCGCCGGCGTATCTCCGCGGGTACGGGATGTCCGACCTTCAGCACGGGGTCCCGATTACGCCGCAGTCGATCTTTCACGTGGCGTCGGTGTCGAAGCAATTCACCGCCTTCGCGGTCGGATTGCTGGCCCAAGACGGGAAGCTTTCGCTCGACGACGAGGTTCGGAAGTACCTCCCCGAGCTGCCGGACTACGGCAAGAAAATCACCCTCCGCCACCTGATCTATCATACCAGCGGGATCCGGGATCAGTGGGAGTTGCTCGGCATGGCGGGCTGGCGCTACCCCGATGATCTCTTTACCCAGGAAGACGTCCTCGACATCGTGGTCCGCCAGAAGGAGCTCAACTTCAGCCCCGGCGACGAGTACGTCTACAGCAACTCGGGATACAGCTTGCTGGCGATGATCGTGCAGCGGGTCTCGGGAAAGAGCCTCCGGGAGTTTGCCGACCTGCGGATGTTCCAGCCGCTTGGCATGACCAACACCCATGTGCACGACGATCACGCCATGATCGTACCCGGCCGAACCAGCGCCTTCGAGATGGGACCGTTGGGTTGGAAGATCAGCATCCCCGACTTCGATACCCACGGCGCCACCAGCCTCTTCACCACGGTGGGCGATCTTCTCAAGTGGCAGCACAACTTCGAGGCCATGACCGTGGGCTCGCCGGCGCTGATCAAGGACGCGCTGACCTCGGTCGTCCTCAACACCGGCAAACCGGCGAACTACGGGTTCGGAATCTCGATCGAGAAGTATCGGGGCGCGGAGGCCTTCGGGCACGGAGGGGCTGACGCGGGCTACGGGGCTGATGTGGTGCGGTTCCCGGCTCATCATCTCGAGATTGCGGTGGCTTGCAACTTCGCGGAGGCCACGCCAAATACCTACGCCCGGGCGGTGGCGGACATCGTGCTGGAAGGCAAGCTCTTGCCCCGCCCCGCCGAAACGAAACGGGCGGTGGTGGCGGTGAGCGGAGCCCGCCTCGAGCAGCTGGCCGGCGTGTACAAGGCTCCCAGCACCGATCAGGTGTTTGTGCTGAGCCTGAAGGACGGCAAGCTGACGCTCGACAATTTTGGCGTGCCGCTCGAGCCGGTGGATGAAAGCCACTTCACCGTGTTCGGAACGCCGGTGGAGTTCGCCGGCCCGACGGGTGCCGTGCCGGTCGCGGTCAAGATCGCAGCCAGCGGTGATTCGATGCTGCGGATGCCGGCGTTTCATCCGCCGGCGGCGCAGTTGGCGGAATTCGCGGGCGAGTACTGGAGCGATGAGCTTCGGGTGTCCTATCGGGTCGACCTGAAGGATTCCGGTCTCGTGGTCCATCCCTTCAAGCACACCGCCAAGCCACTTCGTCCCGCGTTTGCCGATGCCTTCGTTGCCGGTGACGCCGGTACGATCCGATTCGTCCGGACCAAGGGGCGGGTGACCGGGTTCCGGCTGACCGGGGGCCGGGTTCGCAACGTGGCGTTCGTCAAGGGCCGCTAAGGCGGTCTGGTTCGTTCACCGGGCGAAGCCGATGCGGAACGGCACCCCCGATTCGGTCGGGAAGGCAATCCGATCCGGCCCGATCCGTTCGAATCGAACGCGGCGGCCGCCGGCGGTTACCGCGGTGACCCCTGTAGCCCGCACCACCGTCCGGCCCCGCTGGGTCGCTTCCAGCAGGGCCTCGGTCAGCCGGCCGGCGGCCCATGAGAGGCCGACGGTCAAACCGCCGCGAGCCCTGAGTCCAACGACCGACCCGGCGGCCCACTCAGGTGGAAGGGCCGGCAACAGCCGAAGCTCGTTCTGGTGTGATTGCAGCAGCATTTCGGCAATGGCGGCAGAGGCCCCGAAGTTGGCGTCGACTTGAAGGGCCTTTCCGCAGAGCGAGAACAAGTTCGGCAACGACGACCGGGTCAGCAGGGCCCGAAACTGATCGAGGGCCGCCTGCCCGTCGTACAATCGAGCCCGCAGGCCCAGCTTCCATCCATACGACCAACCGCACCCACCGGTCCCGCGACGGTCGAGCGTCACGGCCGCGGCCGCGGCGAAGGCGGGCGACGACTCGGGGGTGATCTCCCGGCCCGGGTAGAGGCCCCAGAGCGGCGACAGGTGCCGATGGTCCGGCTCGAACTCGTCCCAATCGTCGAGCCATTCCTGGAGCTGTCCGTGCTTGCCGATCTGGTTCGGCGCCAACCGGGGCCGCGCCCGGCGGACCTCGGAAACCTGGGCCGAATCGAGCTGAAGCCGGGTCGCCGCTTCGTCGAACATGGCGAACACTTCCCTGATGATCTGCATGTCCATCGTCGGGCCGGCGGTCATGGTGCGGGCGGTGAGTTCGGCGCCGCTTACTTCGTCGAAGAAGAGTCCGTTGCCGGGCGACTTCGGGAAATTCTCGGGCGAGTTCGACGGGGCCGTCACCAGCCAGCGGTGCTTCGGTTCCTCGACCAAGATATCGAGCAGGAACCTGGTTTGGTCGCGGAGCAGGGGATAGATCCGCTGGAGATCGGCCGGGTCGGCGGAGAACCGGTACCGTTCGTACAGGTTGGTCATCAACCACGCTCCACCCACGGGCCAGGCACCCCAGGAGGGGCCGTCCATCGGCGTCGTCGACCGCCACAGGTCGGTGTTCTGGTGGAGCACCCAGCCCCGGGCGCCCCAATGCTCCCGGGCCGTTCGGGTACCCGCCTCGGCGACTTCCCGGACCAGTTTTTCGAGCGGACCGACCAACTCCGCCAGGTTGCCGGTTTCGGCGGGCCAATAGTTCATCGGCAGGTTGATATTCACGGTGTACTTCGAGTCCCACCAGGGATTGGAGTTGTCGTTCCAGATTCCTTGGAGGTTGGCCGGTTCGGTGCCGGGCCTTGAACTGGCGATCAGGAGGTAGCGGCCGAACTGGTAGTAGAGCGCCGCCAAGCCCGGGTCCGGGGCAGTGGCGAACCGTTTGATCCGAAGGTCGGTGGGCAAGGTATCGGCTTCGGGCAGGCCGGTACCGAGTTGGAGCGCGACCCGGCGGAACCAGCGCTGATGTTCGGCTTCGTGGGCTCGTTTCAGCTCCGGGTAGCTTCGGGTCCCTGCTTGCTCGAGCACTCGAGCCACCCGAGCCGCCGGATCGCCGCTGACGTCTTGATAGTTGACGAAGTTGGTGGCAGCCGCGAAGACCAATGTTACGGCGTCGGCTTGATGCACGGTCAGGGTGCGGCGCCCGACCTCGAAACTTCCCCCCTCGGCCCGGGCTACCAGGTCGGCTTGGTACCGGAGCCGGCCCTCGATGCCCAAATAGTCGGAACTCTTGCCGGTCAGCCGAAGGCCGTTAGGCGCGACCCCGTCCATCTGGAAGTAGTCGGTGCCATAGTTCGAATGGGTCTGGTTGCGAGCGCCCTCGAGTGCGGCGGTGAAGGAGACGGCGCCGGGCCGGTCGGCTGAGATTCGGATGACGATGACCTGATCGGGGGCGCTCGAAAAGATTTCGCGGAGGAACCGGGTGCCGTTGATCGTATAGCTGACCCGAACGGCGGCCGCGTCGAGGTCGAGCTCGCGGCGGTAGTCGGTGACGCGGTCGTGCCCGGGAAACGTCAACCGGAGATTGCCGAGCGGCTGATACTTCATCTGCTCATAGGGGCGGCCCATCATGGTGCGCCCGAACAGGTCGTGGGCCGCGGCGATATCGCCGGCGAAGAGGAGGCGGCGGATTTCGGGCAGGGCCAAGTAGGCGCCGGTCACGACCGGGTCGTAGGGCCCGCCCGACCACAAGGTCTCTTCATTGAGCTGAATGGTTTCGTCGGCGGTTCGGCCGAACACCATGGCGCCAAGCCGGCCGTTGCCAACCGGGAGCGCCTGGTTCCAAGATTCGGCGGGTTGCCGGTACCAGAGGCGCAGATCGGGGCCGGTTCGAGCCGGCGGGGCGAGCAGAACGAGCGCCAGGAGCGAGAGGGTCATGTCCCAATGTATCCGTTGCGCCGGACCTGACACAAACCGGGCCGGTTCCCGTAGGATCCCGAGTTTCAGGTTCCTTTCTTAGGAGGTTCTATGGGTTTGATCTGGACGATCTTGATCGGTTTTTGTGTCGGTTTGGTAGCCAAGTTCATCGTGCCGGGCCGCGAGGGTGGGGGCTTCATCATGACCACGCTGCTCGGGATCGCAGGGTCGTGGTTCGGGTCATTGTTGGTCGGGATGCTCGGGCGGGGCGGCCCGGTTGGGTTCATCGGCTCGGTGATCGGTGCGGTGCTGTTGCTGGTGATCTACAACTGGACTCGGACGAAGAAGGCCGCCTAAGACGCACCAGCCAGCCGGGCGAGGGTGGCCATGTCGTCGACGACGAGATCGGGTTTGGCCGTCGATGGCGGGGTGGCGCCGAGCCCGGGTTTCCCGGCCCGGCGATTGACCCAGACGGTGGCCAATCCGAGCGAACGAGCCGGTCCGATATCGTGAAAGAGGCTCTGAGCGCAGTGGAGTACCTGGTCCCACGGTTTGCCAATTTGCTGGAGCGCCTGGCGGAAGTTGCTGAGCGACGGCTTATAGCTTTTGACTTGCTGGGCGGTAACGACCCAGTCGAACTTCACGCCCAATTGACGGGCTGAGCCCTCGAACAGATCATCATCGACATTGGAAATGATCCCGAGCTGGTAGCGGGTCGCGAGTTGCTGGAGGGCGGCCACCGTGTCTGGAAACGGCCGCCATTCGGGAAGGCTCCGCGAAATCGCGGTAATCTCCGACAAGTTCGGGGTGAACCCCAGCCGCCGGCAGAGGTCGCCCATCGTCAGATCGAGCACCTCCCGGTAGCGGCGAAAGGGTCCGAACTGGATTGGCGACTCGATCTCTCCAAACAGGGTCAGCAGCTCGTCATCGGTCCGTTCGATACCGCGGGGCGTGAGGACGCCCCGGAGGGCGCCAAGAATACCGGTTTCCCAGTCAATCAGGGTTCCGTAACAGTCGAAGGTGATGACGCTGAACCGATCGAATTTCATCTCTTCCACTGGTAACGAGTCAGGTCGATCCGGCCCCGGGTGTTGAACCGAATGCCCTCGCGTTCGAGCCGGAGGCGTTGGGTCAGCTCGGCGCCGGGGGTCCGGCGGAGGCTGACTTCACCGCGGGTGTTGATCACCCGTTGCCAGGGCACGGCGGTTCCCTCGGGCAGGGCGTGCATGGCGTACCCGACCTGCCGAGCCTGGCCCGCTAAGCGGGCGAGGCGCGCCACCTGGCCATAGGTGGCGACCCGGCCCCGGGGGATTTTCCGGACCCAGGCGTAGATCCGCTGGTAGGTGGACGCCGTCACTTCATGAAGATACGTTGACGGGACCGACATTGCGCCGTAGGTTGTGAGGGTCCTTCCCGCCTCCCGTACTGAACCTCTTGTCCACGGACCGTTCATGGCCTCTGAGCACAAAGAGCAGTGGGGCAGTCGTCTTGGAGTCATTCTGGCCGTCGCCGGTTCGGCGGTCGGTTTGGGCAACTTCCTCCGATTCCCCGGCCAGGCCGCCGCCAATGGCGGTGGTGCCTTCCTGATCCCCTATTTCTGCGCGTTGATCCTGCTCGGTGTCCCGATCGGGTGGGCCGAGTGGGCCATGGGCCGGTACGGCGGCAAGAAGGGGTTCCACTCGGCCCCGGCCATCATGGGCCTGTTCGCGAAGGGCAGCGTGGGGCGCTACCTCGGCGTGGTCGGGGTGCTGATCCCCCTGGCGGTGTCGTTTTACTACATCTTCCTCGAAACCTGGACCTTCGGGTACTTCCTCAAGTATCTGACCGGTGGCATCGGGGTTCCGCAGGGTGTCGCGGTGGCTGAACAGAATGCGGCCGCGGCCGCGTTCTACAACGTGTTCACCGGGGCCTCGCAGGACGGCTCTCTGTTTACGGGCGACTCGAAATTCACAATCATTTCTTGGGTTGTGGTATTCACGATCAACCTCTATTTCGTGTACCGGGGGTTGTCGAAAGGCATCGAGAAGTTCTGCTCTTACGCCATGCCAGCTATGGCGGTTTGCGCCTTGATCGTGCTGGTCCGAGTGCTGACGCTGGGCACTCCCGATCCGGCCCATCCCGAGCAGAGCGTCATCAACGGCCTGGGCTACATGTGGAATCCGGACTACTCCAAGCTGGGCAATGCCCAGACTTGGCTTGCCGCAGCCGGCCAGATCTTCTTCACCTTGTCGGTCGGTTTCGGCGTGATCATCAACTACGCCTCGTACCTCAAGCCCACGGACGATGTTGCCTTGTCAGGGTTGACCGCCAGCGCTACCAACGAACTGTTCGAGGTCGGCTTCGGCGGGATGATCACGTTGACCGCGGCGTTCGTGTTCCTTGGGCTCTCGGGAACCACGGCGGCCGTGGCGAACGGCTCCTTCAGCCTCGGGTTTGCGACGCTGCCGGTTGTCTTCGCTCACATGGGCGTGTTCGAGAACGTTGTGGGCGCCCTCTGGTTCTTCATGTTGTTCTTGGCGGCGATCACCAGTTCGCTGTCGATGTACCAGCCGGCGGTTGCCTTGCTCAAAGAGGCGCTGGGCTGGGCCCACGGGAAGGCAACGTCGGTGGTCGCCGTTTTGGGAACGGTCGGCGCGGTCTTCACCATGTGGTACACCCAAGGGGGTGTGTTCTGGCACACGCTCGATGACTGGGTCGGTACCCTGCTCATCTACATGATGGCGGCCGTCCAGATCATCTACTTTGGCTGGGTGTTTGGGATCGAGCGGGGCTGGAAGGAGCTTCATGGCGGCGCCGAGTTGCAGATTCCGCCGATCTTCAAGATCGTAATGAAATACATCGCGCCGGCGTATCTGATCATCATCTTCGTGGCGTTCTGCTTCCAGAATCTTGGGCCGTGGATCACGACGGCCTGGTCCAGTACCGGATCCCGGGTCGGGGTGATGGTCATCTTGGCGACGTTGGTCTTCTTGCTCGTCGTGGTGAGAATGGGTGAGACCCGGTGGCGGGCGCAGGGTCTTGATATCGACGACACGAAACCCGCGGACTAAAGGAACTGACTCATGACAATCGGTGGCTGGATCACGATGACAGTGTCCCTCGCAGTTGTCTGGGTTGGGACGTTCTGGTGTTTCAGGCGGGTGCTGACGGGGAAAGGGAACGAAAAGTCGCCGCCTGGTTTCGGGCCGTGAGCATTTCGGCAGTCTAGTATTCCGAGGCCGGTACCGCTGTACCGGCCTCGGTTGTTTTCTGTTCCCTTCGATCAGGTCTTCTTCCATGCACAAGACGATGATGGTGATGTTGGGCTTGGCGGGATTGGGTTGCGCCCGAGCGAACCAGAACGACGCCGGCAAGGCAAAGGGTGGCCGACCGGTGCTGCCGGAGGCGGCTTCCGAAGTCCTGAAGGAGCAGCCGTTGCTCGATGAGATCACGATGCTGGCCTCCGACTCGTTCTTGGGACGGCTCCCCGGTACCCTGGGTGAGGATCGGACCGTGGCCTATTTGGAGCAGCAGTTCAAAGCCATCGGCCTCGAACCGGGCAACCCGGACGGCACGTACATTCAGAAGGTGCCGCTGGTCGGGATCACGCCGCGCCCCACTCCGCAGTTCGTCGTCACCAAAGGCGCCGCCAAGCGGGTGCTCGAGTTCAAGAAGGATGTCGTCGCGTGGACCAAGCACGTGGCCGACTCAGCCGCGATCGCGAACTCGGAGATGGTGTTCGTCGGCTACGGGGTCCAGGCGCCGCAGTTCGAGTGGGACGACTTCAAGGGGCTCGATGGCGCCGGCAAGACACTGGTGATGCTGGTGAACGACCCGCCGCTGCCTGATTCGACCCAGTTCGGGGGCAAGGCCATGACCTACTATGGCCGGTGGACGTACAAGTATGAGCAGGGGATCAAGCACCACGCGGCCGCGGTGTTGATCGTCCACGAAACCGGCCCGTCAGGGTACCCGTTCTCCGTGGTGCAGGGTAAGACGGGCGAGCAATTCGATCTGGTCACCGCCGACAAGAACATGAGCCGGGCCCCGATCGAGGGGTGGATTACGCTGGACCAGGCCCGGGCGCTGTTCAAGATGGCGGGCCAGGACTTCGACGGGCTCAAGGCCAAGGCCGCGACGCGAGACTTCGCTCCCGTCCCGCTGGGCATCACCGCCTCGATGACAATCAAGAACGGCCTCCGAACCATCGACTCCAGGAATGTCGCGGCTAAGATCACCGGGAGCGATCCCAAGCTCCGGGACGAGTACATCGTCTACACGGCGCATTGGGATCACTTCGGGATCGGCGACAAGGTAAACGGCGACTCGATCTACAACGGGGCGCTCGACAATGCCTCCGGCACCGCCGCCCTGCTCCAACTGGCCCGGGCCTTCAAAGCGTTGCCGACGCCGCCGAAGCGATCGATTCTTTTCTTGTCGGTGACGGCCGAGGAACAAGGGCTGTTGGGGTCGCAGTATTACTCGGTCACGCCTCTCTATCCCTTGGCGAAGACGCTGGCGAACATCAACATCGACGGGCTCAATCTCAGCGGCCGGACCAAGGACGTGACGGTGATCGGGCTGGGGGCGTCGGAACTCGACGACTATATCAGGGAGGCAGCGGCGCTCCAGAGCCGGGTCATCCGGCCTGATCCCGAGTCGGAAAAGGGGTACTACTACCGGTCCGATCATTTCAATTTCGCGAAGCAAGGGGTTCCGGCGCTCTATGCCGAGGGCGGCGTGGACTACATCGGCCAGCCGGCGGATTACGGCATCAAGGCGCGGCAGCAGTACGTGGCCGAGGACTACCATAAGCCGTCGGATCAGGTCAAACCGTTTTGGAAGCTCGACGGGGCGGTAGAGGATCTGCGGCTGCTCTTGACGGTGGGGTATTGGGTGGCGGAGGCCGATCGATTTCCGGAATGGCGGCCGGGGAACGAGTTCCGGGCCGCCCGGGAAAAACAGTTGGGTCGTTAGGACGCCGCGGCGGTCTTCGGCGCCTCGGTAATGGCCACGGTGGCGCTGCGGTTCACGAGGATTCGCAGGTTGTTGCTCTTGGGGTCGATCGGCAGCATGAAGAAGGTGTTGCCCAGGGGCGGAAACCGGTTCGACATCCCGACGATCGTTTCACCGTCCGAGAACCGGACCGCGATCTTTCGCCCGCCGACCAGCCTTGGGTCGCCCGGGGTCGGGTCGGTGGCTTCGTTGTGGGCGGGGTTGCCGGCGGGATCTTTGACGAAGAACAATGCCTTGAGGTCGATGAATCGAACCTCGACCACTTTCTGATCCGCTCCCCGGATGTGGCAGGTCTTCTTGGTCGGATCGACGTTGAGACTGGTACCCTTCATGGTGGTACCGTCTCGAAATCGGGCGACGACGTGATTGGTCATCATGGCCGCTCCATCGAGCACGTCGCATGCCGAGATCGGGCGCCGGCGCCGAACAAAATCCGTAACTATTTGTGAGGTAACATGTTAGGCAAACTTCCTTGGGCGGTCATCGGGGTCAGTTTGATCGGGTTTTTCGGCGGCGGTTTCGCTCGGGCCCAGCCCCCTGCAGGCGGAGGTGGCGTTTCGCCGTCCGGGCTTCAGGATCTCAAGTTTCGAATGGTGGGGCCCACTCGGGGCGGTCGGGTCACCGCGGTGGCGGGGATTGCCGATCAGCCGGCCACGTTCTACATGGGCAGTACCGGTGGCGGGGTCTGGCGCACGGCGAATGCCGGGATCACGTGGGAGAACGTATCCGACGGGTTCTTCGGGAGCCCGTCGATTGGTTCGATCGACGTGGCGGACTCCGATCCGAGTACGATCTACGTCGGCACCGGCTCGGACGGAATTCGGAGCAACGTCATCACCGGGCGGGGGGTGTACCGGTCGACCGATGCCGGGAAGACCTGGCGGCTGACCGGCCTCTCTAAAACCGGCCAGATCGGGGCGGTGGTGGTCCATCCGACTGATCCGCGGATCGTGTTCGTGGCGGCGATCGGCCAGGCGTTCGCACCGAACGCTGAGCGGGGGGTCTATCGGACGCTCGATGGGGGCGCCACCTGGCAACAAGTGTTGTTCATATCCGACTCGACCGGAGCGGCCGACCTCGAGCTGGCGCCCGACAACCCGAGAGAGATCTACGCCACGATGTGGCGGGGGGAGCGGAAGCCGTGGACCATCATCAGCGGAGCCCGTGAAGGCGGAATTTACAAGAGCACGGACGGGGGCGACACCTGGGCCAAGCTTGGCGGCGGGCTGCCAACCGGGTTGTTCGGCAAGGCCGACCTGGCGGTGTCGGCGGCCGATCCGAACCGGGTCTATGCCTTGATCGAAGCCCCGGCCGGCGAAGGCGGGGTGTACCGAAGCGACGACCGCGGGGCCACCTGGCGGCTGATGAGCACGCAGGCGTCGCTGCTGGACCGGCCTTTCTACTATACCAATCTCGATGCCGACCCGACCAACGCCGACCGGTTGTTCGTGAACTCGACCAGCTTCTTCGAGTCGCCGGACGGGGGAAAGAATTGGCAGCGGCGTTCGGTGCCGCACGGGGACAACCACGACATGTGGATCAACCCGAAGAACCCGAAGATCTGGATTCAGTCGAACGACGGCGGCGCCAACGTGACCCAGGACGACGGGCGGAGCTGGTCGACCCAGCTGAATCAGCCGACGGCCGAGCTCTATCAGGTGGCGGTCGATGATGCGACGCCCTATTGGATTTACGCCGGCCAGCAGGACAATTCCACGATTGCGGTGCCAAGTCTGCCGCCGTACAGCTGGGGCATCGACCATCCGGCGGCGCTCTGGAAGCAGATCGGGGGATGCGAAACCGGCCCGGCAATCCCGAAACCTGGTGATCCTGAGATCACCTATTCGAACTGCAAGGGGCAGTTCGGGGTCTACAATCATCGGACTGGGCAGGAGCAGGTCTATTGGGTCGGGGCGCGGGACCTTTACGGTTATAACCCGAAGGAGATGCGGGACCGGTTTCAGCGGG